>JBKQHH010000001.1:0-10209 GCA_052148875.1 Solirubrobacteraceae bacterium
CGACCACCTCGCCGATCATCCGCTGGGAGCGCCCCGGATGGCGCGGCGGGTAAAGGCCCTTCTGCTCCTGGCCGGTCGGCCGCGGATCGCCCTGCCTACGGTCGTCCGGGTCCCGGTCCGGCGCAGCCCGCTCCGGCCCAGCGTCCTCCGGCACGGAGTCCGCAGGCACTGCAACGGTTGGCGTGGCGAAATCGCCCATCACAGGCCTTTATCGGCATCGCGACCGGCCCGCTTGACCGGAAAGGCCGCTTCTCTGCCGCGGGAAAGTCCCGCCGCTCGGCTGCCCGCGGCGCCCGCCGCTCAGGCGCCGATGCCGCCGGCCCCGTGCTCGAGCACGCCCTTGACCTGGGCGTCGAGCGCGTTGCACCGGTACAGCGCGAGCGCCTCGGCCGAGGCGAAGCGCTGGCCGGAGGAGGGCTCGGGCCCGTGGTGGAGGATCACGCAGTGCTCGAGCGCGAGCCTGCGCTCGCCGTCGAGGGCCGCGGGCGCGTGCTCGGCGATCACGCGCAACCCCAGCTCGACGTGCCCGAGCAGCGCGCCCTCGCGGCTGCGCGCGATCTCGGCGCCGTAGGCGAACTCGCGCGTCTTTCCGAGGTCGTGGACGATGGCGGCGGCGAGCAGCAGGTCGCGATCCAGCCGCGGGTGCAGCGTGCACAACTCGAGCGCCATGGTGGCGACGGCGACGGTGTGCTCGAGCAGGCCGCCGAGGTAGGCGTGGTGGCCAGACTGCGCGCGTGCCGAGCGCGAGCCCCCGCCGGCCCCACCCGGTGCGCTCGACGCCTGCGTGGGCAGCGAGCACGGCGCGAGCCGGATCTGCTCGCGCAGGCGCCGGTCCCCGAGCATCCTCTCCAGCAGCGCCCCCAGCGCGGGGTCGTACACCTCCCGCGCGAGGTGCTCGAGGAAGCCTTCGAGCTCGTCGCGGTCGCGGTAGGCGGTGGGCAGGAAGCGCGTGGGGTCGGCGTCGCCGCCGTCGGCGGGCTCGATCGCGCGCAGCTCGATCTGGAGCTCGTCGCGGAAGCGCTGCACGCGCCCGCGCACGCGCACGAGCTGGCCGCGCTCGAAGCGCCCGGCGAGCACGTCGGCGTCGCGGAAGGCGCGCGCGCGGATCGATCCGCTGCTGTCGCGCAGCTCGAGCGTCAGGTAGGGAGTGCCGGCGCGGGAGATCTGGCGCTCCTTGCGCGTGCACGCGAACACGGCGTCGACGTCGTCGTCGCTGCGCAGCGTGGCGACGCTCTGGACGTGCTCGGGGGACGGGTCGGGTGAGGAACGCGTGGCGGCAGCCATCGCCCCATGATGTACGGTGGTCCGGATGCAGCCCCTGATCTGGGACCGCCGTCCGGATGGCCTGAGGGCCCCGGCGATGGTATGCGCGTTCCAGGGATGGAACGACGCGGGAGACGCGGCGTCGAGCGCGGTCGCGTTCCTGGCGTCGGCGCTGGACGCGCGCCGCTTCGCGCGGATCGACTCGGAGGAGTTCTACGATTTCCAGGCGAACCGCCCGTGCATCCGCTTCAGCGAGCAGGATCGGACAGAGGCCGGGGGCGGGGCCGGCGATGGCGGTGCGCGGGAGATCGAGTGGCCGACGGTGGAGATCTTCGAAGCGAGCGCGCCACGCGCGCCACGCGACCTGGTGCTGGTGCAGGGCGTGGAGCCGTCGATGCGCTGGCGCGCGTTCAGCGCGCACATCGTCGACCTCGCGGAGGCGCTGGGCGTGCAGGTGGTCGTCTCGCTGGGCGCGCTGCTGGGCGACGTCCCGCACACGCGTCCGGTGGCGATGACGGGCCACGCCTCCGACGCGGCGCTGCTGGAGCGACTGGGCATCCAGTCCTCCAGCTACGAGGGACCGACGGGCATCGTGGGCGTGCTGCACACGGCGTGCGCGCAGGCGGGGCTGCCGTCGGCGAGCCTGTGGGCGGCGGTGCCGCACTATGTGGCCGCGGCGGCCAACCCGAAGGCGGCGCTGGCGCTGCTGCGCCGGGTGGAAGTGCTGATCGGCGTGTCGGTGGACGTGTCGGAGCTCGAGTCCTCGGCCGCCGACTACGAACGCCAGGTCGGGCTGGCGGTGCGCAGCGATCCTGACATCCAGGCGTTCGTCGAACGGCTGGAGCAGGCGGCGGACAGCGAGGAGCAGGCCACGCCCGAGGACCTGCCCTCGGGCGACATCCTGGCGAGTGAATTCCAGCGGTTCCTGCGTCAGCGGGGGCGGGAGGGGAAGTAGGGGCCTACCTTTCACTGCCAGCAGCGCAGTGTCTCTCACTCGCGTACTGTCGCCTCCCCGTTGTTCCCGCTATAGAGAAACCGTCGGCTTCGGCAACGGCCGAAACTCGGACCAGTAAGAGGTACTCCAAGAGACGCTGACGTCTGGTGCGAGGCTTGACTAGCAGATCGCGGCTGTGCATCCTCTATAGCGGCTTCCGCGCAGGCTCGCCGGCGCAGCCGGCCAGGCCACGCGCGATCGGCCGCTAGGAATGAACGAGCCGCCTCAACACAGCGAGGCGGAAAAAGGAGATTGATACTCATGTCCCGATTGAGGTGGACCCTCGTCGGCCTGCTCGCCGCACTGGCGATAAGCGCTGGCATGTCGGCGTCGGCATCGGCGCTGCAGTGGTACGTAAACGGAGTCTTACTGGCGGGCGCATTAAGCGTCGAATCTACGGGCATTGGAAACACCGTCCTGAAAGGCAAAGTCGCAGGTATCGTTGTGGAAATAGTGTGCGCGCGACAGGTTAGTACGGGAACCTTTGAAAACGCTGGCTCTCCCGTCTTAGGCTTAGCGTTAGCCCATTGGCACCTCTTCACCTGCACTGCCCCCAAACCGGCGGGTTGCGTGATCCTCAACCAATTACTCTTTTATCATGTGCATTATGATCTGAGTTTAAATCCGCCGGGAAACCCTGAGTTGTTAAAGCTGCCTTTACCTGGGAGTAGCGTGTTGGGGTTAATCCCGATCCGAGAGTGCACCGAGGAAGGGAACTACACCCTCGAAGGCGAGGCGGTAGGCTTAATACACAATTCCACGTCTTCTGTAAGCTTCGAAGACAAAGGGGTTAACAACAAACTAAAACTCGGCGGCAAAGAAGCCGAACTCGAATCCGACGAATTAGTGTTAATGGAAGGCGGTGGAGGAATAGAAGTTAAATAGCCTCTGTAAGCAGGGACCGGCACGCCAGGGATCGTACGTCTTGAGCGGTCGTGGCTCGTTGTCATAGGGCGTGGGGTGCGGGGCCGCTTCACCTGCTGTGGCTCCGCACAGCGCCCGCAGACGTTCACCCCTCCGCCGCCGGGCACACAATCCGGTAGTCACACATAGCGCAGACGGTACGCGACGGCGTCGGCTCGAACGCCTGCGCAAGCACCCCCTCCCCCACCTCGAGCACCAATCCCTTGACCGCCTCGGCGTCCCGCTCGCCCCTCTCGACGGGCACGATGAGGTCGTCGAGCACGTAGTAGTAGGCCTGCCGCGAGGACTCGAGCCCCCAGTCCTCGCGCGCGGCGAGCGCGTACAGCGACAGCTGGATGTCCTCGCGCAGCTGCTCGGCGGTCTTGGGTCGCGAGGTCTTGTAGTCGATCAGCTCGTACTCGCCCTCCCCCGCGACGCCCCCCGAGCCCTCGGCACCCTCCGCGCCCTCGCCCGCGCCACCGGTGCCGGCGCCCTCGCCCCCGCCGAGCCGATCGACCCGATCGACGCGCCCGCGCAGATGATGCGACCCGATCCGGAAGTCGAACTGGCGCTCGAACCAGACGGGCTCGGACTCGTGGCTGCCAAGTCGCGCGTGGTAGCGCGTGAGCGCGGCGCGCGCCTTGTCGAACAGCTCGCGATCGCGCTCGCTGTCGCCGAAGCCGGCTCGCCGCCAACCTGCGTCGAGCAAGGCGAGCATCTGCACGAGCGTGTCGCCGCCCTCCGAGTGGTAGCGCTCGAGCACCTGGTGGACGACGATGCCGAAGCGCTGGTGGACGGTCTGCTCGGTGGGGATGCGCAGGACGCGCGCGTACTTGTAGCGCAAGGGGCAGCTGCGGTAGGTGTGGATGTCGGACGCGGACAGCGCGAGACCGACGCCCCTGCGCGGCAGGAACGGCCCGAGCGAGTGCTGCTCGCGGGGGGCGATGGCGCTGGCGCGGGCGCGCTCGCCCGCAGTGGTGCCCGCCACACCCGCGTCGGCCTCCCCTTCCCCGCGGCGGGAGCCGGCGAGCGAGTCGTCGAGCGTGGAGGTCTGGAAGATCTCGCGCTGCAGCGGCGTGACGGCGGCGAGCAGTCGCGCGTTGACGTCGGCGAGCGCGTCGGCGAGGCTCTGGCCGTCGGGGCGCTGCAGCAGCGCGGAGAGCTTGAGCAGCTCGAGGTAGCGGACGACCCCGTGGGAGATGTCGAGGTCGGTGTCGAGCCGCAGCTCGCTGAGGCGCCCGCCGATGCGCGCGACGCCGTCGAGCACCTCCTCGCGCAGCAGCTGGAACGTCGCGTGGAGCTCGTCGACGGGCTCCTCGTCGATGAGCTCTCGATCGTTTAGGTCCGCGTTCGCACGGTCACCCTCGCCGACAGGATCGCCCGCCTCCAATGGCTCACTCAGGCGGGCTGGCGATCGGTCCCCGGCGCGCCGCTCCGCGTGCGCGTCAGGCACGACGGTGGCGAGGTGCCGGGCGAGGTCGCGGATGCTGGCGCCGGGCGTGGCGCGCACGAAGTCGACGGCGAGCCGGCGCAGCAGCTCGAGGCTGGCGCGCTGCTGGGCGGCGTCCTCAGGCGCGAGCAGCGGGCGCCCGCGCACGCCCAGGCGCTCGATCAGCCGCGCGACGAAGACGTCCGGCGCGACGGTGTCGAGCTCGGCGGCGGCGGCGCGGTGCAGCTCGACGAAGCGCTGGATGCGCTCGCGCGCCTCCGGCGGCACGTGCGGCGACTCGGTGGCGGCGGCGAGCCCGACGACGAGGTCGAGCTTACGCCGACGCGCGACCTGGATGACGCGCGCGAGCTCGACCTGGCGCAGCTCGATCGGGGGCCTGGACAGCGCGCGCACGACGGCGGCGGCGTCCTGCGGGTCGACGAGCAGCCGCATCCACGCGAGCACGTCGCGCACCTCGGCGCGCTTGAGGAACGAGCCCGCCTGCTCCTCCACGGGCGCGGGCGCGATCCTGGAGTCAGTCACTGTTCCAAGAATACGCAGGAGGGCTCCCTCGCCTGGCTACGCTGATGGTGTGGACGTGATCGATTGGGGCGCAGCCCAGCGGGTCGGAGAGCTGGTGGCGGGCTCGCCGCCGTTCGGGGGCGTGCGCTCGGCGTCGGTCGAGCCGCTGGTGCGGGAGTTCGCGGGCAGGGTGGGCTCCTACAGCGGCCTGAGCTCGTCCACGGAGCTGCCGGCGCTCGAGCTGGTCGACCGCCCGGGCTGGATCGCGGCGAACCTGAAGTCGATGCGGCCGCTGCTGGCGCCGATCACGGAGCCGATGGAGGGCGGCAAAGGCCTGTTCGCGGGCCCGCTGCGCTCGGTTTCGGGACTGCTGCTGGGCGTGCAGGTTGGGGCGCTGACGGGCATGCTCTCCCAGCGCGTGCTCGGCCAGTACGATCTGGCGCTGCTGGACGCGTCGGTGTCACCGCGGCTGCTGCTGCTGGCGCCGAACCTCGCGCAGGCGGCGCGCACGCTGGGCGTCGACCGCGACGAGCTGGTGCTGTGGGTGAGCATCCACGAGATCACGCACGCGGTGCAGTTCGCGGGCGCGCCGTGGCTGCGCGACCACCTCGGCGGGATGCTGAAGGAGCTGATCGAGGGCCTGCAGGTGACGATCTCGGGCGGCTCCTCGGGCGACGGCGACAGCATGGCCGAAGGCGACGGCGCTACCGCCAGCAACGGCCGGCGGGGCGGATGGGTGCCGGGTTTGGGCGGGTGGGCATCAAATCTGCCGGACGCGGCCGAGCTGCGCGAGATGGTCGAGCGCGCTCGCCGCGGCGAGCTGCTGCGCCTGACCCTCGGCGAGGACCGCTGGGCGCTCGTCGAGCGGATGCAGGCGGCGATGTCGCTGATCGAGGGACACGCGGAGCACACGATGGATGCGGTCGGCGCCGAGGTGCTGCCGTCGCTGCCGCGCCTGCGCGCGGCGATGAACCGCCGCCGCGAGAGCCGCGGCCTGCCGTGGCGGGTGCTCGAGCGCCTGCTGGGCCTGGAGCTGAAGCTTCGCCAGTACGAGTTGGGACGTCGCTTCTGCGACGCGGTCGTGGACGCAGGCGGCCCGAGGGCGCTGGCGCTCGCGTGGAGCGGTCCGGACGCGCTGCCGAGCCCCGCCGAGCTGGAGCAGCCGGCCCTGTGGATCGCGCGCGTCCCTGCGTCCGTGCGCTGAAGCCCGGCCGCCCAGGACGAACGCATGTTCCTCCTGTTACAAAGTAGGCGGCCGGCGCGGCGCTTGATTACAGCGTTTTCACGGTCTGCTACGATCGCGCTGTAACGATCTTTCTCAGCCGGGGTACAAACAGGTGTTCGCAAGCCCCCCCGCTCCTCGCAGCCGGCGAGGAACAGACAGGAGACTTCAAGATGCCGACCGCAACCACCACTTCCCCCACCGGGTCCAAAGCCCGGGCGAAAGCAGCCAGGAAACCGGCTGCCGCTAAAGCTTCCTCAGCTCGCCGCTCCAGCCCGCGCGCGATTTCCCAGGCCAGCTCCGCGCGCGAGGCCAGCTCCGCGCGCGCCGCGCGTCCGACCCCCGGTGCGTTCGGCGACTACGCCGAGCGCGCGGTGCTGATCCCGGTCGGCGCCGCGCTGATCGCCCGCGAACGCGTCGTGACGACCGTCAGCGACACGATCTCCAGCTACTCGTCCACGACCAAGGCCCAGGCGCAGCTGCGTCGCTTCGAGCGCCGCGGCGTCACCGCACGCAAGCGGCTCGAGCGCGAGGTCCGCAAAGCGCGCGTGCGCGTCGAGCGCGACCTGCGCCAGCGCCGGCGCAGGATCGAGAGCACGGTCAGCGACCTCGAGGGGCGTCGTGACGCCCTCGCCAAGAGCAGCGGCGACCTGGCCAACCGCGTGCCGGATCTGGTCCCCGATCTCGCCAACCGCGTCCCCGAGCTGGCCAACCGCGTCCAGGAGCGCGTCCTGAGCCTGGTCTGAGCGACACGAGCTTCCCCCGCCCGGCTAGGAGACCGGGGTCGGGAAAGTCTGCCGGCCTCATATCCCGCCGGCAGTAGTAGCACCCTCTCCTCCCTCGACCCGCGGGCGGCCCCCACCGCCCGCGGGTCTTTTTTTGCCGGAAGCCCTGTGCTCTTGGGAAGCTCGGGGTGCGCGACCCGGGCAGACGCCCCGCCCGCTTGACGTCAGGAGCCAATGCGGCAGTCAGGAACACGGCCGCGATTCGCTGGCCTGTCCCAATAAATGGAACTAGTCTGACGGTGTGCTCCGTGGAGCCGGGAACCAGGAGGTATCGACCGGCGAGGGACTGCAGTCACGCGCCCGCAGCACGTGGACCCCTTTGGCCCGCACGCTCGCCGCGACAGGCGATCGCTGGACGTTGACGATCGCGATCGCGCTCGCCCCGGGCAGGATGCGTCTCACGCATCTGCGCGCGCGCCTGCCCGGGGTCAGCACCGGCGTGCTGGAGCGCTACGTGCAGCAGATGGTCGCGCTCGGGCTGGTCAACCGCACGCGCTTCAGGGAGATGCCGCCGCGGGTCGAACTCGAGCTCACCGGCGCGGGGCGCGAGCTGCTGCCGATCGCGCACGCGCTCACGCGCTGGGGGATGCGCCACCTGTGGTCGCCGCCGCAGGAGCGCGAGCAGGTCGACCTCGACGCCCTGCTGCGCCTGCTGCCCGCCCTGCTCGAGGAGGAGACCGGCCTGCCCGAGGGGTCCGTCGAGGCGGTCGTCGCGGACGCGTCCCCGCCGGTCCGTCGCCTCTACCGCGTGCGCGGAGGCCGCCTGTGGATGGTCGACCGCGTGGGAGAGGCGGCAACCGATCCGCGGAACGAGCATGACGATCCCGACGCTCCGGCCGCCGATCCAGAGGGCCCGGCGACGGCGCGCCTGCACGGCGACGGCGACGCATGGGTCGCGGCGCTCGGACCCGCCTGCGCCTACGAGCGCCTGCGCATCACCGGCGACGAGCGGCTCGCCAGGCGTATCCTCGACGCACTGCCGCGTTCCACGTAGCCTCCGCGACGCCGGGGCGGCCCACGGGAGTCGGCGGCGCGACCGGCCGCGGCGCCAGGGTTTGCCACAATGGGCCTCGTGACCGGCAGGGACGAGATCCGCAGGGCGCTGGAGGTCGTGATCGACCCCGAGCTGCACCGCTCGATCGTCGAGCTCGACATGGTGCGCTCCATCGACGTCAGCGCCAACGGCGTCGTCGACGTGACCGTCTCGCTGACGACGTCCGGCTGCCCGATCAAGGGCCATTTCCAGACGGCGGTCGCGCAGGCCGTCTCGGCGCTCGACGGCGTCACGCACGTGAACGTCTACTTCGACGTCCTCAGCGACGCCCAGAAGACGGCGCTGCAGCAGAAGCTCGGGCGCGGCAGCCTGCCCGCGGGCGCGCTCGCGCAGGTCTCGAACGTCCTGTGCATCGGCTCGGGCAAGGGGGGAGTCGGCAAGTCCACGCTCACCGCCAACCTCGCCGCCGCGCTGACCGCCGAAAGCAGGCGCGTGGGCGTGCTCGACGCGGACGTGTGGGGCTACTCGATCCCGCGCATGTACGGGCTCGGCTCCACCCGCCCGCCGGTGTCGCCCGAGCGCAAGATCATCCCGCTCGAGGCCCACGGCGTGAAGGTCATGTCGATCGGCTTCTTCGTCGAGGAGGACGCGGCCGTCGTCTGGCGCGGGCCGATGCTCCACAAGGCGCTCACGCAGTTCCTGCAGGATGTCGACTGGGGCGCGCTGGACTACCTGCTCGTCGACCTGCCCCCCGGCACGGGCGACGTCTCGATGACGCTCGCGCAGCTGCTGCCGCAGGCGCAGTTCGTGATCGTCACCACGCCGCAGGCGACCGCCCAGAGGGTCGCGCGCCGCGCCGCGCAGATGGCGCACAAGGTCGCCCTGGAGATCGGCGGCGTGATCGAGAACATGTCGAGCTTCACCACCCCGTCGGGCGAGCGCTTCGCGATCTTCGGCGAGGGCGGCGGCCAGGAGCTCGCGGACGAGCTCGACGTGCCGCTGCTCGGCCGCGTGCCGCTGACGATGCCGCTGCGCGAGCACGCCGACAGCGGCGTCCCGCTCGTCATCGAGGACCCCGACGACCCCGCCTCCCAGGCGATCCGCCACATCGCACGCGGCCTGATCGCCATGGCCCCCGCCGCGCCGGTCGAGCTGCCCGTCCTCCCGCTCGTCGAAGTCGCGCCCGCCGGCGTCGCCCCCGGCAACGGCAACGGCGCCACGACGCCCGCCGACAGCCCCAAACCCGTGGGCATGTCGCTGCCGATGGCCTGAGCGACAGGCCGCCGCGACCAGCGATATGCCCTTGCCGCGCTCGGGCCGACCGGCCCGAGGCGAAGACAGCCGTCGGCCGGGGCAGCCCGCGTGCATCCGCGCCAGCCCGCAAACCGCGCGCTTGACAAGCGCGTACCACCTGAGAGGATCGTCTTGGACATGTCAGCAGCAGATCAGCAACAGGAGCACGACGACGAGGCGCCTGCACGGTCGACCGGGCGAGCAGACGCAGCGGAGCCGGCGCTGCCGGCGCTGCCGGCGGAGCCCCTGAACGGGAAGGCACAGGACGGCGCCGCCGAATTCGATGAACGCCGCGCCAAGTTGCAGCGGCTGCGAGCCGAGGGGATCGACCCGTACCCGCCCGTCAGCCTGTGGGGGGAGCGCACGCGCATCGCAGACGTGCTCGCCGCACACGACCCCGCCGGCCTTGAGGCGGGCGAGCACGCCGCGCTGCGATACCAGATCGCCGGGCGGCTGATCTCGCGCCGCGGGCACGGCAAGACCGCGTTCCTGGATATCCGCGACCTGTCCGGGTCGATCCAGGCGGTCGTGCGCGTCGACGCGCTCGGGCAGGAGACGTACGACCGCATTCTTGGCCTCGACATCGGCGACATCGTGGGCATCGTGGGCATCGTGTACGTCACCCAGCGCGGCCAGCTCGCGCTCGCCGTGCTCGAGTGCACGCTGCTGACGAAGGCGCTGCGCCCGCCGCCGGACAAGCATCACGGCCTCGGCGACACCGGCACGCGCTACCGCTATCGCGAGCTCGACCTGCTCGCCAACGAGCAGACACGCGAGCTGTTCATCACGCGCGCCAAGATCGTG
>JBKQHH010000002.1:0-2786 GCA_052148875.1 Solirubrobacteraceae bacterium
ATGCGCGAGAAGCCGCAGATGATGTTCTTGGCGTAGTGCTCGTGCACCTCGAAAAACTCTTCACCGTCGACGATCCGCTTGACGACGTCGCGCATGTCGTAGGGCTTGTTGGGGTTGTCGGGGACGACGTGGTCGAGCTCGGGGTCCATGCGCTCGGGGTCGTCGCCGGGCGCCACGCGCGGGGTGCTCTGCAGGTTGTTGGATGGCAGGAAGCTCAGCAGGTAACGGCAGTCCTCGAGGCATGCGTCCTCGTCGTCTGAGGCGAACTGCGCGACCCCGGACTTGGCGTTGTGCGACATCGCGCCGCCGAGCTCCTCGAAGCCGACCTCCTCGCCGGTGACCGTCTTGATGACGTCGGGGCCGGTGATGAACATGTGCGAGGTCTCCTTGACCATGAAGATGAAGTCGGTGATCGCCGGCGAGTACACCGCGCCGCCCGCGCACGGCCCCATCACGAGGCTGATCTGCGGGATCACGCCCGAGCAGCGCACGTTGCGCAGGAACACGTCCCCGTAGGAGCCCAGCGAGACGACGCCCTCCTGGATGCGCGCGCCGCCGGAGTCGTTGATGCCGATCACCGGGCAGCCGATCTTGGCGGCGAGATCCATGATCTTGCACATCTTCTCGCCCATCACCTCGCCCAGCGAGCCGCCGAACACGGTGAAGTCCTGGCTGAACACGCACACCGTGCGACCTTCGATCGTGCCGTGGCCGGTCACCACCGCGTCGCCCCACGGCCGGTTCTTCTGCATGTCGAAGTCGTACGTGCGGTGGGTCACGAACGTGTCGAGCTCCTGGAAGGAGCCCGGGTCCAGCAGCTTCTCCACGCGCTCGCGCGCCGTGTACTTGCCGCGCGCGTGCTGCTTCTCCTCGGCCTCCGGCGCCGAGTGCAGCGCCGCCGCGCGCAGCTCCTGCAGCTGCGCCAGCTTCTCCTCGTAGGTTTCCGGCGCCTTCTGGCGCGGCGGCTTGCGGTGCCCGCTGCGCGACGCCGCCAGGAGCGCCGCGTCGGTCTGCCTGTCGTGGGGGCTGCTTGACATCGGGCGCGGGATGTTATCCGCGCGCGTCCTGTGCGCGATGTCTCTAGCTGCGCGAGAACGGCCGGTGGTGCGCCGCGCCGAGCCGGTCGAGCACCGCCGTGAGCACCGCCGTCACCTCCTCGGCAGTCACCTCCTCGGCCGCCAGCAGCTCCGCGGAGAGGTTGCTCGCCTGCTCAGCCTGAGCGTCCCTGTCGGGTGCCGCGGGCTCGGGCGCCGCCGGCTCGGGCACCGCCGGCTCGGGCGCCATAGGCTCGAACGCCGCGGGCTTGGGCGCGGGCTCGACGGGGGGGAGCGCGGCGAACGGGTGCTCCGCCGCGAACGTGTCAGGCGCGAGCGCCTGCCTCACCGCGGCAAACGCGTCGGACTGCCCAGGCAATCGCTCCGCCGCGACCGTCTGCGCGGACGGATCTGCGGGCAGCTCCACTGTCGTCGCCCCGGCGGGGGCGACGGGTGGCGGGGCCGCGCGACGGCGGCCGAAGAGGCGCGCGAAGAAGCCGCGACGCGGTTCGGACTCGCTCTCCGGCTCGCTCGCGGGGACGGCCTCGGGGGAGGGCGCTGCCGCGGGCGCGGGCTCCGGCTCGGCCGCGGTCGCGGCCTCGAGGACCGCTGGCTCGTCCTCGGCAACTTCGGCAGGCTCGGCCTCAGGCGTCCGCGTCGGCTCGGGCTCGGCAGTCGCCTCCGGCGCGGGCGTCGTCTCGGGCGGGGACTCCAGCGCGGGCGCCTGCTCGGCCCTGGCCTCGGGCGAGGGCGTCGCCTCGGTCGAGGACTCCGGTGCCGGCGCCTGCTCGGCGAGCTCTCGGGTCACGCTGAGGGTCACCTTCGTCCCCCATCCGGACGGCTTGATCGACACCGTGCCGGTGGTGTTCTCCGCCGCCCACTCGACGGTGCTCTCGGGCTCGGTGCGGACGATGCGGATCTCGCCGAGCTCGCCGAGATGGCGCGCCAGTGCGGCTGGGTCGCTCAGCTCCGCCCACAGCTCCGGCGGTGACTTGACCAGCGTGCGCTGCACCTCCGAGGAGATCATCGCTGCAAGATTCGAGCGAACCTCCGCCAGTCCTTCAGCGGCAGGGAGCTATGCGGCCGACGGCGCCGTCTGCCGGCGCAAGAGGCCGCGCTCGTGCAACAGCTCGGCCAGCTGGACCGCGTTGGTGGCGGCGCCCTTGCGCAGGTTGTCCGCGACGATCCACATGTCCAGCGCGCGCTCGTTGCCGGGGTCGCGGCGAATGCGCCCGACGAACACCTCGTCTCTGCCGGTGGCGTAGATCGCGAGCGGGTAGACGCCGGCGCCGGGGTCGTCGAGCACGATCACACCGGGGGCCGCGGCGAGCAGCTCGCGGGCGCGCTCGGGCGAGAGCTCGTCGCGCGTCTGCACGTTGACCGCCTCGGAGTGGCCGTTGACGACCGGCACGCGCACGCACGTGGCCGAGATGCGGATGTCGGGATCGTCGAGGATCTTGCGCGTCTCGTTGATGAGCTTGCGCTCCTCGTCGGTGTGGTCCTCGCCCGCGGCGAACGAGCCGGCGTGCGGCAGCGCGTTGAACGCGATCTGGTGGGCGTAGGCGTCCGGCGGCTCGATCTCGCGCTCGTGCAGCAGCGCGTGCGACTGGTCGAGCAGCTCGTCCACCGCCCGCTTGCCGGTGCCGGAGACCGCCTGGTAGGTGCTGATGACGAGCCGCTCGATGCCGGCCGCGTCGTGGATCGGCTTGAGCGCGACGACCATCTGCATGGTCGAGCAGTTGGGGTTGGCGA
>JBKQHH010000003.1:0-3173 GCA_052148875.1 Solirubrobacteraceae bacterium
AACTCAGTCTTGGGCACCACCAGTACGGCAGAGAGCCCTGCGGGGACTCCTAGCGTGATGGGCTCTGGAAGAGGAGTATCGTCTAGCTTCGGCTTTGGACAAATGACGAAGCCACCGCACAGCGAAGCGGCGACGTTGTCAGGGTGGCCCTCAATACGAACCGCCTCGCGATATATGTCCGGGCGCGTGTACGGCCCTCCCACGACCGTGTTCGCGGCAAGTAGACCAGCAACGATCGCTGCTGCGCTGGAACCCAGACCGCAGGTTGTGGGCATCCCAACGTCAATGTCGAAGTGGAAGCGCTCGCTTGAATGAAGCGCTTCGAACGCCTCGACACATAAGTTCGAGCGGTTGGCACGCGTCGGTTGGCCGTGGTTGGTTATGCCAAATTTGCCGCTCTCGGAAACGGTCAGGCGAAGTCCCAGACCTCCGGTAGTTGAGTTTCGTTTCTGCCGTTAAGCAGCGCTTTTTCGCGGCGTTGCCGATTGCGCAATTCGACAGATTTTGATAGTCTTGGGGTGTGTCAATCACCGGGGATTTAGTCGGCAGTGAGGGCGAGTTGGCGGGGATGCCAGCGCCGTGCGAGCTTTGCTTGGATGCCATCGGTCAGAACGTGGTGGTGTCTTATGGCGGTCGTGCTGTGGCGTGCTATGAGACCGGCGATCGGGGGATGCGTCATCTCGCGATCGTGTCGTTGACTCGGGCTGGCTTCAGTTGCAACGAGGTGGGGCGCGTGTTCGGAATGCGCCCTGAGAACGTGAGCCGTCTTCGCCGGAAGGCGACCGAGGGCGGTTCGGCGGCGCTGGCGACGGCGCCTGGCCGTCGGCGGAAGCTTGACGCGCGCGGGATCGCGCGGGTGTACGAGCTGCACGATCACGGTATCGCTGGCTGTGAGATCGCCAAGAAGCTTGGTGTCTCGGGGTCGGTGATCTCCCGGCTGTTGAGTTCAAGGCCAGTCCGCGAGGCCGACTGTCTGCCTTTCGCTGAGGCGAGCGACAGGGCTGAGAGGAGCGGCGGCGCGGATGCGGATGCTGGCGCCGTCATTGGGGTTCCTGAGAGCAACGGCGCGAGTGGCGTGATCGCCGCTGCCGGCGGGAGCGATCTGATTGACAGCAGCACCGGCGTGGTTGGCGGGGATCCGTTGGCAGCGCGGGTCGTTGAGGGCGGCGGGCGCTCGGTGTACGCGGGCGCGATGTTGTTGCATCCGTTCTTGGCGAAGGTCGGCGCGGGCAAGGTGCTCTCAGCGCTTGACTCCGGTCCGGCGCGCTCCTATGACAGCACCGCCGTGGCGCTGGCGAGCATGTTCGCGTTCGCGTTGGGTAGCTCCTCGCTCGAGGGCTCAAAGCACCTGCAGCTCACCGACGCGGGATTGCTGGTCGGGATCGGGCGCTTCCCGCATCTGCGGACGCTACGCCCGCGGCTTGGGTTGCTGGCCGACGCGGTCGATCCGCTCGCGTTGCAGGTCACGTTCGCAAAGGCGATGCTCGCCGCCGACCCGGCGCCGCCGAGCGTGTTCTTCGTCGATGGGCATTTCGTCGCGTACACCGGCGCGCGGCCCGTCGCCAAGGGCTATAACACGCGCCGGCGTGTCGCCGAGCCCGGACGTGAGGAGACCGTCGTGGTCGATGATCGCTGGCGCGGGGTGTGCTTCGCCTCCGGGCCGCCCGAGGGCCTCTGCAAGGGCATGCTCAGCCCGCTTGACCAGCTGCGCGAAATCTGCGGGCAGCGGCGGGTGATGGTCGGCTTTGATCGCGGCGGCGCCTACCCGAAGGCGTTCACAGCAATACGAGAGCGCGACATGGACTGGGTGACCTACCGCCGCGCGCCGCTCGCGACCCCGACCGTCAAGCCGCGAGCCTCGTGGGTGGAGATCGACGGGTGCCGGCGCTACCTGCACGTCGCTGACGAGCTCGTCGAGCTCGACGGATACGGTCAGGCGCGGCAACTCACTGTGTATGAGCACGGGCAGGTCGCGCTGCAGATCCTGACCAGCGACCTGACGACTCCCGCGGCGCGCCTAGCGTACGTGCTGCGCTGCCGCTGGCGGATCGAGAACGGCTTCAAATACCTCGAAGACCACAACGGCTATCACTGGCTCTGCGACTACCAGATGGACACCGTCTCTGACGACTCGCTCGTGCGAAACCCCGAGCGCAGCAAAGCACTCGCGCTCCTGAGAAGCCGCGAGAGCGCCGTGGCTGAGCTCGAGCGCACGATCGGCAAGCACCTCACCACCACCCCGACCGACAGTCAACCTGACCACACGCTCAACGAACTACGAGCCAGCCTCGACGCCGCCCGCGCCGACGTGCAAGCAGCAAGCGCCGCGCTCAAGCCGATCCCCGCGAAACTGCCCGCGAACGTAATCGACCCCGACGCGAAGCTCGCGATCCCGCATACCAACCGCCGCGCCCTCCAAACCGTCCTGCGGCTGCTGGCCTACAACGCCGAGCTCGACCTCGCCCGCGCGCTGAACACCTACCTCACCGACCTCGACGAATACCGCGCGATCACCCGCCACCTACTGCACCAACCCGGACACATCCACTACACCCCTATCAACATCACCGTCACGATCGACAAACCCCACGCACCCCGCATCGCACGCGCCCTAAACCTCCTCATCGACCAACTCAACAACAACCCACCGAAACTACCCGGCGACACCCGAAAAATCGCTTACAGCACGGCCACCACTTGACATTTCAGCCAGCCCTACTACCGGAGATCTGAGTCTTTGCTGCCCAGGGCGGATCCACCCACCCACCGATTTCAGATCCATCCTTCACCGGCGGCCACGGCAGGTGGCCGTCGCGGAGATCGTGGCTTCAGCACATCAGCCGCCGCCTCCGTCGAGACTACGATGGAGCGTGGGGGGCACCGGAGGCGATGCGCCCCGAACGCCAATGACGACCGAGCACACCAGAGCAAACAACTACGACGGGCTGATCAAGTTCTTCGAGGCGCACACCTACGATCCGCCTAGCCCGGCGATGCCGCGATACGCGGCCGTATCCGAGGAGTTCTTCGACGACCAGCGGGTCGGAGCGAAGATCGGACTGTGCGAGACCGAGCAGGAGGCGTTTGAGTTCCTCGGCGAATCGGTCCTGGAGGGCTACGCGCCCGACGGCGTCTACGACCTGGACACCGCCGAGAAGATCTACGTCGAGGTG
>JBKQHH010000004.1:0-45865 GCA_052148875.1 Solirubrobacteraceae bacterium
AGAGGATGCATCCCTTCCCCAACGCGCGCTTTCACGCCAACACCCAAGGCAGGAGCCCGGTGCGTTAAATGCGCACGCCGGGATCTGTGCGGGGGGCCGCCGGCAACGGCGGTCCCTACCGCCATCGCTGGAGCAACCTGACGCTCGACGGCGAGGAGCAGCGGCAGCTGCCGGGCTACCGCGACCCGGCGGCCGTGCGCCGTTTCGAGGCGCCCGAGGCGCTCGACATGCGTTTCTACGAGGTGCACGCCAAGTCGGTGCTCAACCGCGTGCCGGAGCGATCGCGGATGCCGTTCCGCTGGACGATCAACCCGTATAGGGGTTGCAGCCACGCATGTAATTTTTGTTTTGCAAGGCCGACACACACGTTTCTAGGATTCAACCCGGGCCGCGACTTCGAGCGCGAGATCGTCGTGAAGGTCAACGCGCCGGAGGTGCTGCGGGTGGAGCTGGCGCGGCCCTCGTGGAAGCACGCACACGTGGCGCTGGGGACGAACACCGACCCGTACCAGTGGGTGGAGAGCCGCTACCGGCTGATGCAGGGCATCTGGGAGGCGCTGCGCGACGCGGCCAATCCGTGCTCGGTGCTGACGAAGTCGCCGCTGCTGCTGCGCGACCTGCCGCTGATGCTCGAGATCGCCCAGCGGGCGAGCTTCAGCGCGTGCCTGTCGATCCCGACGCTCGACGAGAAGGCGTGGCGGGCGACCGAGCCGCACACGCCCAGCCCTCGCGCGCGCCTCGAGGCGGTCGCGGAGCTCAACCGGGCGGGCATCCCGACAGGGGTGCTTATCGCGCCGCTGATGCCGGGCATCAACGACGCGCCGCATCAGGTCGAGCCGCTGCTGGAGCTGGCGGCGCAGGCGGGCGCGACGAGCGTCGGCGGCGTGGCCCTGCACCTGCGCGGCGAGGTGCGCACGGTGTTCATGGACTGGCTGCGCTCGCAGCGGCCCGACCTGGTGCCCCGCTACGAGGAGCTCTACCGCCGCCGCGCGTACGCGCCGCGCGAGGAACGTGAGCGTCTTGCCCGGCTGGTTCGCCGCGGCGGTGCGCCGGGCGCGTTCTGGCGCAGAAGCCCAGCGCCGGCTGAGGGTGCGGAGAGCGAGGAAGGCGCGTCGGCGCTGGTCTCGCATCAGGAGAGCCTGTTCTAATGGCATGCCGTAGGCATGTAATTAGCATGCTAGAGTCATACTGTGAGCGCGATTCAGATCAAGAACGTTCCCCCCGCATTGCACGAGCGGCTACGCGAGCGCGCGCGACGAGAGGGACGGAATCTGAGCGAGTACGCCTTGGACGTACTCGAACGAGACCTCGCGGTACCGACTACGCGCGAATGGCTCGACCGCCTGAAACAGGACGAGCCTGTACAGGGCATCGCTTCCGAGGAAATAGTGAGCTTGATCCACGAGGGACGGGCTGAGCGCGATGAGCAGATCCTCCGCGCCCTCGCCGGTCGTGATTGACGCGTCGGCGCTCGTAGAGCTGCTGCTGCGAAGCGAGACCGGCGTGAGAGTGGAGCGGGCAATTGGCGACGCCGCGCTTGTGGCCCCGGATGTAGTCAACCCGGAGGTCGTGCAGAGCCTGCGCGGACTAGAGCGCGGCGGCAAGCTGACAAGTGGTCGCGCATCCACGGCCATAGATAGGCTCGCCGAAAGCGACATCTCACGCGTGCCCACCAGAATGCTGCTGCGCGAGGTGTGGTCGTTGCGCGCAAACCTTTCGGCGTATGACGCCTGCTACGTCGCGCTGGCGCGCGCGTTGGACTGTCCGCTGCTGACAGTCGACGCCTCGCTGACACGCGCGCCTCGACTTGGCGTCACGCTCATTTCCGTCTGAGTCCCCGCCGTCAAGCTTGGCTAGGAGCGTGGGTCGCTAACCGGGTGGATGCCGTCCGGCTGGTTTAAGACGATGTGATCGTCCGCAACGGTGGAGGGTCGCATGGCGAGCGTGGTGCAGGATCGGCTGGTCGAGGTGGAGGCGGTGGTGGTGCCGGTCGCCGAGCGGGTGGCGGTGGCGGAGGGGAAGACTTTTCGGGCGTATGATCCTGACCAGGTGTTGTTGATGGCGCCTTGCCTGCAGGACTGGGTTCCTGATGGGCACTTGGCGCGGTTCGTCTCGGATCTCGTCGATGAGGCGCTGGACATGTCGGCGATCTACGCGGGCTATGAGGAGGAGCGGGGCTTTCCGCCGTATGACCCGCGGCTGATGGTCAAGCTCCTGATCTATGGCTATGCGACGGGGACGCCGTCCTCGCGCAAGCTTGAGGAGCGCACCTTCTCTGATGTGGCGGTGCGGTTCTTGTGCGCTGACCAGCACCCTGACTACCGGCCGATCGCGCGTTTCCGCAAGCGTCATCTGGACGCGCTGGCGGAGCTGTTCGTGCAGGCGCTGCGGCTGTGCCGTCAGGCGGGGCTGGTTGGGCTGGGGACACTCGCGCTGGATGGCACCAAGCTGCGCGCGAACGCGTCGCGTCACAAGGCGATGAGCTATGAGCGGATGGTCAAGAGGGAGCGGGAGTTGGAGGATGAGATCGCCGCTATCCGCGCGAATGCACAGGCGCTACTCGCTGATGCTGAACGCGTCGATGCCGAGGAGGACGAGCGTTTCGGGCTCGATCGTCGCGGCGATGAGCTGCCCTCAGAGCTCCAGCGTCGTGAGCAGCGCCTGGCCCGGATCCGGGAGGCCAAGGTCGCGTTGGAGGCCGAGGCGGCCGAGCGCGAGAAGACGCGGCGCGCCGAGATGCGCGCACAGGGCAAGACGCCACGCCAGCCACCGAACGGGCGTGACCCGTTCAAGCCGAAGCCGGGGGCTCAGCGCAATTTCACCGACCCCGAGTCGAAGATCATGAAGACCTCTGACGGCGCGTTTCACCAGTGCTATAGCGGGCAGGCTGTCGTTGACGGGGCCACCCAGGTGATCGTGGTGGCGGAGCTCTCCGACCAAGCACCCGACGCGGAACAGTTGGAGCCGGCACTCGATCAGCTCGATGAGAACCTCGACGCGATTGACGCGCAGCTACCCGAGGGCGCCGCGTTGACCGCGGACGCTGGCTACTTCTCCGAGGAAAACGTCAAGAGGACCGCCGCGCACGGCCTGGACCCTCACATCGCGACCGGTCGTTTCAAGCATTCAGAGCCGCCGGCGCCCGCGCCCCGCGGGCTGGTCGCAAAGAACGCGACAGCCAAGCAGCGTATGGCGCGCAAGCTGAAAACCAAGGAAGGGCACGCCACCTACGCTCGGCGCAAGGCGATCGTCGAGCCGGTGTTCGGCCAGATGCAAACCGTCCAGGATGCCCGCCAACTACTGCTGCGCGGCAACGCCCCAGCGCGTGCCCAATGGCGCTTCCAGTGCGCTATCCACAACCTCCTCAAGCTCCACCGCAACGGCGGACTGGCCCTGATCACGACCGGATGATCCGACCCGTGAGTCGACCAGCACCGCCGATCCGTTGCCGCCCAGCCTACGCCCGCCCAGCCCCGTTCTCAGAGCACCAAACATCGCCACGGCTACCCTGCTCCGCGCGCAAAACATCCCACCCCGGGCGCGTTAGCGACCCACGCTCCTAGCGCTTCCCCCGCTGCCCGGCCCCCAGTTTGCGGGTGATGTCCTCGGAGCCGAGCCTGCGCGCGAAGCTGCCGGCGAGCTCTGGCGCGACGCTGGCGAAGATGGTGCTCGCGCGCAGGGGCAGCGGCGCGACGTCGACCTCGCCGCGGTTGCGCTCGATCGCGCTGACGACGGCGCCGGCGACGTCCTCGGGCGAGCGCGTGCCGATGCCGGGCGGCAGCTTGACTTCGGCGTCGGCGAACATGCCGGCGTCGCGGATGAAGCCGGGGAAGACGGCGGATACGCCGACGCCGCTGTCGCGCAGGTCGGCGCGCAGCGCCGAGGCGAACCCGCGCAGGCCGTACTTGGAGGCGTTGTAGAGGGAGGTGCCGGGCGTGGCGGCCTTGCCGGCGAGCGAGGACATGAACAGCAGGTGCCCCCTGCCGCGGGCGACCATGGCGGGGGCGAGCGCGTGCGCGAGCACGATCGGCGCGCGCAGGTTGACGTCGAGGGCGCGGTCGATCTGCTCGACGGAGAAGGACGCCAGGGGCCCGGAGGCGGGCAGCGCGGCGTTGGCGACGAGGATGTCGATGTCGCCGGCGTCCGCCGCCAGGCGCTCGACGGCGGCGCGCTCGCTGAGGTCGACCGCCAGCGCGCGCGCCCCCAGCTCGACGGCGAGCGGCTCGAGCACGTCGGTGCGCCGCCCGGTCAGGATCAGCGTGGCGCCGCGTGCGCGCAGCGCCCGTGCGATCGCGTGGCCGATGCCGCCGGTGGCGCCGGTGAGCAGCACGGAGGAGCCGGAGATCTGCACGACCTGTGAGCCTATCCCCAATGCGGATCATCGCGCTGTTCGGACCGACGGGTGTGGGCAAGACCGCCGTGGCGGTGGCGCTGGCGGAGCTGCTGCGCGCACGCGGCGAGGACCCGGTGGCGGTGTCGGCGGACGCGCTGCAGGTTTACGCGGGCCTGGAGATCCTCACGGGCGTGGCCACGGCGGCCGAGCGGGCGCGCCTGGAGCACCGCCTGGTGTCGTTCCTGGCGCTGGACGCGACGTTCAGCGCCGGCCAGTACGCGCGGCTCGCGCACGCGCAGATCGACGAGCTGCTCGCCGCCGGGCGCCGGCCGATCGTGGTCGGCGGCACGGGCCTGTACCTGCGCGCGGCGCTGAGCGAGCTGAGCCTGCGCCCGCCGCCGCCGGAGGGCGTGCGCGAGCGCTGGATGGCGGAGCTGGAGCGCGACGGGGCGCCGGCGCTGCACGCGCGGCTCGCCGCGCGCGCCCCGTGGGCTGCGGAGGGAATCGACCCGAACGACCGCCAGCGGCTGGTGCGCGCGCTGGAGCTGGCGGAGCTGGGGGAGCTCCGCGATCCGGGCCCACCCACCCGGGAGGCGCCGGAGGGCCAGTCGCAGCTGTGGAGCGAGGAGGTGCGCCGCCCGACGCTGCTGGCGGGGCTGACGATGGAGCGCGAGGCGCTGTACGCGGCGATCGACGCGCGCGTCGACGCGATGCTGGCGGCGGGCGTACGCGAGGAGGTGCTGCGCGCGCGCGCGTCTGGCGCGTCGCAGACGGCGCGCAAGGCGCTTGGCTTCGAGGAGCTGCTGGCGGGGGACGTGGAGGCGATGAAGCGCCACACGCGCAACTACGCCAAGCGCCAGCTGACGTGGATGCGCAAGCTGGCGGGCGTGCGAATCATCGACGTGACCGGCCGCGACCCGCTGGCGATCGCCGGCGAGATCCTGGCCATGGCGCCTGACCTTCACGCTGACGCCTGACCTTCACGCTGACGCCTGACTTAGACTCCGGCGCCTGATGGCGGCGGCGATGCGATTCGAGAAGTGGCAGGCGCTCGGCAACGACTACCTGATCGTCGAGCGCGACGAGCTGCCGTTCGAGCTGACGCCCGCGCGCGTGCGCAGGCTGTGCGAGGGCCACTTCGGCGTGTTCGCCGACGGCGTGCTGCTGCTGTCGGCGCCGGCGGACCCCGCGCACGTGGCGGACCTGCGCATCTTCAACCCCGACGGCTCGGAGGCGGAGCTGTCGGGCAACGGCGCGCGCGAGGCGATCCTGTACCTGCGCCGGCGCGGCTGGACGGGCGCAGATACCTTTGCGATACAGACGGCGGCGGGGGAGATACGCCCGACGATCACGGGCCCGGACACGTGCACGGTGGACATGGGCACGGCGAGCCTGGCGTCCAAGGACTTCCCCGGCGGTCCGGCGGACGGCCGCGCGACGCTCAGCGCTGGCGGGCGCGAGTGGCGCTTTCAGCACGTGTCGATCGGCAACCCGCAGTGCGCGATCCACGTCGGCTCGCTCGCCGAGCTGGAGGCGCTCGACCTGCCGGCGATCGGCCCGGAGATCGAAGGCGCCGCGATTTTCCAAAATCGGACAAACGTGTCGTGGTACACGGAGCTGGACCCGGGCGCGCCCGCCACGACGCCCTCGCCGGCCGCTGCCGGCGGCGCGCGGACGCGCATCCGCGCGCGCATCTTCGAGCGCGGCGTGGGGGAGACGCTGTCGTCGGGAACGGGCGCGACGGGCGCGGCGATCGCGCACGCCCTCGAACGGGGTCCTCCGCCCCGCCCGGCGCGCATCATGGTGCTGCTCGACGGCGGCGAGCTGGAGGTGGAGGTGGGGGAGGATCTGCGCGTCAATCTGACAGGCTGGGCGCGGCCCGTGTTCGAGGGCCGTGTGAGCGAGGACTTCGAAAAGGAGCTGCATGAGACCGAGTAAGCGCCTGGAGCGCATCCCGCCGTACGTGTTCGCGCAGCTGGAGCGCAAGATCGCGGAGAAGCGCGCGGCGGGGGTGGACGTGATCAGCCTCGGCATCGGCGATCCCGACCGCCCGACGCCGCCGCTGATCGTGGAGGCGATGCAGGAGGCGGTGAGCGAGCCGGAAACGCACAAATACCCGACGAACCGCGGACGCGAGGACTTCAGGGGCGCGGTGCGCGACTTCTACGAGCGCCGCTTCGACGTGCGGCTGGACCCCGAGCGCGAGATCATCCCGGCGATCGGCGCGAAGGAGGCGATCTTCAACCTGAACCTGGCGTTCCTGGATCCGGGCGACTACGCGCTGGCGGCGGACCCGGGCTACCCGGTGTACACGGCGGGCCCGTGGCTGGCGGGCGCGGAGCCGGTGCTGATGGCGTTGCAGCCCGAGCACGGCTTCATCCCGGACCTGGGCGCGATCGACGAGGACGTGGCGCGCAGGGCGAAGCTGATGTTCCTGAACTACCCGAACAACCCGACGGGCGCGCTGGCGCCGGAGGGGTTCTTCGAGCGGGTGGTGGAGTTCGCGCGCGCATACGAGATCCTGGTGGTGCACGACAACGCGTACTCGGAGACCGTGTTCGACGGTCACCACGCGGGGTCGTTCCTGGAGACCCCGGGCGCGAAGGACGTGGGCGTCGAGGTGTTCTCGCTGTCGAAGGGCTACAACATGACGGGCTGGCGCTGCGCGGTGGTGGTCGGAAACGCGGACGCGCTGCAGACGTACTGGCAGCTGAAGACGAACATCGACTCGGGGCTGTTCGAGGCGGTGCAGCTGGCGGGCGTGGCGGCGCTGTCGCCGGACGCGGACGCGGAGGTGGCGTCGATGAACGAGCTGTACCGGCGCAGGCGCGACGAGGTGTGCGAGGCGCTGCGCGCGATCGGCGTGGACGTGCACCCGCCGCACGCGACGATCTACGTGTGGGCGCCCGTGCCGGACGGCTTTGCGAACTCTGCGGCGTACTGCGAGCACGTGCTCGAGCGCACGGGCGTGGTGCTCACGCCGGGCGCCGCGTACGGGCCGGCGGGCGAGGGCTGGTTTCGCATCTCGCTGACGACGCCCGACGAGCGCCTGCTGGAGGCGGTGCGGCGGCTGGGGGCGCTCGGGGGTTGATCTTTGGGGAGACCCGGTCGCGCCAGCTTCGCACGGCCGCAGCTTCACCGGTCATAACACCTGCTGGCGTATCGGTGGTCCTAGACTGAGAGGTGGATGGATAGAAGCCGCAACGGTCGCAGCGCCGTCACCCCGAAACCGGTCGAGTGGGTCGGCGACGGCTCACAGCCCGCGCAGCGCGCGCGCCAGCGCGCGTTCTGCATCGCGGCGCTGCCCGACGGCGACGATCTGGCGGAGCTGGGCGAGCTGCTGCGCACGGCGGGCGTGGCGGTGGCGGGCGAGATGATCCAGCGCCGCGAGCAGCCGCATCCGAACACGTATCTCGGCCCGGGCAAGGTGGCGGAGGCGAAGGCGGCGGCGCTGGCGTGCGACGCGAACGTGATCGCGTGCGACGACGAGCTGAGCGCGCGCCAGGAGCGCAACCTCGAGCAGGCGATCGGCCTGCCGGTGGTGGACCGCACGACGGTGATCCTCGACATCTTCGCCTCGCACGCGAACAGCGCGGAGGGCAAGCTGCAGGTGGAGCTGGCGCAGCTGGAGTACAACCTCGCGCGCATGCGCGGCCTGTGGAGCCACCTCGAGCGCCTGGGCGGCGGCATCGGCACGAGGGGGCCGGGGGAGACGCAGATCGAGACGGATCGACGGCTGGCGCGCGACCGCATCGCGGTGCTGCGCCGGCGCCTGGAGCACGTGAAGGGCACGCGCGCGGTGCAGCGCGCGGAGCGCGAGCGCGCGGCGCTGCCGACGATCGCGCTGGTGGGCTACACCAACGCGGGCAAGTCGACGCTGCTGAACGCGCTGACGGGCTCGGAGGTGGGCGTGCGCGACCGCCTGTTCCACACGCTCGACCCGACGACGCGCACGCTGAGGCTGGGCGGGCGCGCGCATCTGCTGACCGACACGGTCGGCTTCATCAGCAAGCTGCCGCACCAGCTGGTGGACGCGTTCGCGGCGACGCTCGAGGAGACGCGCCGCGCGGAGCTGCTGGTGCACGTGCTCGACGCGTCGGCGCCGGAGGCCCAGCAGGAGATCATGAAACGCTCGGTGGAGGGGACGCTGGAGGAGATCGGCGCGGGCGAGCGCCCGCGCGTGCTGGTGCTCAACAAGATCGACCTGCTCGACGACGACGCCCGCGAGGAGCTGCGCTTGCACCACCCCGACGCGGTGCTCGTCAGCGGCGTCGACGGCGAGGGCCTGGCCGAGCTGGAGGAGCGCCTCGAGCGCGAGCTCGCGCACACGCTGCGCCCGCTGGACCTGCTCGTCCCGTACGCGGACGGCGGCAGCCTCGCGGAGCTGCACGAGCTCGCCGGCGAGGTCAGCCGCGAGGACACCGCCGAGGGCGTGCGCGTCCACGCGCTCGTGCCCGCGCGCTTGGCAGAGCGCTTCGCCCGCTTCGCCGTGGCCTCCTGAGCGAGCCGCTCAGCGCTCGTCGCCGCTGCCCGACAGCACTCCCCGGCGCTGGCGCGAAAGGAGCTTGTCGAGGTTGACCTGCGCGATCTCGTCGAGGTCCAGCTCGAGCTCGCTCGCGAGCTGGGAGACGTACCACAGCACGTCCCCGAGCTCCTTTGACATCGCCGCGCGGCGCTCGTCGCTGACCTGGCCGCCGTCGTCGCGGATCGCCTTCTTGGCGTGCTCGGCCACCTCGCCCGCCTCGCCGGCCAGACCCAGAGCGGGATAGGCCAGCCAGGCCTCCCGCGGGTACTCGGCGGTGCGGCGCGACAGGCGCTGGTACTCGGAGAGCTCCACCGCGCGATCGTACGTCAGACCCCGGCGGCGCGGCGCGCGCTCAGATGGGTCTCGCGCTCGATCGCGTCGTCGAGCGGCGCGAGCTCGCCCGCGTCGATGCCGAGCGCGCGCGCGATCAGCCAGTCGGCGAACCACACGTTCTTGGGCAGCAGCGGGCCGTGGAGGTACGTGCCGATCGTGTTGGCGCTGCGGGCGCCCTCCAGGCCGCTGCGCCCGTCGTTGCCGTGTCCGTGCAGGACGCGCCCCAATGGCCGCTGGCCGTCGCCGAGGTACGTGCGGCCGCCGTGGTTCTCGAACCCCGCCAGCACGCGCGGGCCGTCGTCGTCGAGCGAGACCTCGATCGCGACGTTGCCGATCAGGCGAGGGCCGTCCTCGCGCACGGTGCGCACGTCGAGCAGGCCGACGCCGGGGATCTGATCCTCGCCGAGCGTGTAGGAGTGCCCGAGCAGCTGGTAGCCGCCGCACACGCCCAGCACGACCGCGCCGCGCGCGGCGGCGGCGTGCAGCCCGTCGCGCTTGGTGTCGATCAGGTCCCGCGCGCACAGGCGCTGGTCGCGGTCCTGGCCGCCGCCGATGTAGAACAGGTCGTGGGCGTCGCCGTCGAGCCGCTCGCCGAGGCCGCTGGAGGACAGCTGGAAGCCGATCCCGCGCCATGCGCAGCGGCGCTCGAGCACGATCAGGTTGCCGCGGTCGGCGTAGATGTTCATCAGGTCCGGGTACAGGGCGCACACGCGCAGCGGGCGGGGCAGGGTGGAGGAGGCGGGCGGCCCGATCGTGGCCGCGGGCTCAGGCACGGAACATCACCGCGACGCTCGCCGTGTGCTCCTCGGTCTCCGGGATCGGGCGGGTGCCCGCCGGGGTCAGGCCCGCCTCGCGGCCCTCGCGCTGCAGTTGCGCCACGCTCACGCGATCGAGCTCCACCACGTCGCGCTCCCACGCCCGCCGCACCGGCGTGGCCGGCTCCTCGCCCTCGAGCACCGCGCGCTCGCGCTCGATGCGCACGACGCGCCTGCCGACGTGCACGCGCGTCGCGCGGCTGATGTAGCCGACCCCATCCGCGCGCGCGATCTCCGGGGAGGGCCCGAGGTCGCCGGCGTCGCAGTCGAACGGCTCGATCTCGACGGCGATCGCGCACGCGAGCATGCCGCCGGGCGCCAGGTGCGCGCGGGCATGGCGCAGGAAATCCAGCCGGCCGGCCGCGCCGCCGAGCAGCTGGACGGTCTGCATCGGCGCGATGCACACGGCGAAGTCGCGGCGATCGAGGGCGAACGCGCGCGCGTCCGCGCACACCGTCTCGACATCCGCCCCCGCGGCGCGCTCGCGCAGCGCCCGCAGGAGCTCTGCGTCGAGGTCGAGCGCGGTCACGCGATGGCCGCGGCGGGCGAGGTCGAGCGTCACGCGCCCGGTGCCCGCGCCGATGTCCAGCACCGCGCCCGCGCCGCCGGCGAGCTCGCGCCAGAAGGGCAGGTCGGCGCTGTAGGAGCCGCACTCGAGGTCGTGCCAGACGACCGCGTTCGTCCGCGTCGCGATCCGCCCGCCCGCCCGCGCGCCGCCGCGGCGATCCCCCTGGGACGCGTTCACGACCACGCGCTGCTCGCCTCCCCGCGCGCCACCAGCAGCTCGCGCAGCGCGAGCATCGCCGTGTACGTCGGCAGCGCGAACAGCGGCGCGCCGGCCGCGTCGCGACGATCGGCGGCGGCCGCGCGCAGGGCGTCCGCGAGGTCCTCGCGCACGTCGATGCGCGCCGGGTCGACGCCGGCGTACTTCAGCCTTGCGGCAAGGTCCGCTGCGCGCGTGCCGCTGCACGTCGCCCGCCGGATGCGCCCCGCCAGCAGCTCGAAGTCCGCGTCCCAGATCCACGACACGTCGCGGCCGTCGGCGATGTGATCGTTGAGCACGCCCAGCACGTCGTGCTCGCCCGGCTCGAGCGCGAGCGTGCGCAGCACCTCGTTGGCGCCGGCCGGGTTCTTGACGAGCAGGATGCGCAGCTCGCGCCGCGCCGGCGGCGCGGCGACCGCGCCGGCGGCCTCGGCCGCGACGGAGGCGGGCGGCGCGGGGACCGACACGGTGACGGTCTCCGCGCGCCCGAACGCGGGCCTCGCGCCCGCGAGGCCGGCGACGATCGTCTCCAGCGGGACCTCCAGCGCGGTGGCCAGCGCGGCGGCGGCGAGCGCGTTGTAGACGTTGTACAGCCCTGGCAGCGACAGCGAGACCTCGGCCTCGCCGGCGGGCGTGCCGAGCGTGAAGCGGGCGGCGCGCACGCCCTGCAGGCGCACGCGGGTGGCGGTGACCGCCGGCGCGGGCCTGGATTGCCCGCAGCTCGGGCAGTGGTAGCGGCCGAGGTGGCCGAGGTAGATCGCGTCGAAGACGTACGGCGCGCCGCAGCGGCGGCAGTGCTTGGCGTCCGCCGCGTGCGCCATCCCGGGCAGCGCCAGCGAGTCGTCGTGCACGCCGAAGTACAGGACTCCCGGGTGATCGCGGCCGAGGTCCGCGATCAGCGGGTCGTCGGCGTTGAGCACGAGCTTGGCGTCTGCCTCGCGCAGCACCTGCGCCCAGCGCTCGGCGATCGTGTCGAGCTCGCCGTAGCGGTCGAGCTGATCGCGGAACAGGTTGCCCAGCAGGATCGCGCGCGGGTGCAGCTGAGCGGCGAGCGAGGCGAGCCACAGCTCGTCGACCTCGAACAGGCCGAGCTCGCCGGCGATGGCGCCGTGCGGGCGCGCGGCGTCGAGCAGCGTCGTGGCGATCCCGCCGGCCATGTTCGCGCCGGCGTGGTTGTGCACGAGCGCGACCCCCGCGCGCTCGAGGATGCCCGCCGCCATCGCCGCCGTCGTCGTCTTGCCGTTGGTGGCCGAGATCAGCACGCTGCCGCGCGGCAGGCGGGCGCCGAGGTCGCCGATCGCATCGGGCGCGAGCCGCATCAGCAGCTTGCCGGGGGCGCTCGTGCCGCCGCCTCCGCGCAGCCGCGAGATCGCCCCTACGCCGCGGGCGAGCGCGAGCTTGGCCGCCGAGGTGCCCGCCATCAGCCGTCCGTCGCGCCCTCGCCGGGCGGTGGAGGCTCCTGCGAGAAGGCCGCGTCCGCGCCGGCCACGCGCGGTGTCAGCATCGTGATCGCGCCGCGCAGCGCCCGCACGCGAACCGGCAGCTCGCCGATCGGATCGCCGTCCGCGTACATCGTGAACGGGCGGTCGGCGCTGAGCGCGATCTCGCCCGCGCGAAAGACGTGCACGCAGGGCTCCCGCACGTGCGTTCCGCTGAACACCTTCGGCAGGATCCGCGTCAGGAACCTCAGCTTGCCGACGCTCTCGAGCACCACCACCTCGAGCAGGCCGTCGTCGAGCATCGCGTCCGGCGCCGCGCGCATGCCGCCGCCGTACGCCTTCGAGTTGGCGGCGCCGACCGAGAACGCGGTGAAGCCGCGGCGCTCGCCGGGCGGGTCGAGCTCGATCTCGAAGCGCGCCGGACGCCACGCGACGAGCGCGCGCAGCGCCCCGTACACGTACACGAGGCCCCCGAGCCACGACGGGGCCTCGTTGGCGATGCGGTTGGCGTCGCTGTCGAAGCCCGCCGACGCGATCCCCACGAACGCCTGCCCGTCAGCTCCGGGGCCGTGGCCCTCCACGAGCCCGAGATCGACGGGCCGCGTGTGCCCGTCGGCGACGATCGCCGCGGCGGCCCGCACGTCGTCGGGGATCTCGAGCACGCGCGCCAGGTCGTTGCCGCGCCCGCCGGGGATCACGCCGAGCACCGCTCCCGGCAGCTGCCGCAGCGTGTCGGCGAGCACGCCGATCATGCCGTCGCCGCTGAGCGCCACGATCGTCTCGCCGCGGCCCGCGGCCTCGGCGGCGAGCTCGCGGGCGTGCGCGAGGTCGCGCGTGTCGGCGCGGCGCACCGTCAGGCCGTGCCCGCGCAGCGCCAGCTCTGCGTCCGCTGCCAGGCGCCCGGCCCTGCCGCCGCCGGCGGCGGGGTTCACGATCAGGCAGACGGGGCTTTGCGTGCGCGGTCGCGCCGGCGCCGTCCGATCATGGCGATGACCGCGAGGACCGCGATCACCAGGAACAGACCGAGCAGGATGCCCGGCGCCAGGCCCAGCCCGCCGAAGGGAAGCGAGATCAGCTCGACGATCCCCAGGCCGAGCGCGAGCAGCGCGACGATCAGCAGGATGATCAGCAGGATGCCGCGCACGCGCGCGAGGATGCCCGCGGAGGAGGAGGGGATCAGCAGTCCCATCGCGCGCAGGGCGAACAGCTGGCGCGCGCTGGGCGGCGCCTGGCCGAGCCGCTCGACCGCGCTCTTGAGGTCCCCCGCGCGGCGTTCGGCCAGCGCCAGCGACGCATCCGCCATGCGCCTGATCTGCATCCGCTCCTGCGGGCGCGCGGCGGCGATCGCGCGCTGGAAGAAGCCGCGAGCGGCCTCCGCGTCGAAACGCTCGGACGCGCGCGCGCCGAGGATCGCCAGGGCGGCGGCCTTGTATTTGGTCTCGGCTTCGAGCTCCTCGTCCGAGCGCTGCTCGAGCGCCTGGATGGCCTCGAGGCCACCGCGCTGCTCCATGCGGACCTGACGTTGTTTGGGGGCCATGAGCCGCCATTCTATGGCGTGGCGAGGCCGCGGCGCGGGAGGCCTCCCAGAGACGGATCGGCGCCCGGCGTGCGGGCGCCCAGGCGGTATGCTCGCCGCGTGCCGAGCCGTTCCCTTTGCACATTCCGACTCCTGCGCGCGAGCGTGTGCGCGCTGTGCCTGGCCGCGCTGCTGGCGCTGGCGGTCGCACCGACGTGGGCGGCGGGCGCGGCGAGCCTCGGCGGCAGCGCGTTGAACAACCTGACGAAAGGCTCGTCGGAAACGGAAACAGCGAGCACGGCCAGCACCGCGACCACGGCCACCACGTCGACCACCGAATCGGAACCGCACAACTCCCACACGACGGTCCTGATCGTGCTCGGGGCGGCGGTGCTGCTGCTGATGGGCGTCGCGTTCGTGATCATCCGCGACGCGCGCAGGGTCGCGCCGGCGGGCGACGGCGAGCTCGTGGAAGGCAGCACGTCGCGACACTCCGAGGCGGCGCTGCGCAGGCGGCGCGCGAAAGCGAAGGCCGCGCGCAGGCAGCGCAAGCGCAACCGCTGAGATCGGTCGCGGACGGCGGCGGCCGAGGTCAGCGGGATACGCGCAGCGGCCGCGTGCCGCGCTTCGCCGTGCGCACGCGCGGCGGGGACGGCGGAGGGGGAGAGCCATGCGGACCGCGGCGCGGTCTGGGCGTGCGCGGCGCGCGGGGGTGGGGGTCGAGCGGGCCGCCGGGGAGCGCCTTGGAGCCGCCGTCCTCTTCGGAGGAGTCAGGGATGTCGGCGGCGTTCATCGACTCGTCGTAGCGGAACGGGATCCACAGCATCAGTCCGGCGAGCGGGATCTTCACCAGCGCGGCTGCAAACAGAATCCAGACCCACAGCGGCATCTCCTGGGCGATGGTACTACTGCCATGTGCAATCGGAAAGAGCAATCCGCCTGAGCGAGCTCGCGGCGGCTGTCGGCGGCTGCCGGCGCTGCCCGCGGCTGGTCGCCTGGCGCGAGCAGGTCGCCCGCGAGCGGCGCGCGGCGTTCGCCGGGGATGACTACTGGGGACGTCCCGTCCCGGGCTTCGGCGACCCGGCGGCTCGCGTGCTGCTGCTGGGCCTCGCGCCGGCCGCGCACGGCGCGAACCGCACCGGACGGATGTTCACGGGCGACCGCTCGGGGGACTTCCTGTTCGCGGCTCTGTGGCGCGCCGGCTTCGCCAACCAGCCGCGCTCGCGCGATCGCGACGACGGCCTCGTGCTGCGCGACGCGTGGATCACCGCGGCGGTGCGCTGCGCGCCCCCCGCGAACCGTCCGACCCCCGACGAGCGCGAGCGGTGCCTGCCGTGGAGCGTCGCCGAGCTGGGCCTGCTGGGCGATGTGCGGGCGGTGGTGTGCCTCGGCGCGTTCGCGTGGGACGCCGCGCTGCGGCTGACGGCGGCGCTGACCGGTCCGGACGCCGCGCCGCGGCGGCCGCGCCCCCGCTTCGCCCACGGCGCCGAGCTGGAGGGCGAGCGCCACCGGCTGATCGGCTGCTACCACCCGAGCCAGCAGAACACGTTCACCGGCAGGCTGACCGAGCCGATGATCGACGCGGTGCTCGAGCGCGCGCGGGTACTGGCGGATACCCCGCGCCAGCCGCACTAACCTTGTGCGGTGCCCTACACGACCGCCGACGCCAGGCAGCAGCTGCTCGACACCGTTGCCGAGGCGGCGGACAGGCTCGGCGCGGCGCTGTCGTCGCTCAGCGAGGCGTACGAGCGGCTGGACGAGCACAACGCCGACGCGGTCGAGGAGGCGCTGTTCCGCCCGGCGCAGACGGCCTACGGGCGCGCGCGGCGCGCGCACGCCGCGTTCGCCGCGCGCCACGGCCTGCCCGGGCGCACGTTCGAGCCGGCGATCGCGGGCGCTCCCGCGCGGGGAGCGAAGGGCTTCCTGGACAGCGCGGTGTCGGCAATCGCGGACGCGGACCGGCTGCTGGCGACGCTCCAGGACTCGATGCTCCCGGTCGAGGTCGGAGACCAGGAGCTGCGCGCGGACCTCGAGCAGGTCCGTTCGCTGCTCGCGGGCCTGGGCGGGCGCGCCCGCGAGCTGGAGCGCACGCTCGGGCGTTAGCGTGTCTCGCCCGCGAGCTCGGGCGGTCGGGACGGCGCCGGAAGGCGCGCCGAAGCCGACTATGTCGCCGGCGGCGGCGGGGGAGACGCGTATGCGCCTATCCACGTATCCACCCATGCGGCGATCCGATCCACGCGGGTGAACACGGACGGACGTCGCGTGGAGCACTTTCCGTATACGTGAACGGCGATGCCGATCTCGACGAGCTGTCCAGCGGGGCCCTGCGGGGCCAGCAGGGGGCCGCCGCTGTCCCCGGAGCAGGCTCCGGTGGCGTAGGTCGGCGGGTCGATCGTGCAGATCTCGCCGCTGGCGTAGAACGGCGGGGCGCTGCTCTGACACCAGCGATCTCCCTGCACGACGGTGTCGGCCCACCGCAGCTCTTCCGTGGGACGCCGCTGCGCGAAGAAGGTCTTGCCCCATCCCGCCATCGTCGCCGTCGAGCCGGCGCGAGACGCGCCCGTGTCGGGGCCGGCGAGCCCGATCGCCGGAGCCGTGGTGGGCGTGGACAGGACCAGCAGCGCGGCATCTCCGTCGTCCACCCTGCGACGGAAGCCTTCGTAGACGATCACCGCGGACACCGTCGATTCCTGCCTCTCGGCGGGCATCCCGCTGACTTCGCCGGTCAGGACCCGGTAGCCGGAGGCCGCGTTGGGAACCCCCGTCCTGATGTTCTCCGCGCAGTGGCCGGCGGTCAGGACCAGGCTTGGAGCGACGACGGTCCCGGTGCATTGGCCGGTCTCCTGGCCGCGGAGGTCGAGTATCAGCGCGACGGACGCGAACGCGCCCGTCCGCGCGGCCGCGCCGCCGATGATCGCCTCGTGGGCGCGCGCGGCTGGATGCCGGGGAGCCTCGCGGTGGCGGAGCTCCCCGGCGGCGAGGCCGGGAATGGACATGGCGCCGCTCAGGAGCAGCGCCACCGCACCCGCCAGCTTGACCGGGGATGTCGGGCTCCTCATCACGTTGGGCGGGGACGTCGACCGCATCTTCCGAACCGCTGCGCGCGACAGTGCGCAGCGGTTCTATCGACACGTATCGCCGACCGCTTGACCGCGCCCACCGGCGCCGCGCTACTCGACGGGCGCGCCGTTGGCGGTGAGCGCCACGTCGATGTTGCCGCGGGTGGCGTTCGAGTACGGGCAGACCGCGTGCGCGGCGCGGACCAGGTCGACCGCGGCGGCGGCGTCGGCGACCGACGGCAGCGTGACGTCGAGCGCGACCGACAGCAGGAAGCCGCCGTGGCCGTCGGGCGAGAGCGAGACCTCCGAGTCGATCGCCGCGTCGCCGGCCTCGACCTTGGCGCGGCGCGCGACGACGCCGAGCGCGCCCTCGAAGCACGCGGCGTAGCCGACGGCGAACAGCTGCTCGGGATTGGTGCCGCCGCCAGGCCCGCCCATCTCGGGCGGAATCCGCAGCTGGACGTCGAGCGCGCCGTCGCCGGAGTGGCCGTGTCCCTCCATGCGCCCGCCGGTCACGTGCGCCTTGGCTGTGTAGAGCTTGTCTGCCATCGCATCCTCTCCTCGCCGGTCCGGTTTGGCTCAGATGCTAGAGGGCACGGTCGGCTCACGTGCTAGACCACACCGGTGAGAGGGCTGGGCCGGCGCTCGCCGAGCGCGACTTCGCGGGCGTGAGCGGCCGCGCGTGTCACAGAAGTCCGGCAGATCCGCCTATATGGACAGCGATGTCGAACGACCCGACCGGATGAGCCTCGATGCGGATGCCGTCGCACGCCTGTACGCGGCGCACGCCGAGGCGATGCTGGGCTTCTTCATGAGGCGCACGTATCAGCCGGAGGCGTCGCTGGACCTGGTCGCGGAGACGTTCGCGTGCGCGTTTCGCGACCGCCGTCGCTTCCGCGGCGCGGGGGAGCGGGAGGAGGCGGCGTGGCTGTACGCGATCGCGCGTCACCGCCTGATCGACTTCACCAGGCGCGGCAGCGTCGAGCGGGCCGCGCTGGACCGGCTCGGATTTCGTCGGCGGACGCTGACAGACGACGAATACGAACGGGTGGAGGAGCTCGCGGACCTGGACGAGGTGCGCCAGCGGCTGGCCGCCGGGCTGGACGGCCTCGCCGGCGAGCAGCGCCTGGCCCTGCGGCTGCGGGTGGTCGAGGAGCGCGGCTACGCGGATGTGGCGAGGGCGCTGGGCGTGAGCGAGCAGACGGCGCGAGCGCGCGTCAGCCGCGCGCTGCGCGCGATGCGCGACTCGGCCGCCCTGAGCGTCCTGGTGGAGAGCGACGAGCATGCCTGAGCGCCGCGAGCAGCCCGCCGATGTGCCGCTCCTGCGGGAGATGGGGGAGGAGCTGCACCGGCTGTTCCTGGCGCAGGAGCGCGGGCGCGCGCTGCCGGGCATGCGCTCGCGCCGGGGCTTCGCCGCGTTCAACGCGCGCGTGATCGTGGCGCTCGTCGCGCTGCTGCTGGTCGCGGCGGCGGTGGCGCTCGCCGACGGGCTGCTCTCGGGAGCGCCGGTGACACCGCCGTACAGGACGCAGCCGACGAAGGACGACGGGGCGCCGATCGGGGCGAGCGCGACGCTGCTGGCGCTGTCCGTGCCCGATCCGGCGGGCGGGCTGCCGTGGGGGCTGCGAATGCTGAGCACGACCCGCGGCGTCGGCTGCCTGCAGTACGGGCGCCTGTACGACGGGCAGCTGGGGGTTCTCGGCGAGGACGGGGCGTTCGGCGACGACCACCGCTTCCATGCCCTGTCTGCGCAGGACGCGGTCTTCGGGTCCGACGGCTGCGCCCCGCTCGACGCCGGCGGCCGGCTGTTCATGGCGGTGCAGAGCCAGGCGGTGCCCGCGAGCGCCTATCCCCAGGGGTGCATCCCGCGCGTGGACCACGACCAGGGAGCGCGCGACCCGGGCGATCCGGGACTCGCTCTGTGTCCGATCAAGGACGGGCGCGCGCTCTTCTACGGCGCGCTCGGTCCGGACGTCGAGAGCATCGCCTACTCGCTGCGAACCCACAGCGAAACGGTCAGGGAACCGGGGCGCTACCGCGACTTCACGATCACGAGATCCGTGTACGCGTTCGACGGCCCGACCGTGACCGTCCCCACCGTGGGCCCGCAGGGCGCGTACCTGATCGTCGCCGAGCAGCTGCCGGGAGCGCCGTCCGACACGTTCGGCCCGGGCGCCCCGAACGGCTCGGCGACGCTTCCGCGCGGCCTGTACCAGCCGATCCGCGCGATCACCTACCGGGACGGAGTCGTCTGCCACATCGGCGCGACGCTGGATCGCGACAACCGCGGGCGGCCGTGCACGCCGATCGGGATGGTGGCGCTGACCAGGCCCGCGCCGGCGCAGGTGCGCGCTCCGCTGAGCGCGCGGATCCTCTACGACCATCGGGATCCGCCGCTGAGGCCCGAAGACGTGGTTCGGGTGAGCTTCGTCGCGCGCGCGCCGATCACGAGCGCCGCCAGCTACTACGCGATCGCGATGCGATTCCCATGTCGCGGCGGCAGCGGCGGGAGCACGATCGACGAAGACGTCCCCGCGGGTCGGCGGCTGACGTTCACGCTGGGAATGAGCGCCGGACCGCCCGGCTCCAAGCCATGCCCGGGCGTCTACTCGGGCGAGGTCCTGTACGGCGACCGCTCCACCCACCTGCCGTTCCTGGGCGGCGGCCTCGTCGTCGGGCGCTTCTCGGTGCGCCTGCCGTGACGACGGCTTTGACGAGCTTCCCATACGCCGCCAGCAGCTGCGCCGGCGCCGCGTTGCCCTCTCCGATCAGTACAGGTAGTAGATCAGCGCTCGCCCTCGGCGGTCGACAAAGAAGAGCGTCGATATGCAGGCGTCGCAATACGGCGGATGGGTTTGCCGAGGGCCGATGCCGACGATGAGCGACTTCGCGACGAGCGCGTTCCCGCAGGAGAATCGGACGATCACGGAGTATCCGTTCCTTGCCAGCGGCTCCCCGGAGCCGTACACGACCCGGTTCAGCGCTTCCTTGGAGGGCTTGCCTGATCGCCACGCGTCGCGCACCTGCGGCCACCACGCCCGATCGGAATTCCGCAGATCGTTCGCGAGGCTGATGCGTTCGTAGCTGCCCGCGATCCGAACCGCAGCCTTCGTGGTCGTGCTGTCGAAGCGCTCGAGACCCGCGGGGTTCGGACAGGCGGCCAACGCACCCCCAGCCCGCGCCTTGACCGGCGTCGGATACACCGAGACGGGGAACTGGCCAACGGCGGCCGCCGCCGCAACTCCAACCGCGCCGGCGAGCACGACCGACCAAGCGAGCATCACGACCGTGCGTCGCATGCCGCGAGCATACTCTGCACCGTCACAGGTACCGCCGGCTTGCGCGGCTTGCGAGCGTCCACTGTGCTTCGCTCCAGACGCCTGGATTGGACGACCTGCGACAGCCTGTTGTCGAGCGCATCGGACTGCTGCTCAGCCATGGCGAAGGAGGCGTCTCCGGGCCATCCGCCAGCGCTATCGAGATTCGTCCGGAGCAGCAGCGTCATGTGTCAATCGCGAGACGCCCGCTCGGGTGGGTGTGCGGTAGCAAAGGGCTGCGATGAGAACGGGGGAAGGTCGATCGCTCCGTGGGAGCAGGAGCAAGATCGAGATCGTCCCGTGTTATCGGGGCGACGACGACGAGGTGGCGGACATGCCGGGCTGATCGCGGCTGCGTCAGCGCGTATTCCTGGAGGCCGCGTTTTGGCCGATAAAGTGCAGTAGGCTGCATGCTGCCGAAGCCCAGCACCCGACTACTATCCCAACGCCTCGCTGGCCGGAGCGCTGGCGCGGGCCCTGTGACGGACAGACGTGACGTTTCCCGAGGGCGCCCTGACCGGGCGGCGCTCGAGCGAGCGGAGCAACTCGCGCAAACCGGTACCTGGGTGTGGGATCTTGATACCGACGTCCTGTTGTGGTCGGACAACATGTTTCGTCTCCTTGGTGTCGAGCCGGGTTCGGTCGCTCCCAGCCCCGAGTACGTGATCGGGCGTGTACACCCAGACGACCGCGACCGCGTTGAGCGGGAGGTTGCGTTGACCAGACGGGATGGAAGCCTGCCCGCCCCTGTCTATCGCACGATCTGGCCCGACGGCACGCTCCACGTCCTGCGCTCCTTTCCGGCTGTGGCGGACGAGCACGAGGGTCGTCCGCGCCGTCTCGTCGGTGCCGTCCAGGATGTGACGGCTCTTTCCGAGTCGCAGCAGCGCACAGCTGAGTCGTTGACACTCATGGAAACGCTGCAGTTGGCCGCGCCGGTCGGCTTTGCCTTTGTCGATCGCGATTGCCGCATCGTTCGAATCAACGAGACGCTTGCCGAAGTCAACGGAGCTCCGGCGCATGAGCACATCGGCCGGACCGTCGCCGAAATGGTCCCAGACGTGTGGGCCCAAATGGAGCACGTGTACCGTCGCGTGCTGGAAACCGGCGCACCTGCGACGAACATTGAGGTCGAGCGTCAGGCGCCTGGTGAGCCCGACTTTCGACACTGGCTTGCGAGCTATTACCCAGTTCGGGTCGATGGAGATGTGCTCGGAGTCGGCATCATCGTGACCGACATAACTGAGCGCCAAGAAGCGGAGCACTTTCGCGCCGCCGTGATGGACACCATGGTGGAGGGGCTCTGCGCACTCGATGACCAAGGCCGCCTGACGTTTATCAACTCGGCAGCTTCGAAGCTCCTCGGCTGGAGCGAGCAAGAACTGCGTGGGAAGTCGATGCACGCTGCCATCCATTTCCAGCATGCGGACGGGTCGCGATACGCGGAGGATGAATGCGAGTTGTTGAAGGTCAGGGCGCAAGGCCGGCCCGTGCGCATGATGCATGACGCGTTTACCCGCAAAGACGGCACGATCTTCCCCGTCGCCTACTCGGCAGCGCCTCTGATGAGCGGCACGCACGTCCGTGGAGTCGTTGTCGTCTTTCGTGACACCAGCGTCGAGCACGCCGAGGAGGACCGAGCCAAGCGCGAGCTGGACACGCTCGCCTGGGTTGGTCGCATCCAGGACGCGCTCGACCAAGACCGGTTTGTGCTCTGCTCACAGCCGATCGTTCCCCTCGCAGGGGGCCAGCCCAGCCAAGAGCTGCTACTGCGGATGCGCGGACAGGGCGGCGAGATCATCGCGCCCGGGAGTTTCCTGCCAGTGGCTGAGAAGTACGGGCAAATCGGCGAGATCGATCGCTGGGTGATCGGCGAAGCGGTCCGTTTGGCCGCCGGCGGCCTGCGCGTGGAGGCGAACCTCTCGGCGGCATCGATCGGCAACCTCGACCTGCTGTCTTTGATCGAGCGGCAACTGCGCGCTGCTGACGCTGATCCATCAAATCTCATCTTCGAGATCACAGAGACGGCGGTCATGGAGGACGTCGAGGCCGGCACGGCGTTCGCGCATGGGCTGGCTGGGATCGGCTGTCAGCTCGCTCTCGATGACTTCGGCACAGGGTTTGGCAGCTTCACCTACCTGAAGACGGTGCCGGTGACCTATTTGAAGATCGACGTCGACTTCGTGCGGGACCTAGGGTCCAATCCGGCCAACCAGCACCTGGTCAGGGCAATCGTGGGGCTGGCCGACGGTTTTGGTTATAAGACGATCGCCGAGGGAGTAGAGGATGCCGAGACGCTCGCCCTTCTCACGGACTACGGCGTCGACTTCGCTCAGGGGTTCTACCTCGGACGTCCGGCACCGATCGAGGGGGTGTAGGTAGGTTCGCGGTGCACGACGGGCCGTTTTTGCGCTCGACGCAGTAGCTGCCGTCGTAGCGGTAGCGGATCGACGTGAGCGCACTCGTCAATCCGGCGGCCTGAAGCCTCGATGGGTCATCGTTGCCCGGCGCCGCTCCGATGCCCGGGACGCCCGCCCGCCCGCTCACGCCTTCGACGAGCAGATAGGCTCCGTAGGGCCGCAGCAGCAGGCGCGTCACGGGGCGCCCGTGCTCGGTGTAGGTGATCGAAAGAGCGTGATGGCCGAGCAGCCCGAAGGACACGCGGCGCAGGTCCGCGGACGGCACCCTGCGTTCGGCGATGCCGAATGCGGCGCTGCGGTCGATCGCGGCGATTTCGCCCGCGAACGTTTCGCCGGGCGCCATGCAGTCGTCGTTCACGGGCCCGGTGCCCGGTGCCACCTCTTCGGGGATCTGCGATGCCGGCGGCGGATGCAGACGGCGGTCGTCGCTGAACGCGCCGTCGAGCCCCAGCTCGCCAAAGCGCCCGCGGTCGACCCTCCCCACCTGCGCGCAGATCCATCCGCGCGTGGTCCTCACGATGCGAAGCGCCCATGGCGGCCCTCCCTGCGGGTCGGCCGCGCGCAGCGCCAGTAGCTGCACGGAGGCAATCTTCACACCGGCAGGAGCCGGCGCGGCGGCCGGGCCAGGCGGCGGATGCCCGCCCGGCCCGGTCAGCGCGACGAGGACCGTCGCGAGGAGCCCAGCGGCGAGCGCGGTGGCGAGGAGCGCGAGGCTCCGCGAGAGCTTGCCCGCCCGCACCTAGCTTTCGCTCTGCACGGTCGCTCCCGCGTGGGGCGCGAGCTTGAGCAGCGCCTCGTCGGGCGCGTTCGCCGGCAGTTCCTGGTATGCGGTGTAGCGTTCGCGCTGTTCCGCCAGTTCGGGCTTGCCGTTTTCGCTGGTCACGTAGTGCTCGACGAGCTCCAGCGGAACGTAGCTCCCGGCCGCCACGATCAGGGTCGGGTCGGGTAGCTGTGCGCCTTCGAAGGACGCGGGCGGCGTGTCTGGGTGGATCTGCAGTTCCCAAGCTTCGCGGCCTTCGTAGCTCGTCTTGCCGGCGACGCTCGCGCGGCCTTCACCGAGCAGCCGGTGGATCGTCTGCACCGGTGCCTGTTCGGAGGTCTCCACATTCGCCGGAGTGCTTTCCTTGATCAGCGTGGGCTGCGAGGAGGACCACTCAAACGCGCGCACGGGCGTGGTAGTCAGCGATCCTTCGAGCGTTTCTTCGGAGTCGGTGTGGATCGTGCGCATGCGACGCGGGTTCTGCGCGGTCCAGATTTCCTCGCGTGTCGTGCGTGTCGAGGAGCCCACCGTCCGTTCGCTGACGATGCTCATGTGCAGGACGCCGGCGCCCTGCTGTGTGGCTTGGTAGGCAGCCGCGGCGACGTCCAGCCGCCCGCCGCCGAGGTCGCTGAGTGCGAGCGCGGCGGCGAGGCTCGCGCCGGCGAGCGCCGCCGCGGCGAATGCCGGGCGTGCGGGCCACGGACGCGGATGTCCGCTGCGAGCAGTGAGTGGCTCCCCGAGCGGGCGGATCGTGGTGTCCAGGTGCTCGAGCAGATCCGTGACCGGGCGCGGCTCGCTCTCGCCCTGCAGCGGGTCGATGCGGCGTAGATCGTCCATCAGTGTGTTTCTCATCGTGCCTCCAGTGGTGTTGTGGTGGTCTTCGTCGGCTCCTGCGAGGCCGCCAGTGCCCGCGCGAGTCGGCGCCGCGCACGAGACAGGCGCACGGCGAACGTGCCCTCCCGGACACCCAGCGCACGGGCGGCCTCGCGGTGGCTGAGTCCGTCCCAAGCGATCAGCGTGAGCGCCTCGCGGTCGGCCTCGGGCAAGCTGAGCAGCGCCTGTGCCAGCTGCCCCGAGCCCGCCGCCGCCTCCTCGCCGCCGACAGCCGCCGCCACCCGCTCGCGCAGCGCCGCGCGCCGCTGATCGCTGCGGCGGCGGTTGGAGACGACGCGCCGCGCCACCCCCAAGAGCCACCCGCGCGGCTCGGCCGGCACATCCTCAAGGCGCCGCCACACGATCAGGAACACCTCTGCCACGATGTCCTCCGCCTCGCCCGGCTGCATGCGCCGCAGGGCATAGCGGTGGACCGCCGCGGCGTGCTCGCAGTAGATCGCTTCGAAGCGCTGTTGAGCAGTCACAACTCTTAGATGTCCGGCACGAGCCGATTCCTTACAGCCGCCCTGCCGAACCCCGCTTCCTCCCGGGCCGGTGGCCGCTTCTCACACCCTACGGCCGTGCAGCCACATTCAGGCCGGGCGAGGCGCTGCGATACGCCTGAGACGCTCGCAATCGCGTGCAGGCAGCGTCCGAGCAGACGATGCGCTCGCGCCCGCGGTGACGACCAGCGGCAGCGTCGGGCCGTCGCCCGCTGACCACTGCTTCTCTGCGATTGCGAGCGCGTGCCGGTCACCGCGGGCAGAGCTGCCGGCACCTCGGACGACGACGTGCGATCCGCCGGCGTCGTTAGCAACTCGGGCAGCTGAAAGCAGGTCCGCACGCCGGCCCACCGCGAGTCCCGCAAATTGCCAGAAGCAGGACCGCGGCGCCTGCTTTGACTCGGCGAGCGGGAGCCAGCCGGACGGCTGATCTGGTACCCGCAACGGACGAGCCGCGAAAGCCTGGGTCGGACCTTGGTTGGCCGCTCGTTTCTACCGAGAGCAGAAGCCGGTTCCGGCCCTGAGCAAACGGCGTCGTGGCTAACCCGCCGCGAGCGGGCGCACCTCGATCGCGCCGCCCATGCTCGCCGCCGGGATCCGCGCCGCCAGCTCGATCGCCGCGTCGAGGTCGTCGGCCTCGAAGAACAGGTAGCCGCCGAGCGCCTCCTTGACCTCCGCGAACGGGCCGTCGGTCGTGAGCGTCCTGCCGTCCGCCACCCGCACCGTCGTGGCCGTCTCGGGGGGTTGCATGCGCACGCCCGACGTCACGCCGGGGGTCTCGCGCAGCGCCTTGTAGGCGCCGTAGATCGCGCCCTTCTGCTCCTTGGAAAGGGCATCCCACTCCGGCGACGGCGGCGTCGGCGTCGTGCCGTGGTGGATCAGCAGCATGTACTTCATCGCTTCCTCCTTCTCGGGTGTGGTCGCCCTCGAGACGAACGGCCGATCGCGAGATCGACAGCTCGGGTCCATTGTGCGCCCGGGATCCCAGTACGGCGTCGAGGAGGGGGGACCGCGGGCCTCCTATAATCGTATGCTATCACGTACACTTGTTGTAGATCACAGAACGCTGGAGATGGGCATGGAGCTTCTGGAGTGGAACGCAAGCACGTACGACTCGCTCGATCTGCCGCACAAGCGGTGGGGGAGGGACGCGCTCGAGCGCCTTGCGCTGCGGGGCGATGAGACGGTGCTGGAGCTCGGCTGCGGCAGCGGCCGCGACAGCGAGCGGCTGCTCGAGGCGCTGCCGCACGGCCGGCTCGTCGCCGTCGACGGCTCGCTGCAGATGCTCGAGCGGCTGCGCGGGCGCCTCGGCGACGGAAACGGTCGGCTCGAGGCGCTGCACCGCGACCTGCGTCAGCCGTTCGACCTGGGCGGGCCGTTCGACGCTGTGATGAGCGTCGCCACGCTTCACTGGCTGCCCGACCACCGGCACGTGTTCGACCAGCTCGCGCGCGTGATGCGCCCGGGCGGGCGCATCGCGATCGAGGCGGGCGGTCGCGGCAACATCGCGCGGTTCCTGCAGACGCTCGGGGCCGTGCACCGCGACGACGGCTCGCGCTTCTGGAACTTCGCCGGCGTCGACGACACGCGCGCGCGGCTGCGCGCCGCCGGCTTTCAGCGGATCGCCGTGCGGCTGGTGCCCGACGAGGCGCGCCTCGAGGACCGCGCCCAGCTGGAGGCGTTCGTCGCCACCGTGATGCTCGCCGCGCCGTTGCGCGAGCTGCCGCGCGATCGGCGCGCGGCGCTCGTGAGCGCCGTGTGCGACCGGCTGCCCGAGCCCGCGATCGACTTCGTCCGCCTGCAGATCGAGGCCACGCGCGCGACCACGACCTCCGCGGACTCGCCGACTCGTAGCCTGTAGGACAACCCGTGATCGTCCTGTACGACGCAGACTGTGGCTTCTGTCGCTGGGCGATGGCCTGGGCGGTCAGGCGCGACCGCCGCCATGTGCGCTCCAGGGTGCGGCGGACGTGGGGGGCGTTCCCCGCCGATGCGCCATGGTTCGACGACCCTCTTTCGCTACTGGTTTACATAACATGCATTATCGGGCGTGGTGGGGTAGCGGGTCTTGCGGGTGCACGACCCAAGTCGCAGCGAGCGAAGCCGCTGCGGCGACGCCGCGCGCGTCTCCGAGCAGCTGAAGCGCCTGCGCACGATTGGCGCCATCGTCGACGATCGACAGCTGCTGTCGCTGTGCGAGCGTGCGCGGCACCTCGAGCTGCTCGACCTTCTGGACCGGATCGCCGGCAACCTGCACATGCGGGCCTTCCAGACTGTCAGCCGGCATCTGTTCGCACCGAGCGACCGCAGCTCCGAGGGAGCCTCTTGTGCCCGGGCAGCCCGCACGCCCGGGCCCAGTGAGAACGTGGCTGCGATCAAGGCCTACAACTACACGCGGGCCGCCTACATGCGTAGTCGCGCGCGTGCTGGCCGCTGAAGGGTCGGCGGCGGCGAGAGATCCCGCGAGCGGCGCTCGTTCGACCCTGCTCCTCATTGGCCGATTGGTTGCCGCAGCAGTCTGCTCAGGCCTCATGCACACAGAGCTGATGAACTTGCGACCTGTCGGGCGGCCGGCCGTGGATTGGCCTCGCACTGGAGCCGAGGTCGGGCGCGAAAACCGACTCGCGCGCGCCCACTCCATCGCCACGCGAGGGGCGTTCAACACGCCCAAGATCGCCACGTGCGACGCTGGCACGGTTCCATCAGCCCCCGGAGTCCGGCAGACTCACGCCTTATCACCGTCGACAATGGCAACGATCTCCTGGAGCACCTGGCGCAGGTTCAACGCAGCGCATGGGAGTGCTCACGGACCGCGTTCGTGAAGCCGAGCGTCGCTGTGCGCGATACCCGCGAGGACGTCGACGCGACGTTTCTCAGAAGGTATCCGCGCGCGTTGCTGCTTGGGGCTCCGGGCGCGGGAAAGTCGTGGGTGCTTCGATACCTGGCCGCTAGCGCAAGCTCTCCCAACTACGCGATCCTCATCGACGCTCGGGACATCGAGGTCGACGCCCTCTCCACCATGGTGACGTTGCTCGACCGAGCGGCCGCGCGCGCTGGTGTTACGGCGGATTCAGAGCGACTCGGTGAGGCGTTCGCCGCCGGTCGGCTACACGTGCTGATTGACGGATTTGATGAGCTAGACGAGCCGCGACGCAATGCGTTGAGCACAGTGGTAGACGACTCGCTGCGCGCGATGTCCGAGTCACGGATCCTCGTGGCCAGCAGGGAAGCTGGGGCGCCGCGAGGCAGCCTCGGGCTGGAGGCAATCCAGCTGCTTCCGTTCAGCCATCAACAGGTCGCCGAGTTGGTGACCCACGTGTTGCCTGAGTCACTCGTGACAGGCTTTCAGGCCCAAGCCGACACGCTCGGTCTTGGCAATCCGTTGCTGACAACGTTGTGGGCTCAGGCGTTCGAGCACCGGGGGCAACTCCCTACGACTCACACCGGCCTGATCGCCGATGCCGCAGACACGATCCTGCTTCGCGAGCAGAGGACGTCGCAGTACAACGGGGCGCGGGTTCGCCGGATGCTCGGCGCCTTGGCGCTCGACGGGCATCTGAGAGAGGTTGCAGTGTTCTCCTGGGCCGAGATGTACACGGCTGCGCGGTCGGTCGTCGGCGGACGCTACGAGGCCGAGGCATTGCTGGAGGATGTGGTCGAGAGGACGCTGTTTGTCGTCTCACCGAGCCAGGGCGTGTTTGCGTTCGCTCACCGGACGTTTGCGGACTTCTTCGCCGCACGGGAGATCGTGGACCGTGGCCTCGCCATCGCAGACGTGCTGGACGGCGCCGGAAACGACGCTGTCCTCACGTTTGTTTGCGGTCTGCACCCCGACCCCCTACCGCTGCTGTTGGTCGTCCTGCGCCGTCGCGGGGCGGACCTGTTTATCGAGTGCTGGCGGGAGCTCTCAGAGCGGCCAACGAGCCTTCTGCGTGAGGCAGCCCGGGCGTGCATCGAGATACTCCCGGCAGACCTCGTCGCGCTCGTGCTCAGTGAAGGAGAGGCATCTCCCGGCGCGATTTCCATACCCCTTGCTGCACCGCCTGTCGACTCGAAGCTTCCACGATCGGGACTGGCGGACACTTGGGCGACTGTACGCGACACGGATCTCGCCGGCGATGCCAAGGGGAAGGCACTCGAGTGCTTCGCGCGGGACTTCTTCGCCGAGACATTCGATGTCGTCCAGCATGACTTCCGGGCGTCGACCGGCCAGGTCGATCTCGTTCTCGAGAACCACAAAACGAATCCCTTTTGGCTTGACCTCGGTCCTCACATCTTGGTTGAGTGCAAGCACACCATAGATCGGACGACCGCCGGCGACGTCAACAAGTTCATTGGTCAGCTGGTCCCAACCCGTGCGCGGTCCGGCTTCTACTTCTCAGTGGCAGGATTCACGGCGGATGCAGTGGCCACGTTCGAAGCGCAGACCACAAACTCGACCAACGCGGTCACGGTGTTCCCGATCACAGGCAGCGATGTGACGCAGGCCTTTGATGCCGGGCTGGACCTGGAGGACTTCTTTAAGCGCAAGGTCCGCGATGTCCTGCTCCGGTGCAAGCCCGGATTCTGAGCGTGCACTAACCCGAGCCGCGGGTAGCTCGTGCTAGCCGGACGGGCCCCACGAATTCGGAGCGCGCCGCCTGATTTCAGCCTTGTAGGCCGAGCGGCCATCACCTTTGCACCGCCTCCGCTCATAGCGGCGGACGGGAACCCTAAAATGGGGCGTACGCCGTACCCCGTGCCTCCGGGGCGGCAAAGAAGGTGTTCTCAAAGACCGCGCGCACGAGCGAGACCCCGCCGCGGGCGAAGTTCCACTCCACGGTCACAACAGGATCGGGGAGCTCCCCGTCATGCCGGCGCACGTCGACCACGTGAGCCGGTGATCGAAAAGCTGCGCGGGTCGAGGACTCGTGCCCGGAGCGTGAGCGGCGGACGACCTGCGATCGGCGAAGCGCGGAGACGGCCGCGGCTCCGGGCGTCGATTGCCGCAGAATGGCCCGTCTACTCGTGCGTTACCTGCAAGCGATCCCAGCGCACCTGTCGACCTTGCATGGTGATCTGCAGCGTGACGACGTTCTCGAGCGAGCGCTGCGGGTCCGAGCGCGGAGTGACGCGGATCTTCACGCGCATCGGCAGCCCATACCTGGAGTCGCCGCTGCCGAGTGTGTTGGCGACGAACACCTCTCCCCTGTCGGGTTGAAAAAACACGAAGCCCGGCGTCAGCGAGCCCTTGTCGGCGCCGTGCAGGGCGTCGTCGCGCGCGATCTCGAGCACCCAATGGCCGCCCGTTGGGATCTCCTTGCTGTGTTCGGCGACGCCGCGCCAGCGCACGTGCCACGGCGTCGGCGGCCGCTGCGCGCAGGTGATTTCCTCGACGGTCGCCTCGAAGGTCTCGGTCGGCCCGTGGTTCTCGACGCGCATCACGACGGGCTCTGAGTCAAGCGCCAGCGACGAGGGCTGCTGGCCGATCAGCGCGAACCGCGGGATCGCCTCCTCGGCGTCGAGCTGGTGCGCGAACGACTCGCCCTCGCGGGCGCGCAGGTACTGCCTGCCGTCGCGGATCCCGCGAAAGCGGCGCACATACCTGCAGGCGACCACGATCTCCCAGGCGCCGGTGTCATCGCTCCAGCTGCTCCTCTGGTACACATGGTGCTCGTATTCGTGCAGCATCAGCAGCAACTGGCGGAGTTCGCTCTCGGTGAGGTGCAACGCGCTGGCGGCCTCGGTGCTCGTTACCTGCAGCTCGCGCTGGGATTCGCTCGGGATGAAGGGCTTCTCGCGCTTGGCGAGATATGCCAATCCGCGCGCGAGCAGATCGAGTGCCTCTGCGCCCTGTTCGCAGTAGCGAAGCCCCTCACGGGTGACCATCAGCTCGTCGCTGTCGCGGTAGAACCCGCCGCGGGACGCCACCACGGGCAGCAGCAGTCCGCGCGGCATCGACTCGGCGAGCGGTCGCAGCGCGATCCCTTGAAGGTCAAACTGCTTGTCCAGCTCGCTGAACGGCACTTGGCGTCCCGACGCGCGAAACCGCTCGTAGACGGCGTCGAGCACCCGTCGCTGCCCCTCGCTCGGTTCACTGCCCGCCGCGGCCAACGCCGGCCCTGGCGGGGGCAGCTCTGGCAGCGCGGCCGCCCGGGCGAGTGTCTGCTCGACCGCAGAGGTGAACTCGTAGTAGCCGTTGGCCGCCGCCAGCTCGCCGAGCACGACCCGCGCGACCTTGATCGGGGCCAGCTTGCGGCGGCGGTTGCGCAACCGCTGCGCGCCGAACCCACCGGGCCGCGCGGCCGGCTGCTGGTGCTGCGCTCGTAGAGGTGTCGCGTCCGCGAACCGCAGGGCGCTCCAGGCGCGCTCACCGTCCGCCGTCGAGACGTAGGAGGCAAGGTTGACCGCCCAGTCCACGCGCGCGAGCCGCCGTGGGCCCCGCCCCGCGCGGGATAGCTCAGAGTAGGGGCGGCGTCCGACCGCGCCGGCCACGCGCGTCAGCACCGCTGCGATCTCGCTCGCGTCGAGCGCCAGCTCCTCGCCTGCGCCCTCGGGCTGCTCGACCGTGAGCGCCCATAGGAGCTCAACGAGCCCACTGCGGTGTACGTACAGTGCGCGCTCGTCCGCGCCGTCGTCGCCACGCACCGTGAACAACGTCGTGTCCTGGTCGGTGATCGACGGGGTGGTATCGAACACTCCAGCGAACGCGTCGGCTGCGAACGCGCCCGCGCGCCTCACAGCTCGCTCGTCGAATGCCCGGGCAGCCGACCGGCTCGGTGCCACCGCGGCGTACAGGTAGAAGCGGCGCATCCCGGTCGGGTAGAACTGGACGCTCCTGATCGCGATCGTGTGGTGGTCGGGCCGCAGGCGTCGCGCCGCTCCCAGCACCGCACCGCGCGCGGTGCGAAACAGCTGCGAAGGGTCCAGCGGACCGAGGATTGGCATCGCGCAATGATCCTCGGGCTGGCGGCGTCTCGCGCCGGCGCTCATCCGTGCGCCTCCTGCGGGTGTGTGGCTCACGGCGCCGCGCGGTCACGCTCAGACATCGTGGTTGGTGCTTCCCCTGACCTGCGTGACCGCTGTAAGAATCGCCTGTGTGCCCGAGGAGCTCAAGCCGCTGGACGCGACCCTGCTCGCGCCGCCGAGTGCTGGTGTCGATCCGCCGACCGTCACCGGGGTTCAGACGCTTCCGTTCCAGGCGCTGACCTGGACCAACTTCGAGCGCCTGTGTCTGGCGCTTGCCCGCCTGGACGGGGATCCCGAGCATGCCCAGCGCTACGGGGTAGCGGGTCAAGCCCAGCAGGGCATCGACATATATGCCCGTACGCGTGATCAGACCTATCGCGTCTATCAGTGCAAGCGCTACGAGAGCGTGACGCCCACGGTCATCGAGGCGGCTGTCGACCGATTTCTCAACGGATCGTGGGTAGAACGGGCGTCGTCGCTGGTCCTCTGCTTCTCCAAACCGACCGATCGGACCGAGCTCGCGGAGAGGATCGAGACTGACGCCGCAAGGGTTAGTGAGCACGACGTCGCGCTTGAGATCTGGGACGCAGACGAGCTATCGCGGCGCCTGAAGACCGAGCCGCTGATCGTGCTGGACTTCTTCGGCAGGCCGTGGGTCGAGCCGTTTTGCACGGCCCCGGTGCCATCCCACGCTGAGGGCCGGCTGGACGCCCACGAGCTTTCCGACTTGCGAGCGCGCCTGCGGACCTTCTACGCGCGCGTGTTTGCCCGCCACGACGCAGTCAGCTGGGCTCCGCCAGACGCGACCCTCACCGAACGGTTCGTGATGCCAGCAGTCCTTCGTCAACGGGAGCTGCGCACCGCCCAAATGCGGATGCGAGAGCTCGATGCCAGCCACCGGGCGACTCCCGCCGCCTTGCGCGGCGATAGTCGCTCGCTGACCCCTGACACGTTGTTGGAGGAGCGACTCCCCGTCCTGTCCTGGCTTTCCGAGGTCAACCGGGGACTTCTCGTCGGAAGCGCGGGGAGCGGCAAGAGCACGCTGCTTCACTGGCTATGCCTGGAGCTGCTGTCTGACCAGCCAAGGCTCCCTGGGCTGAGCTCGGGGTGGAGCGCCTTCTTGCCGATCTGGGTGCCCTTCGGGCGCTGGGTCTCGCGGATCGCCGCAGAAGCTCCTGACCTGTCGCTGCTGCAGTTGGTCGAGCAGTACTTCGGCTCCTATGACGAGCCTGATCTGGCGCGGCTCGCCGGACAGGCGCTCTCGGATGAGCGTCTAATGCTGCTGGTCGACGGGCTTGACGAGTGGACCAATGCCCAGGCGGCCGCGATCGCCTGCGACCGGCTACAGCAGGTCGCCGTGATGCGCCGCACTCCGGCCCTTCTGTGCGGTCGTCCCGAGGGCCTGCGCGCGCTTGGCTCGTTCGATCCCGAGTGGTCACCGGCCCAGCTCGCCGTGCCGGACGCCGACCAGCAGCGAGCTCTGCTCATTGGCCTTGGTGTCGGCGAGATGGCGGCCGAGCGGCTGCTGCGTGCACTCGCCCGGACGCCTGATCTCGCGCTGATGGGCACTACCCCGTTGCTGCTCGCGCTGCTCTCGACAGTCGCCGACGAGGAGCAGCAGCAGCCGCCGCTGCCGTCCAGCCGCCGTGCGTTGCTTGACCGCGTGCTGGACGAGCTGGTCGAGGGCCAGCCCGTGCGGCGTATGCTCGCGCGGGCTGTTCCGGGGCCGGCGCTGCCTGCGCGCGCCGATGTCGACGCGGCGCTCGAGGCGCTCGCGTTCGCTACTCAGGCGGAGGGTCCAACGTTCTTGCCAGACGCCAGAGCCCGTGAGGTTGCGGCGGACGCGCTGCGCTCCCGTGGACTGTCGGAGGCTGACGCGACAGCGCTGGCGCGCACGCTGCTGGAGACGGCCCAGAGCGAGATGGCGCTCTTGGAGAACGATGAGCCGGGACTTGCGTTCGTGCACCGCTCCCTGCAAGAGCACTTGGCGGCGCGTGCGCTGAGGGCCTGCACCCACGCCGCGCGCCTACAGGTGTTCTCGGAGCACATAGCGCAGCCGGCTTGGCGCTCGGTGCTTGTCGCGACTGTGGAGTTCGTGGACGATGAGGCGGAGGTGGACGCGCTCATTGAAGCCCTGCGCCGCGACGGCAGCGCAATGGCTCGCTGGGCGATGAGCGACATGCTGGCCGAGGTGGCGGTGGGACCGGCACACTGCTCGCCGAGCGTGAAGGAGCGCCTGTTCGCCGACGCGATCGCGGAGGTCGAGAGTGGCCTGTGGCCCGCGGTCTCCAGAGCGGTGCTGGACGTGCTGGTCGAGCGACTCGGCAGTCCGGGGATCGGAGAGCGGTTGCTCGCGTCGGCACGCCGGTGGGTGCCGGGTCGCCTCGGGCCGTATCGAACCGTCTACCGGGACGTGGCCGCATGGCCGGAGGTCGCAGAGGTGGACGCGGTCCTGATCCGCGCGCTGCGCTGCGATGACCTCGCCAGTGCGCGCGACGCAGGGCTGGCGCTGGTGCGCACGCGCATTGACCGCACCGATGTGGCCGATGTGCTCGCCGAGATGCTCGCGCAGCCTGTGACTCTCATCACCCGGATCGCGACGCTGGAGGCGCTGTCGCTGGGCTGGCCCGAGCACCCGGCGCTGGAGTCGTCGGTGCAGGCCGCACGGTCCGGCGACGACCCGACCCTGCAGCTCGTGGCCATCGGGCATCTCGTGCGCGCCGGCGCCCAGCGGGAGGAGGACCTCGATGCGCTGCTGCGGCTCGCCGACGGCTGGACGATGGTCGCGCTGCAATACGGCGGAGTTGCGGCCGGCCTTTTGCGTCAAGGATGGCCCGGCAGCGAGCGTGTCAAACGCCTAGCACTCCAAACCGTTCGGCGCGTCGGTGAACGCCCAATCGAGCCCTCCGACGCGGAGTGGTTGCTGCTCGCCGGCTACCCACACGACCCGGAGGTCGTCAGCTGGCTGATCGAACAGCTCCAGGGGGAGCACCCGCTGCTCATGTTGGACGCCTACCGCGCCTATCTGCTCGTCGGCGAGAACTTCGGGGATAACCCGGATGTGGTCGCCGCCGTCGAGCAGCGGATCCAGACCGAATCCACTGCATTCATGCCGGCGATCGCGGGCGCAGCGCTCGCCGTACGCACCGAACTGGCTCGAACGCGTCTGCTTGAGCTGCTCGCCAGCGAGGACAGTGGAGCGCTCGGCTGGGTCATCAAGGCTCTGCTGGAGGGCTGGTCAGACGATCGTGAGGTGGCCGACGCGCTGGTTGAGCTCGCCCGCAGTCCACGAGCGATGTGGAACACCGACAGCCTGATCGATCTGCTTCCCCCGGGCGAGCGCGATGAATGGGCGCTCGCCCTGCTGGCCGACCCGGCCAATCGGCGACCGGGACGCGCAGCCGCGGCTCTCGCGGATCGCTCGTGGGAGGTCAAGCGGCAGGCGCTTGAGATCTCACTCGCCCGAGAGCCGATCAGTTGGCGCCGGGATGAGGAGCTTCGCGACGTGCTGGTGTCCGAGTACGCCGACCTTCCCGCGGGGGAGCAGTTCGCGCTCGCGCGGGCGGGGGGGCCGGAGGTCGCGATGGCCGTGTTGGTGCGAGGCGCACGGCTGAGCGGTCGGCTTCGCGGCTTGCTGCTTGAACAGCTCACACCGCTATCGCGTGCCCTGCGCCGGCGTCTGGCCCAGCGCGTGTTCGAGGGGGCCGGCGACGAGGCCGCCGGGCAGCTGATGGCCACTTGGCGCCTGGAGCGCGACCCGGCTGCGGGTGCGACGGCCGCGAGTGCGTTTGCCGCCCACCGAGGCGACGGTCAGGCTGAGCTGGTCGTGGAGGCACTTGAGGCGCTTCACGCGCCCCGGCTTGAGCGAGAGGGCGAGCGCCAAGCGGGGCTGGCAGCGCTGATTGAGCTCGACCGGCTTGACCGGTTCGCCGCAGAGAGATCGCGGTTTGACGAGACGCGAGCGCTGGACGTCGGCGTGGCCAGCACGCTTGAGCCGAATTGGTGGTTGGCGTCACGCGTCGCCGCACGCTGGGATGAGCTGGTTGGTGCCGTTGGAGAGCAGGCAATCGACCGGCTCACCGAGATGCACGACGTCCACGGCAGCTGGGATGCGATCGCCCCGTTCGCGGCGACGCACCCGGCTGTCCGCGAGGCGTGCTTGGCATTCGTCCGCGAGCACGGCACCGGTGGGCGGCCGAACTTGCTGCGATTCCTCGCCGCGGCTCGCCCGGCCAGCGACGAGCTGCTGCAGGCGTTGCTCGCAGCGGTCGACGGATCGGTCGTCGACCGGAGCTTCAGTCGCGACGCGCTGCTGATCTCAGCGGACCTCCTCGCCGAGCACTTCGGCTCTCGCGAGGAGCCACCGGGGGCGCTCCTGGAGCGAATGGCAGGCTGGCCGAGCGACGGGGTCTGCCTTGCCCTCGCTACTGGCTGGCCGCGCAGCACGCAGCTGCCTGGAGCGCTGGAGCGCCTCCGCGAGGTGCCCCGGCGCGTTCCGATCGACATTGACGTCCGTCTGAGGCTCGCCCTCGGTGCCGTGGCCGAGGCGGCCGAGGCGCTAGCCGACTGGCTCGCGTACACCTCCCAGCAGGCGCCGCTGAATCCGCCGGTGCCATCGGTTTTGATCCGCCGGCTGGCGCGGGATGACGCGTTCGCCCGTCGCCTGGCGGAAGAAGTGATCGACGGCCGGCATCCGACCCGGCTGGCGACATACGCTCGGCTGCTTTCAGCGTCGGGCCGCCTGCAAGGTCAGGTGCGCGTGGCCGTCCTAGGAGCGTGCGAGGACGCGCTTGAAGGGACCCGCGTCTGTGTGATGGCATTCGATCTGCTCGCGGGAGAGACCCGGCAGCTCGGCCTCGCGCTGCTGGAGGCACTCGGAGGAGACCTGTAAGTCTCTCCTCCTGCAGGCGCTTGGCTCCAACAAGCCCTGACCGGACGATCCAGCCGCGCAGGCGTCCTCACTCGCCGGTCGCCAGCCCGGCCGCCTCGGGCATGGTATGCAGGGCGGCGAGCCCCCGGGCGGGCGTACCAGCAGCCTCCGTCACGGCTTCTTCGTTGGGCTGCCAATCGCCCATCGGCGAAGGCAACCGATCGGCCCGCCACATCTCGCTGAGGTCCGAGCCCACACGAGACGAGATCACCGGCTGTATCAGCGATCTCCGCGCGGAGCTCAAGCACGAACCGGCCCCCGACCCTGAATGCGCCGCCCGAACCGACGCCAGCTACTCCACTCGACCCACTCTCACATGGATGGAACGTCGCGGTCTCAGATGAGCGGGGCTGGGGCTGTCTCACATCGGGAGGACGCCGCGGCCGTTGACGCCCGCAAATCCCAGGCGGCGGAGGCAAAATCGCTGACGCCAGCGGCGATGCTCTCTACACTTCAAAAGCCGTGTCGACGCATCCTGCGAACCAGAGCGAACCCGAGCACTTGGAGCTTCCAGTCGAGGAGCTGTTGCGCCGGGTACGTCCGTTGCCTGACCACGCTGAGATGGTGATCGAGGGTCTCAGCGAAGAGGAGGGCGAGGCCTTCCTCGCAGCCGTCCAGTCGTGACCGCGCCCGGATCGCGCGGCGCGATCGTGATCGACACCGATGTTTTCAGCGCCGACCTGGTCCAGACCTCACGGCTGGCTGAGCGCTACGCGCCGATCATCACCGGACGGCCGGCGTTCATCTCCTTCCAGACGGCTACGGAGCTACGCTACGGGGCGATCCGCCGAGGCTGGGGCGAGGCGCGGATGCTGAAGCTCAACAGCAAGATCCGGCGCGCGGAGGTCGTCCACACCGGCCCCGAGCTCGTGGCGATCTGCGCCCAGCTGCGCGCCGACTGCGCCGCGATCGGCCACGCTCTCGCGCAGCGCGAGCACAACGCCGACCGCTGGATCGCCGCGACCGCGCTCCGACTCGGGATCCCGCTGGTCTCCAACGACACAATCTTCAAGGCCGTACCCGGCCTCACACTCGAATCGCTCGCGTAAACCGGTCGCAGCCGAGCGAAGCGCAACGAGCGTCCTCGCGCGTCGTCTCGCGGACTGCGACCGTTGAGGTCGTCGCGTCGGTCTCACATGGGTGGGACGCCGCGGTCTCAGATGAATGGGACTGGGCCGTCTCAGATCGGCGGGACGCCGCAGTTGCGGCGTCTCATCCATATGAGACTGGAATCTCACTCATGTGAGACTGGTCGCCGTCCGGCCGTCCCTGCCGTCATCTACCGTGAAGTCATGCCGCGCCAACCCGACGCCCGCAGCTGCGGACGCGTCTTCGATGAGGTCGCCGAGGACTATGACCGTCATCGCCCGACCTACCCGGACGAGCTCGTCGACCGGGCGTGCGAGGGCATCGGCGCCGGCGCCGCGGTGCTCGAGATCGGCTGCGGCACGGGACAGCTCACGCGCAGCCTGCTGGCCCGCGGGCTGCGGGTGACAGCCGTGGAGCCGGGCCAGCAACTGATCGCGCGGGCTCGCGATCAGTGCAACGGCGTCGGCGACGTGCAGTTCGTCAACGCGCGCCTGGAGGACGCCTCGCTGCCGCGTGCCCGGTACTCGGCTGTGTTCTCGGCGTCGGCGATCCATTGGATCGATCCCGATGTGAGCTGGCGCAAGGCGGCCGACGCGCTGGTGGACGGCGGGAGCCTTGCTCTGGTCTCGTACTTCGGGCTCGACGATCCCCGCAGCGCCGACGATCAGCGGGCGCTGCGTGCCGCCATCACGACGGTCGCGCCCGAGCTCGCCGCCGACTGGCCCACCTACCGCGACCTCGCCGGCACCCTCGCCGGCGTTGCGGCCCGGCGCGAGAACCTCTCGGAGGTGTGGGCGTGGCTGGGGGGCTACGAGATCGCGCGCGGGTATGCGGCAGACCTCTTTGACGACGCGCAGGTCGCCGCAGTGCCGACGCAGCTGGAGCACACCGCTGACGAGCTCAACGCTCTGCTGGGCACCATGTCGTTCTGGGCAGCACTGTCACCCCGACAGCGCGACGCTCTCGTCGCCGAAAACCAATCCTTGCACCAGCGGCTCGGACGGCCGATCCGCTCCAGCGCAGTCGCCTGCCTGGTGGTGGCACGGCGCTTGACGCGGCGGTAGTAGCGCCGTACACTTGTACGTAGCTGAGGAGGATCCGATGGCAGCCAAGGCAGAGCGTCTAGAGGCGCGACTCACATCGATGGAGCGCAAGCAGATCGAGCAAGCAGCAGCGCTTGCCGGCGAGTCCGTGTCGTCATTTGTCGTACTCGCGGCCCTCGACCGCGCCGACATCCTTGTGCGAGAGCGGGCGTCCACGGTGGTCCCGACCGCCTACTTCGATCAGCTTGTCGCGTCGCTCGATGAGCCGGAGGGGGCTCCAGGACTCGCACGGGCGGCTGCAGCGGTGAGGCGACGCGGGCGAATCAAGCCGACGTGAGCTACCGCGTCGAGCCGCTCGCCGCCGGCCACGACCTCGACGCATTCGACTGCGGTCTCGACGCCCTCAACAGCTGGCTACGCCAACACGCTCGCGGCGCCACAGGACAGGGCACTCGCACGTATCTGCTTATCGAGGAAGCCAGCGGTGCCGTCGCCGGCTACTTCGCGATCGCCCCCCATCTCCTCGAGCGGGACGACGCCCCTCGAGGTGTCAGTCGCGGGGCGCCCCAGCGTATTCCCGCGATCCTCCTCGCCAAGCTGGCACTCCACATACGCCTGCACGGCCAAGGGCTGGGTGCCGAGCTGCTGGTTCACGCTTTGATCACGATCGTCGTGGCCGCGCGTTCGGCGGGTGGACGCGTGGTGGTGGTCGACGCGATAGACCAGAACGCCGTGAGCTTCTACCGCGCCCACGACTTCCAGCCCTTGCCCACGGACCCACGCCGACTGATCATGAAGCTCAGCACCGCAGCGCGTGCGCTGGAGCTCACCTGGCCGTAAGCTCGGAGGCTCGCGTTGGATACGGCACGATGCGCTCGATCACGGTCGGCCCCGCCGACCAGCCCGGTGTGTCGATTTCCGAGCTCCCCGTTCGTCTTTAAGTCCGACAATCCCACCGGGTCGATGTGACCCACGACTTCAGGAGCGACCATGACCGGCTCTTCCACCGAGGGAATCAAGACGGTGCTGCATCCCGTGTCCGACCTGGCGAGCGCCAAGGCGGTGTACACCGCCCTGCTCGGCGTACCGCCGACGGCCGACTCGTCCTATTACGTCGGCTTCGACGTCGCGGGCCAGCACATCGGGCTGCTGCCGGGCGGTGGACCGCAGGGCATGACCTCGCCGGTGGCCTACTGGCACGTGCCGGACATCGAGGCGAAGCTGGCCGAGGTGACCGCCGCGGGCGCCACCGTGAAGGAGCCCGTGCGCGACGTGGGTCACGGCCGCCTGGTGGCCACCGTCACCGATCCCGACGGCAATGTCCTCGGGCTGCTTCAGGACCGGTGAGACTCCCCGCCCAGCAGGTGGAGAGACGATGAGCACGGCCACGAGGACGGGCACGCGCTCGCCTGCGCTGCACGCTGCCGACAGCCAGGATCTGATCCGCGTGCACGGCGCGCGTGTGAACAACCTCAAGGACGTCAGCGTCGAGCTCCCGAAGCGCCGGCTGACGGTGTTCACGGGCGTCTCCGGCTCGGGCAAGAGCTCGCTGGTGTTCGGCACGATCGCCGCGGAGTCGCAGCGGCTGATCAACGAGACCTACAGCGCCTTCGTGCAGGGCTTCATGCCGACGCTGGCCCGGCCCGAGGTCGACGTGCTCGAAGGGCTGACGACCGCGATCCTCGTGGACCAGCAGCGGTTGGGTGGCGACGTCCGCTCCACGGTCGGCACCGCCACCGACTCGGGCGCGATGCTGCGCATCCTCTTCAGCCGGCTCGGGCAGCCGTACATCGGCTCGCCCAACGCGTTCTCCTTCAACGTCCCATCGGTCCGGGCGAGCGGTGCGATCACGGTCGAACGCGGTGCCAAGAAGACCGTGAGAAAGACCTTCACCCGCACCGGCGGCATGTGTCCGCGCTGCGAAGGCCTGGGCACGGTCTCCGATGTCGACCTCACCCAGCTCTTCGACGACTCCAAGTCGCTCGCCGAGGGAGCGCTCACGATCCCCGGCTACACCGCCGGCGGCTGGAACTATCGGCTCTACAGCGCGTCGGGCTTCGTCGATCCGGACAAGCCGATCCGCCAGTACACCAAGACCGAGCTCCACGACTTCCTCCACCACGAGCCGACCAGGATGAAGATCGCAGGCATCAACATGACCTATGAAGGGCTGATCCCGCGGGTCCAGAAGTCATTCCTGTCCAAGGACGTCGACGCGCTGCAGCCGCATGTCCGCGCCTTCGTGGAGCGGGCGGTGGCGTTCACCGCCTGCCCCGACTGCTGTGGCACCCGGCTCAGCGAGGCGGCACGGTCATCGAAGATCGAGGGGATCAACATCGCCGACGCCTGTGCGATGCAGATCAGCGACCTCGCCGGATGGATGCGGGCCCTGGACGAGCCGTCCGTCGGGCCACTGCTGGAGTCGTTGCAGCAGACCCTCGACTCGTTCGTGGAGATCGGGCTCGGCTACCTCAGCCTCGAGCGCTCGTCGGGCACGCTGTCGGGCGGCGAGGCGCAGCGCGTCAAGATGATCCGCCACCTCGGCTCCTCGCTAACCGACGTCACCTACGTCTTCGACGAGCCGACGATCGGGCTGCACCCCCACGACATCCAGCGGATGAACGACCTGCTGCTCCAGCTGCGCGACAAGGGCAACACCGTGCTGGTCGTGGAGCACAAGCCGGAGGCGATCGCGATCGCCGACCACGTGGTCGACCTCGGCCCCGGCGCCGGCACTGCGGGCGGGACCGTCTGCTTCGAGGGCACGGTCGAGGGGCTGCGGGCCAGCGGCACGCTGACCGGGCGCCACCTCGACGACCGGGCCTCCTTGAAGCCGTCGGTGCGGACGGCCTCGGGAGCGCTGGAGGTCCGCGGCGCCAGCACCCACAACCTGCGGGACGTCGACATCGACATCCCGCTCGGCGTGCTGGTCGTCGTCACCGGCGTGGCCGGCTCGGGCAAGAGCTCGCTGATCCACGGCTCGGTGTCCGTGCGCGACGGCGTCGTCTCGGTCGACCAGGCGGCGATCAAGGGCTCGCGGCGCAGCAACCCGGCGACGTACACCGGACTGCTCGACCCGATCCGCAAGGCGTTCGCGAAGGCCAACGGCGTGAAGCCCGCCCTGTTCAGCGCCAACTCCGAGGGCGCCTGCCCGACCTGCAACGGCGCCGGGGTGATCTACACCGACCTGGCGATCATGGCCGGCGTCACCTCGATCTGCGAGGAGTGCGAGGGGAAGCGGTTCCAGGCCGAGGTGCTCGAGTACGACCTCGGCGGCAGGGACATCAGCGAGGTGCTCGCGATGCCGGTGACCGAGGCCGAGGAGTTCTTCGGCGCCGGCCACGCAGAGACGCCCGCGGCGCACGAGATCCTCGACCGGCTCGCCGACGTCGGGCTCGGCTACCTCAGCCTCGGCCAGCCGCTCACCACGCTGTCCGGCGGCGAGCGCCAGCGGCTCAAGCTGGCCGCCCGCATGGGGGAAAAACGGTCCGGGCGGGCCGGAATCTACGTCCTCGACGAGCCGACCGCCGGCCTGCACCTCGCCGACGTCGAGCAGCTGCTCGGCCTGCTCGACCGGCTCGTCGACTCCGGCAAGTCGGTCATCGTCATCGAGCACCACCAGGCGGTCATGGCGCACGCCGACTGGATCATCGACCTCGGCCCCGGCGCCGGCCACGACGGCGGCCGGATCGTCTTCGAGGGCACGCCCGCCGACCTGATCGCTGGGAGGGAGGGAATCCGATCCCTCACCGGCGAGCACCTCGCGGCCTACGTCGGCGCCTGACCGAGGCCCTCGCGGACACCGCACCGACGAGTCGAGCGAGCCTCACCGGTCACAATCCCCAGACCGGCGAGACTGGAGGCAGAAATGGGCGCGGTGGTGGTTGACCTCTCGATGTCATTGGATGGCTTCATCGCCGGCCCCAACGACGGCCCCGGCAACCCGCTCGGCGACGGCGGCCGCAGGCTGTTCGACTGGTGGACCGCCGGCACCGAGCGCGTGGGTCCGGACGACCGCTTCAAGCCGCCCGCGCGCAGCCGGTCGGTGGTGACGGAGATGTTCGACTGCGGCGCGATCATCGCCGGCAGGCGCTGGTTCGACATCGCCGGCGGCTGGGACGGTCACCACCCCGCGGGCGCCCCCTTCTTCGTGCTCACGCACAGCCCGCCCGAGCGGTGGGTCGGCCCTGGCACCGACGGAACCGCCGTCACCGACGGCATCGACAGCGCGCTCGAGCAGGCGCGCGCCGTCGCCGGCGCGCGGAGCATCGCCGTGGGCGGCGCCGACGTCGCCCAGCAGTACCTCCGGGCGGGGCTGCTCGACGAGATCCGCGTCAACCTCGTCCCCGTCCTGCTCGGCGGCGGCGTCCCCCTGTTCGCCAACCTCGACGGTCGCCAGTTCGACCTCCAATGCACCCGTGTGGTCGAGTCCGATGGCGTCACCCACCTGCGCTACCGGGTGTTGAGGTAACGCAACGCCGACGGCTGCTCGAGGCTGCGTCAACCAGCGCTGGGCGTGATCACCACGCCACGGTCGCCGTACGGGATGCGTTTGCCGCGCACGACTCCGCCGATCGTGCCGAGCGCCTTGGTGATCTTCGTCTGGAAGCCGTACTTGGCCACCACTCGCTCTCGGATCGCCTCGAACTCGCTCCCCGTGACAAGGCGCGCCGTCGCGTCGACCGCAGTGGTGCCCGCCTTCACCCGGCCGCGCGCGTCGCACGGCTGAACGGTCACCCGCGCAGTGTGCGCGAGCCGCTTGGCCTTTCCCGAGCCCGAGCTCGTCCAGAAGCCGATCGCGCCGCCGTCGAGCTTCACCGCCCACACCGGTGTGGCCACCGACGTCCCGTCGCGCTTGAACGTGGTCAGCAGGATGTACTTCTCGTCAGACAGCGCCACGCCGAGAGACTAGCGCCGGACGTCTTGCAGTGCGGCCGCCGAGCACGCCGTTCCTCGCCCCAGCTCACCCCAGCGGCGACGGCGGTATCCGGGTGCTGCCGCGGACCTCGTCGATGCGCATCGCCAGCTCGTCGATGAAGCACCAGGACCACGCCTCGCCCGGCTCGATCGAGCGGATGATCGGATGCCCGGTGCTGTGAGCGTGCGCGCTCGCGTGGCGGTTGGGCGAGTCATCGCAGCACCCCACCTGCCCGCACTCCAGGCAGATGCGCAGGTGCAGCCACGGGTCGCCTTTGGCGAGACACTCCGCACAGCCGTCGACCGACTCCGGCAGCTCGGTGATGTGGACGTGGTCGAGGTGCGTGCACGCGGGCATCGGCGAACCAGTCCAGGCTAACGCGAAACCCGCGGGTGCCGGATGTTCGAGCAACACCGAGATGTGGCGAGCCGTTAGGGTTTGGGCATGGGTCGGAGCCTGACGTACTCGATCGCCGTCGCGGCAGCGGCGCTCCTGCTCGCCGCCTGCGGCGGATCGGGCGGCGGCACAGCCACCAAGAGCACCGCGAGCCCCACGGTCAAGGCGAGCAACAGCGCCAGCACCGCCACCGCCAACTCTCCTGCCCATGCGGGCGGCGGGGAAGCGGTGAACGCCGCGCACGGTGGGTTCAGCACGATGATCCCGCGCGGGTTCACCGACGGCCTGACCCACGAAGAGGTCACGAACGGTCTCGAGTATCGGGTGGCCGGCCCTCGCGTCCATGGTTTCGCGACGAACGTGCTCGTCTTCCGTGCGGCGTCGGGTGGCAGCGACGTCGCCGCGCTTGCCAGGCGCGCGCTGCGCAATCTGAGAACGCGGCCTTCGTACCTGCCGCAGGCTCGCGGGATCTCCTCGCTGCACGCGCTGAGCGTCGACGGAGAACCGGCGCTGGCGGTCGACTACCACTTCGCGGGGCGCAGGCCGAGCTACCGCCGTCAGGTGTTCGTCGTGCACGGCGAATGGGCCTACGAGATCAGCGACAACGCCTCAGCCGCCGGATATGCGGCGTCGCAGCGCGTGCTCGGCGAAGTGCTTCGCAACTGGCGCTGGCAGTAACGCGCCGCACGCGTCGTGTGACCGGCCGCGCCGTGAGCCCCGAGCTCCCGGCGGGTGCGGCCGATGATGCTCTCGTGGCTGGGTAGCGCCTGGATCATTGCTGGTCTTGAATAATTCTTTGGCATGCCATAATCTCTTTTCATGGCTACCAAGGATCAGCTGCGAACACCCGCGATCGAGGACTACTCCAAGGAGATCTTCGCGCTCGAATCCCGCGGCGATGATCCGGTGTCGACCAATGCCCTCGCCGAGCGCCTGGGCATCACGCCGGGCTCCGTCTCGGCGATGCTCAAGCGCCTCGACGAGCTCGGGCTGATCACGCACGTGCCCTACCGCGGCGTGCGCCTGACCGCCGACGGCCGGCGCATCGCGCTCGAGGTGATCCGCCACCACCGGCTGCTCGAGAGCTATCTCGCGGAGGCGCTCGGCATGCCCTGGGACCGGGTGCACGCCGAGGCGGAGGTGCTCGAGCACGTGCTCTCCGACGACCTCGAGGAGCTGATCGCCGCCAAGCTCGGGCACCCGACCGTCGATCCCCACGGCGACCCGATCCCCACCGCGGACCTCGAGCTCGAAGAGCCGGTCACCGACCGCATGGAGAGCCTGCAGCCCGGCGACCAGGGCCTGTTCGTGCGCGTGTCGGACTCCGATCCCGAGATGCTGCGCTACCTGGCCGATCGCGGCATCTCGCCGGGAGACCGCTTCGCCGTACGCGAGCGCCAGCCGTTCGGCGGTCCCCTGTTCGTGCAGTTCGGCGCGCGCGAGCACGCGATCGGCGGCCAGCTCGCCGGCGCCATGCGCGTGGAAGTCGACGGCTCGGGTGGGCCACCCGCGCTCGCCGGCGAACAGGGAGCCGCGGGTTGAGCACGCGCGAGATCACCGCCTCCCCCCTGCTGCACCAGCCGCTGCCGACCGACGAGGACCTGGTGCGCTCGCACGACCGCTCGCGCGTGCACCACGCGCGCAGGCACCGCCGGCACTGGCATCTGATGTGGCTGCTCGTCGGGCCGGGGATCCTCGCGATGCTCGGCGAGAACGACGGGCCGAGCATGATCTCCTATGCGACGACGGGCGCGACGTATGGCCTCGGCTTCTTCGTGCCGTTCATCGCGGTGACGTTCGCGATGGCGGTCGTCTGCCAGGAGATGTGCATGCGCGTCGGGGCGGTCACGCATCGTGGCTACGGAGAGCTTGTGCTGCAGCGCTA
>JBKQHH010000005.1:0-3056 GCA_052148875.1 Solirubrobacteraceae bacterium
CCGGACACGGGTCCCAGCTGGTTGGAAATTCCGTATCACCGCAGGAGTTGTCGAAGTTATCTTTGTCGAGTCCCACCGACACGGCTTCAGGGCAGCCGGTCAGGGGATTGAGACGGATACGTCCGGAGACGGTCAAATATCCTCGCGCGCGGGGTGCTCGCCCCCGACGAGTTCATCCCGATCGCCGAGCAGTGCGGGCTGATCGTCCCGATCGGACGCTGGGTGCTCGAAGAGGCCTGCCGGCAGGCCGCGATCTGGCACGGCCACGGCCACCGGATCGGCATGTCCGTGAACGTGTCCGCGCGCCAGCTCGACGACGACGAGCTGATCGACGACGTGCGCCGTGCGCTCGAGGACGGCGGCCTCGATCCCGCGACGCTGACGCTCGAGGTGACCGAGACCACGCTCATGCGCGACCCCGCGGCGACCGCCGCGCGCCTGCACCGGCTCAAGGAGCTCGGCGTTCGCATCGCGATCGACGACTTCGGCACCGGTTACAGCTCGCTCGCCTATCTGCGCCAGTTCCCGGCGGACGCGCTGAAGATCGACCGCTGCTTCATCGACGGCATCGCCACCTCCAAGGCGTCCGCCGCGCTCATCCACACGCTCGTGCAGCTCGGCAAGACGCTCGACATCGAGACGCTCGCCGAGGGCATCGAAGACCGCGACCAGCTCGCGACGCTGCAACGCGAACACTGCGACCAAGGGCAGGGGTTCCTGTTCTCGCAGCCGCTGGACGTCGACGCGGTCGAGCGCTTCCTCGGCACCGCGCGCGCGGGCGCGCCGGCGCTAGCGGTCGGCCGGTAGCGCCCCGCTCGGCCCGGGCCACGTCCCGTGCAGCCCGGTCGGGGTGGCGACTCTGCGAGACTGCCAGGAGGCCCTGCAGAGACGCTGATCGCACGGGAGATGCCCATGTCGGAGAACAGCTTTGGCGCGAAGGACACGCTCGAGGTCGGCGGCACCGCCGCCGGCGGTCCTCGCAAGTACGAGATCTTCCGCCTGGACTCGCTCCAGCAGCGCTTCGACGTCATGCGACTGCCGTTCTCGCTGAAGGTGCTGCTCGAGAACCTGCTGCGCACCGAGGGCAACGGCTCGGTCACCGCCGCCGACGTCGAGGCGCTGGCGAGCTGGGACGCGAAGGCGCAGCCGAGCAAGGAGATCGCGTTCACGCCCGCGCGCGTGCTCATGCAGGACCTCACGGGCGTGCCCGCGGTCGTCGACCTGGCGGCGATGCGCGACGCGATGGCCGACATGGGCGGCGATCCGGCCGCGATCAACCCGCTCGCGCCCGCCGAGCTCGTGATCGACCACTCGGTGCAGGTCGACGCGTTCGGCACGCGCGACTCCTTCCGCTTCAACGCCGAGCTGGAGTTCGAGCGAAACCAGGAGCGCTACACGTTCCTGCGCTGGGGGCAGGGCGCGTTCGACGACTTCGCGGTCGTGCCGCCCGACACCGGGATCGTCCACCAGGTCAACCTCGAGTACCTCGCGCGCGTGGTGTTCGACAACGACAAGACCGGACAGGCCTACCCCGACACGCTCGTCGGCACCGACTCGCACACGACGATGGTCAACGGGCTCGGCGTGCTCGGATGGGGCGTCGGCGGGATCGAGGCCGAGGCGGCGATGCTCGGTCAGCCGATGTCGATGCTGATCCCGCAGGTGCTCGGAGTCCGCCTGCACGGCCAGCTGCCCGAGGGCACGACCGCGACCGATCTCGTGCTCACCGTCACGCAGATGCTGCGCGAGCGCGGCGTCGTCGGCATGTTCGTCGAGTTCTACGGTGCCGGCCTGGCCGGCCTGCCGATCGCCGATCGCGCCACGATCGGCAACATGTCGCCCGAGTTCGGCTCGACCTGCGCGATCTTCCCGATCGACGCCGAGACGCTCAAGTACCTCGAGCTCTCCGGCCGCTCGCCCGAGCGGATCGCGCTCGTCGAGGCCTACGCCAAGGAGCAGGGCCTGTGGCACGACGAGCGCTCCGAAGAGCCCACGTTCACCGACACGATCGAGCTCGACCTCGCCACCGTCGAGCCGAGCCTCGCCGGCCCCAAGCGGCCCCAGGACCGCGTCTCGCTGAGCGACGCGAAGGGCGCGTTCCGGCGCTCGCTCGAGGACTACGTCCCGAGCGACGGCGAGCAGGCCGACGCTCAGGACGAGGCTGTGGCCGAGTCCTATCCGGCCTCCGATCCGCCCGCCAACGGCGCGCCCGGGCACGCGCAGCCGCTGAGCGCAGCGGCGCAACCCGCTGCCGCGCACGCCGCGACGACGCTCGAGCGCTGCCGCGCGGCCACGCCCGTGACGCTCGACGGCGAGAGCTTCGAGCTCGTCCACGGCCACGTGGTGATCGCGGCGATCACCAGCTGCACCAACACCTCCAACCCGTCGGTGATGGTCGGCGCCGGCATCCTCGCCCGCAACGCGCTCGCGCGCGGCCTGCGCTCCAAGCCGTGGGTCAAGACCTCGCTCGCGCCCGGCTCGAAGGTCGTCACCGAGTACCTCGACCGCGCCGGCCTGACCGAGCCGCTGGAGGCGCTCGGCTTCAACCTCGTCGGCTACGGCTGCACCACCTGCATCGGCAACTCCGGCCCGCTGCCCGATGAGATCTCCGCGGCCGTCAACGACGCGAACCTCGCGGTCGTCTCGGTGCTGTCGGGCAACCGCAACTTCGAGGGCCGCATCCACTCGGACGTGAAGATGAACTATCTCGCCTCGCCGCCGCTCTGCGTCGCCTACGCGCTCGCCGGAACCATGGACATCGACATCGTCGGCGACCCGCTCGGCCAGGACGAGCACGGCGAGGACGTCTACCTGAGGGACATCTGGCCCTCCGTGCACGAGGTGGCCCAGACGGTCGGCGAGGCCGTGCGGGCGGACATGTTCCGCCACAGCTACGGCCAGGTGTTCGCCGGAGATGAGCGCTGGAAAGGCCTGCCCGTCCCCGAGGGCGAGCGCTTCGCGTGGGACGACGGCTCGACCTACGTGCGCCTGCCGCCCTACTTCCAGGGCATGCCCGCCGAGCCGCAGCCCGTCGGCGACATCCGCGGCGCGCGCGT
>JBKQHH010000006.1:0-13247 GCA_052148875.1 Solirubrobacteraceae bacterium
GACCCGACCAACACGACCTCGCTCGGATGCAAGTCGAACCGGTCGGCGACTCGCCGCCGCAGTTCGAAAATAGCTCCTCGCCGATGCGCGCGAGCGAGTAGCCGGCCACGTACAGGGCGAACAGCCCCGGCGGCTCGATGCGCCGCCGGCGGCTGAGCCACACGAGCGCGCCTGCGAGCAGGAGGTTCCAGATCAGCTCGTACAGGAACGTCGGCTGGAAGGTGGCGTAGCGCGCGTACGCGATGGGGCGGTGCGCGGGAGATATCTCGAGCGCCCACGGCAGCCTGCTGGGCAGGCCGAAGAGCTCCTGGTTGAAGTAGTTGCCGATCCGCCCGATCGCCTGCGCGACGAGCAGCGCGGGGGCGGCGGCGTCCATGAACAGCGGCACGCTGGCGCCGCGGCGGCGCAGCACCCAGATGCCGGCGAGCGTGCCGAGCGCGATGCCGCCCCAGATCCCCAGGCCGCCTTTCCAGATGGCGAGCGGGCCCCACCAGTGCGGCGGGACTTCGTTCCAGCTGGTGGCCAGGAAGTACAGGCGTCCGCCGATCACCCCGGCGGGAAAGCCCACCAGCGCGACGTCGTAGACGAGCTCGCGCTTGCCGCCGACGGCCTCCCAGCGGCGGATGGTGATGCCCACGGCCGCGAGCACGGCGACGACGTAGGCGAGGCCGTAGAAGTGGACGAACAGCGGCCCCAGGTGCAGGCCGTTGCTCGAAGGGCTCGGCAGGAATCCGCCGGGCGGGTGGATCATCGTCGCTGGACTCGCTCGAGCTCCGGGCGGGGCGCCCGCGTGGCGGCGCTCAACGCAGGCGCCTGCAGCGTCTCACGCGCGCCCGCCAGGGCATCACGACATCTGTACGCCCGATCAGCTCGGGCTCCTGCTCCCACAGCCGATCGAGGCTCGCGAGGACGCCCTGCCGCTGCGCCTCCGGCATGAGCGCGAGACTGCTGCGCGAGCTGGCGAGGTCGCGCAGGCTCGCGCGATCTACGCGCTGCTCGTGGGGGAACTCGCGGTCCTCGATCTCCGCGTAGTCCTCGCCCAGATCCTCCACCGAGGGCCAGTGGCCGGGGCGCTGGATGGCGGGCGGCCCGAGGATCTCGCGCACGCGGGCCACCCACGGCGCCGAGGCGTCGAACGCGTTGCCGAGCAGCCCGAGCACGCCCGGCGGGCGCAGGACCCGCCTGATCTCCGCCCGGGCGGCGCGCTCGTCGAACCAGTGAAACGCGGCGCCGACGGTGACGGCGTCGACGCTCGCGTCCTCGAGCGGCAGCTGCTCGGCCGTTCCGTCGAGCGCATGCGCGGCGGGCAGCGTGGAGGTGAGGATCGAGCGCATCTCCGCGAGCGGCTCGACGGCGATCACGCGATGGCCGGCGTCGAGCAGCGCGCCGGTCAGCTTGCCGGTGCCCGCGCCCAGGTCGAGCACGTCGAGCGCTTCCGCGCCGAGCAGCCACTGGATCGCCGCGCGCGGATAGCCCGGGCGGCCACGCTCGTACTCGTCCGCCACGCGGGCGAACGAGCTCGCGCGCCGCGCCTTGCTGGCGCGGATCGCGTGGTGGTCTCGCGTCACGGACAGATCAGTAGCAGCAAGCGCGCACCGGCGCGCCGGGCTGCGGCGCTAGACTCGCGACCGATGGCCGAGTCCGATGACGATCTGTTCGGCGCCGAGCATGTCCGCGCGTATCGCGAGACGGGCGGCGCGCGCGGCTATCACTGGCGCGGAACGACGATCCTGCTGCTGACCACCGTGGGGCGCAGCTCGGGCGAGCCGAGGACGACGCCGCTCATCCACCGCATCGACGGCGAGCGCTGGATCGTGGTGGCGTCCAAGGGCGGCGCGCCGGCGAATCCGAGCTGGTACGAGAACCTGCTGGCCAATCCCGAGGCGTCGATCGAGGTGCGCGACGAGACGGTGCCCGTGCGCGCGAGCACCGCCGAGGGCGAGGAGCGCGCCCGCCTGTGGTCGTTGATGACGGAGGCGTGGCCGGCGTACGACGACTACCAGGCCAACACCGAGCGGGAGATCCCGGTCGTGGTGCTGACGCGCCGCTAGCTGTCGCACGAATTTCGCTGATCGGAAGTTACGAATGTGGGTCCCAGCCTTGACCGGCCGGGCGATTTGTGGGACCGTCTATCCGCGGCGCCCCGCCGGAAGACGGCACGGATCGGCGCCGGGGGGACCGGTCCCAGGGAGGCGTCGACGGACGCGGGCTAACAAGCGCGAGCCGAAGGAGGCTCTTGTGAAGCACCTCAGGCGTCTTTCGTTTTATCTAATGGCGGCCGGAGCGTTCGGAGCGCTCGGCGCATCGGCATCCTCGGCGGCGCTCCCGGAATTCGTGGGATCGACGCCGCTGGCGTTCACATCGAAACTGAAAGCGACGACGCTCGAAACGGTGGGCACGCTCAAGATCACCTGCGCCGGCGGTAGCAACGCGGGAGACGTGACGGGCCCGAAAACGCTCACCGTCAGGATCAAGTTCACGGGCTGCATCTTGAACGGGCTGCGGTGCGCGTCGGGCGCCACGGCGGGCGAAATCGAAACGCCTCCGCTCACGGGGACGCTCGGCTACATCAAGCAGGCCACGAAGGATGTCGGTCTGGACCTCGCCCAGCCGGCGGGGGCGCCGTTCATGGCCTTCACGTGCGGCGAAGATCTGCCGGTCGTCGTGCAGGGATCGGTGATCGGGACGATCAAGCCGATCAACAAGAACGTCGCGCCGCCAAAGCACTTCACCGTCAAATTCGCACAGAAGAAAGGCAAGCAGAAACCGACGAAATTCGAAGTCGGCCCCGTGGACGTACTGAGCACCGCGCTCGGGGGCGGGCCCTTCGAAGAATCGGGGCTTGCGAGCAGCGACGAGCTCAACTTCGTCGGTCCGCTGCTGATCGCTGCCTGAGCCGACTTGCCAAGATCACCTGTGCCGTAACCGGCTCGGCGAGCCGGGGAGTTCCATGTCCGGCGGGGATCGCGACCACAAGGCGCGATCCCGTATGGACTAAGGCTAGCTAAGTCATGCTACGATCGCGGCATGGCTCGCGTGGGAATGCATGAGGCGAAGACTCATCTCTCCAGGCTGGTGGAGCGTGCCGAAGCTGGTGAGGATGTTGTGATCCAGCGCAACGGCAAGCCCGCGGTGCGCTTGGTGCCGGTGGTGGAGGAGTCGCGCTCGCTGGCATCGGTGCGCGGCGTTTGGCGTGGCCGTGTGCACATGGCCGAGGACTTCGACGAGCTTCCCGACGACATCGCCGAGGCGTTCGGCGCCCGGTGAGGCTGCTGGCCGATACCAACGCGGCGCTCTGGCTGCTAGGCGAAGACAAGCGGCTGAGCCGGCGCGCCGACCAACTGCTCACGGACGCTTCAAACGAGGTGCTGCTCAGCGCGGCGGTGGTGTGGGAGGTGGCGATAAAGCGATCGCTCGGAAAGCTCGATGCGCCCGACGGGTTTGCGAGCATGCTGTTGGATGTCGGAGCGGTGCCGCTGGCCGTCAGCATCGATCACGCACGGGCGGTCCGCTCGCTACCCTGGCACCACCGCGATCCATTCGACCGCCTGCTCGTCGCCCAGGCCGGCCTCGAGGATGCGGTCCTTGTCTCGAGCGACGAGAGACTGCGCGCCTATGACGTGCGGGTCGACTGGTAGCGCTTCACATGAGCCCAGACGACGACATCAAGCACTTCCTCGCGTTCGCCAACCGGAAGGACCCCAGGTCATGGAGCGCGTAGACATCACGATCGGGCCGTTGAGCTTCGATCACGCCGACTACGACGCCGATAACGACGTGCTCTACCTGCATGTTGGCGCGCCCCAGCCAGCCGAGGGCGAGGAGACGCCAGAGGGCCACGTCGTCCGCTATGCGCCCGGAACTAGCCGCGTGGTTGGGTTGACGGTGCTCGGCGCGCGACAGCTCTTGGACCGCGACGGGCACGCGCTCGTCGTGCGCTGGTCCCCTGAGATCAGCGATACCGTCCACGCAGCCGAGCGCTATGCGAGGCTGCGCGATCAATGGATCGAGATCAATCCGAAGATCAAGGGCGGAGAGCCGGTGATCCGCGGGACGCGCATCGGCGTCCGCGGCATCGCGCAGCGCATGGACGAGGGGGACACCATCGAGATCTTGACCGAGGACTACCCCCATGTCCCCGCCGAGGCATTCCAAACAGCTCACACCTATGGCAAGGCACACCCGCGCCGCGGCAGGCGGACACGACCCTGGCGAGACGCCGATGAAGCTGTGGGTCGACGAGGACCTCTCCCCGTCGCTGGTTGACGTCGCGTATCGCCACGGTCTCGATGCCACCTGCAACTGCGACCGGGCGCTGCTCGGTCGCTCGGACATCGATGTTCGGCAACGCTGCATCGATGAGGACCGCACCCTCGTCACCAACAACGACGGCGACTTCCGCCGGCTTTACGAGACCAGCTCCCGTGCACCCAGGCCTCATCGTCCTACCGTCCAGCCGGCGGCAAGCACAACAACAACTGCTCGGCATTGCTCTGGCGCACATCGATCGCCAAGTGAAGCTACAGGGGCTCGTCGGGCGGTTCTTATGCCCCGTCCATCGAGACGTTCACAGGGCCGGGCACGAGGGGAATGGTGAGCAGGCGGGCCGCGCGGCCGGCCGCGCTGGTGGAGGTAGCTGACCAGCCGAGCTGGATCTCCTGTTCGTCTTCGTGGAGCCCAGCGGGGATCGCGAGAGAGACCGTCGGTAGCGAGACCGTGGCGTGCGGGCGCAGATGCACCGCTGGCAGTGTGACGGTCCACTTGTCGCCGGTTGTGACGGTTGCGAATTCGCCGCGGCCATACGGGATGGGGGGCCTCGTGAGATCGAGATCGAGGATGCCGGGGTCGAAGGTCCCCCATGGTGCGGGGGGTACCGGTGCATCCAGCACATCTCTCGGCGGTGTGTCCTCGGTGAACGCGTACGTCGCGGCCGGCAGGTTGAGAACCACTTGGACAGCCTCGTAGTTCTCGTCGGTCGAGTTCTTCAGGCAGAGCTTGAGCTCAGCGAGCTTCTGCTCAATCACCGACTCCCAAATTGCCCGCTGCCATGTGGCTCTCGCCCCGGCGAGATACGCCTCGACTTCCCATTCGTAGGTCTTGCGTGACCGATGATCCGACGGCGCGAAGCGCTCGGCGATCTTGGCGATCTCTGCGAGACCGGCGATTGGGGTGAACTGCGAGCTGTCCACGGGCATCTCGGCGGGTGCCGGCGGCGCGATAGGAGCGTACAGCCGTCTGCGCTCCGAACCGATCCACGCGGCCCACTCGTTCGCCGCCGTCGTGGTGTATGTCAGGAGCCTCGGCCGGTCACCTTCGAACTCGACGTCCACGGTGATCCGGCTGGCGGTGCGCTTCAGCCGCTCTTGGAGCATTCTCATCTCGTCCGGGTCGGCCTCGACTGACTTGCCCTGCCGGCGAACGAACGCCCTGCCGGCGTTGAACCGCCCGTATCCCTTCTCGAGCACGTGGATCGGGTCTCCCCATCGCGGCGCCTCCACTGTAATGACGAGGATGTCGCGCTCCAGCGCCCTCACGTAGTCGCCTCTCCAGCGGGGTCCGTCGGATCCGACGAATGGCACGATCCAGTCGTCGAGCACGGCGGGGTCGTGAACCGGTGAGTCTGGGGGTGTGCCCTGTGGTACTGCGCCGACGACGATGTAGGCGCAGCCTTCGAACTCGCGGTCGGCATCATCGGGGTGGCGGTTGCTGAAGGCGATCACTGCCTTGGCCAGCGTGAAGCGGTGCTCGACGGCCGTAAGATCAAGGTTCGACTTCCACTCGACCGCGTACGTCTCGGGCTCCGCGTCTGGTGCCGTCAGGATTGCCGAGACCAGCTCGGTGAGCTGCCTGTGCATTCGGAGCGCCCGGCTGGTGTCGATCTGCAGAGGCATTGAAATGATCGTAGGGCCAGTGGGCGACGCTCCGGGCGGCTCTGGGCCTCGCACGCCGTGGTCAGGCGGCGAGGCTCGCGCTCACCAACAGTTCAGTGAGGTCGTCGAGTTTGCTCGTGACGATCGTGCCGCCGTGCTCGGCGGCACCGCTCGCGTTCAGGATGTGGGTCCACTTCCGCTCGGTCACGACCACGTCGCAGTAGCCCACCGCCACCGACAGGTACGAGATGTCGTCGAGGTCGTTGGGCTCCCATTTTGTCTGCGGGTTGTCGTGCTGCCACCACATCATCCGGTGGCCCGCTGCGCGCGAGGGCAGATCGAGCAGCAGCTCGGTCACGCCGTCAACCCCGAGCGCGGTGATTTCGTCGTTTGTCACGTTCGCCCGCACCTGCGCTGCGCTCAGCTCGTCCTTGATCTCGATCATCTGGCGGGCGGAAACCGCTCGACGCCGAAGATCCTTGTCGGCGCCGTGCCGGGCGAACAGCTCGGCCTGCGCATTCTCGTCGGCGGCGAATGCCTCGGCGAACTGCAACGGCGGCTGTGCGATTCCTTCAACCGGCAGGTCCTCGGGTGGCCCCGCCAGGAGCACCATCTCGATCAGTGCGGTGAGCTCCCGCTCGCTCATGCTCGGGAAGTCCTCGCGTAGCATCGCCCGCGTGTCCTCGGACAACTGCGGCACTGGCTGACCAAAGCTGTGGGCGAGGCCCCACCCGAACGGCACAACGGGGAGCGCTGAGAGCGGACGCCCGAAGCGGCGCTGGAAGGCATGGTCTAGCTCGCCTGGGAGCAGCTTCGACGGCGCAGCGATCGTCTGGTTCATCGAGATGGTGGCCATAGCCGGCGCAAGCTCGTGTCGGCGCCGGGCGCTGGCCGCCTTCCACGTCTCGAAGACGTGACCGCCCGAGAGGGGCAACGAGGCGTACCCGCGCTCTACTGCCGCGTAGATCATCGTGACCACCTCCGACACGGTGCCCGCCTTGAGCACTCGGGCGATCTCGATCCACTTGTTCTGGTCAAGGTAGACGCGCAGCACGGCCTTGCTCAGGGTAGCTCGCGCGTTGCGCGTCTACGTTTGGGCACTTGAGCCCAATTAGCCTATTCACCCTTAGCGGGGTGAGGAATTTGGCGAAGAAAACCCTGCGATTGCAAGGCTTTCTTTAGCGCGCCCGGGCCGATTCGAACGGCCGACCTCTCGCTCCGGAGGCGTGGCGCGGGACGGGGCGCTTGGGGCGCAATCCCGCATGGGAATTGGGATCGCGGGACGGTGCGGGTGCGCGCGCCCGTGTCTGGGTCGGCCCAATTTGCGGGCGATTCATGGCGATAGTGGCAGGACTGCCTTTTCGCTGTGCTCGTCGTGTCGCCTGCGGGACTATCGGCCGGCTCGTGCCGAGCGGGTTCGTCGGGTCGCAGGCGTAGGATCGATACATGCTTACGGTTGCCGAGGCGGCACAGCGGGTCGGGCGGAGTCCCGGGACCGTGCGTCGCTGGATACGCGAGGGTCGCCTGCAAGCTGAGACGACGCACGGCCAGCGCTTGATCGATCCCGGTGCTCTGGACGAAGTGCGCGACGAGATGTATCCGATGCTGCCGCTGCCGCCAGAGTGGCAGACGCTGGAGGACGGGACGCCAGCGCCGAACTGGGTCGCGGCCGTGGCACTGTCGCGGCTCGGACGTTGAAGCTCGTCATCGACGCAAGTGTCGTGGCTGCGGCTGCGGCGAACCCCGTTGGGTTCGAGCGCTTTCGGCGGTTCGAGCTGGTCGCTCCGCCACTCATGTGGATCGAGGCTGTTTCGACCCTGCACGCCCTGGTCTGGCGGGGTGAGCTACGTCGCGAGCAGGCCGAGTCCGTGCTCGACCGAGTGCTGTCGGCGCCGGTGCGGCGTCGTGAGCCGGACGGGCTCGCGCGGGAGGCGTGGAAGGTCGCCGACGAGCTGGGCTGGGCGAAGACCTATGACGCGAACTACGTCGCTCTTGCGCGGCTTCTGGCATGCCAGCTCGTCACCCTCGACGCACGGATGCGGCGTGGGACAGCTCGACTGGGCTTCGTGGTAGGGCCGACTGAGCTGGAGTGAGCTAGATGCGCCAGTTCAGATGCGTATAGGAAGCACACTCCCTGGGTAGGGACCGTGCCTGGACGTGCCGACCCCGGCCGGCTTGCGCGAGAATGTGGCCGTGTCAATCACGGATCACACGCGGAAGGTGCTTTGGACTCTGGCCGGCAACGAGTGTGCGCGGTGTGGAGTCGCGCTTGTTCACGCGCCCGAAGCCGCTGGCGATCCGCACGCGATCGTCGGCCGAGAGTGCCACATCGTTGCCCGGGCGCCGAGCGGACCGCGAGGATACGCCGCAGACCGCGACAATCTGGATGGGCACGAGAACCTAATCCTTCTCTGTGCGAACTGTCACGCGATGATCGATTCACAGCCTGAGCTTTTCCCGCACGAGGCGCTCCGTCAGATGAAGGCAGAGCACGAGCGCCGCATCGCGGCGCGGGGTAATCGCGTCGTGCCTGAGTTCACGATCAAGGGTCGGGACAAGCCGGTACACCTCGAACTTGTCGAGAGCGGCAACGCGCTGCTCGAGATGTGCGCGCGGAGCTTTGCTTGGGCCTACGAGAAGCCTGAGAGTTTGTCGCCGTCGCAACGGCAAGTCGTCGGAGACTTCATGCAGTCGTTCAGCGATTGGAGCGAAGCCTACGATGAGATCGGGCCGAAGGGGCAGTTTGAGGCGGGCGACGCGCTTCAAGACGGCCTCGCAGAGTTGCGAGAGGAGGGGCTGCTCGTCTATGCGACGAGGCGACAACTGACGCTTGAGGTCGCGAATGCGTCGTGTGCTTGGCCAGAGGCGATCCTCAAGATCGTTCACGGGGCCGACGCGCTCAAGCAGGCTCCGGAGGCGCGGCCAGCCGCCGACAGCTCAGCGGCTTAGTTGGTCGAGCAGAGCCGCGACTCGCCAGCTGATCTCGTCGCGCGTTGCACGGACCTCAGGCGCGACCCTGCGGGAGCTTCTTCCCGCGGTCGCGGAGGCCCTGACACCGCCCGCCGGCGCCGACGCATCGATCCTCGGTGCCTCGGCCGACGAGCTGCGCGCTTTCGCGCTCGATGGGCTTACACGCCAACTGAACATCATCGGCGTGCCGCTCGAAACGCTCTGAAGACGCCGCGAGGCCGACGTGGTGGTTCGATCACGAGCTTGGTGCCGAGACTCAGCCGGGTGGAGTGGGCGAGGGCTTTCTCAGCGCTGAGCCAAACTGGCTCTAGCAAGCGAATCGCGGCAGGGGCTGCCCACGGTTTGAGTCCTGTCCCGGAGTCGGTCAGGGTATCGGCACGCCCACCAACGGCCCGAGGATGCGCAGCACGGGGAGCAGGGGCGCGGCTGCTTCGCCCGCGCCCTTGGCGATTTCCGCCACCCGCTTGGTCAGGCGGCCGGCGCGGGCGATGAACGAGTCGGGGGTGTCTTTGGAGGCGAGCAGCTGATCCAGCTCCTGGGCGGCGGCGTCGCCTTCGGCTCCGAGCTTGCTGGCCTGTAGCGCCTGCCCGAGATCGCCCAGGGCCGCACGGACGGACTGTTCGACGCGCACCGCCAGCTGAACCTGCTGCTCGGCGACGGCACTGGCCTCCGCGTAGGTGTTCACGGTCATGCCGATCGAGCGCAGGTTCTGTACAAGTTCGTCGCGCTCCTTGCGCAGCCGAGCCAGCTCTTCGCCCAGCTGGCGTTCGGTCGCCAGGCTGCGCAGCTCGGCTCCGATCGTGAGCGAGGCCACCGAGACGAGCATCTCCTGCCAGGCCGTGGCCTGGGGCAGTCGCGTTTGCAGGATCAGTTTGGCGGCCTCGAGGAGTTCGCTACGTGACCGCTCGTACGCGTGCCGCGCCTCGTCCCAGTTGTCTTCGGCGCGGTATCTTCCAGCCTCGGCGCGCAGGCGCTCCGACTGGGTCTGGGCGATCTGGGAGCGCATGGCGAAGGCGGTCCATGCGGGAGCTTGCTCTCCCAGTCCGGCGAGCGCTGCTTTCAGGCGCTCGCTGGAGGCGTCCGCATGTGCGATCGCCGCGTCGTAGTCGCCAGCGAGCAGACGCGCGTTGAAAGCCGCGCGCTCGTAGAGCGAGGCGACTGCTTCAGCGTCGGACGCGAGGCGGGCCGCGAGCTGGTGGAGTTCGTCTCCGGCGTCCGGGGCGCTCGCCATTTCGACGATGCCTTCGAGGCGGGCGCGGGCGCGCATGAGGATCTTCGTGGCTCCGTCCAGATCGAGCCGTAGCAGCGCTTCGCGTCCTTCCGAGGCTTCGCGCAGTCCCAGTGCGTAGTCAGCGCGCAGTGCATTGAGGCCATTTTCGTCGTCTGATTCGGCGAGCTTACGAAAGGCGGCCTCAGCCTCGCCGTAGAGCGTCACGGCGTCGCTCGGCGAAGCCAGTCCACGGCTGAGCGCCGCGTCGCCGGTGGTGGAGAGGGCGAGCGACTGTGCGGACACCTGCCATTGCTCCATCTGATCGCGCCCCACGGGGCCGTCGGTGCCACTGTCGATCGCCTGTTGCAGGGTGTTCACGAGCTCGAAGTTCAGCCGCGCCACCGTGTTGTACTCGGCGGCGGCCTCAGCGACGTGGCCCGCCGCGAACAGTTGCTCGGCGGCGGCGAGGTGCAGTTGCTCCAGCTGGCACTCGGCCTCGTAGTGGGCCTTGAGATCGCCGTTCGCCAGCGCCACCGACATTGTGGTTTCAAGTTCGCGATGTTGGTCTGCTCCGGACATGTGGCAGCTCCGCGCTCGGGACTTGGATTCTGCCGTATCTCGGCCTCCACGTCGAGGGCGCCGGATCGCCCTGGCGATGGCCGGGGCAGGCGCGGCGAGCGACTGCCGCAGGCGTCTACGTCGCCTGCGCCTCCCGGAACTGCCCGCCTTGGTTTCGTCGTTGGCCCCACAGAGCTGGATGGCCCGTGACGATCGTCGCGACGCGCTCAGGGCCGATTCTCATCGGCGGGCATCCCGAACCTATCGTCGGTTTCGGCCAAGAAGCGCGTCGCCGCGGTGGCGCGAACTGCGTCCGCCTCGACTTCGTGCAGAGACGCGCCAGCATCCCGGCCTTTCTCGGCCATGTCGGTTACGTCCGGCAGCGCTGGGCCGCCGAGACGAGCAAGGATCACGAGCGCAGCCTCGACACGCAAGAGGGCGCTGCTCAGCTGAGTCGAGCCAATGCCCACGAGCGCGGTCTTCCTCGGTTGCCGCAGGGCATCACACCGCACTCTCTGAGGCGCACCTTCGCCAGCGTGCTCTATGCGCTCGGTGAAGACCCGGGCGTCGTCATGGACGAGATGGGCCACACCGATCCAGCGCTAGCACTGCGCGTCTATCGGCAGGCAATGCGGCGCGGCGAGGAGGAGGGGCGACGACTCCGTGCGCTCGTCGACGGTCCATAGCCACACCCCCGAGTGGAAGCGCGCTCGGGGGCGCCAAGCCTTCGCTCGGGCTCATGCGGCATAGTTCCGACATGCCGTATTCACGATGGATGCTCGCCGACCTCCAGGTCCATACCCCTGCCGATAAGGAGCATCGGTACGGTGATGTCGGGGGGCCAGAGCCGAACCAGGAGTTTGCGCAGACATTGATCCGTGCCCACAAGGCGGCCGGTGTTGAGATCCTTGCTGTTACGGACCACAACCGACTCGACTGGTGGCCAGCTCTACACGCTGCAGGCGAAGAATCGGGGGTCTTCGTGTTTCCCGGCATCGAGATCAACGTCAACAAGTGCCACCTATTGGCTCTTTGGGACCGCACGGATGAGGGATTCTCGCTCGCCCAAAGATTTCTCGATGGCCTGTTCGACCCCGGAGTGAGCCCAATTGACTCGGGGCGGCGACCGCGCCCGCTTTCGAGCGGTTCGGTGCTCGATTGGGCGCGCAGTGCACGCGATTGTCAAGGCCTCGTGTTGGCTCCGCATGCGACCGCGAAGCGGATTGGTCTGTTTGCGAGCAACGTCTGCAACGTAAGCAGCGAGGTCGCGCAGTCCGGCTTGGTTCTGGCGTTCGATGTCTTCGGGAGCGGCGGGGCGGACGTCTTGATCAATCCTGCCGCGGAGTTCGGCGATCTAGAGCCCGCGTGGATCATCTCGGGAGATGTCCGCTCCCTTGATGAGGTTGGGAGCCGGGCAGTGTTCCTGAAGGTCGGCGCCGAGCCCACGTTGGAGAGTCTGCGACAAGCATTTCTAATGCCGCACACGCGGATCCGGTTTCCCCAGCCTCTCAAGTCCGAGTGGAGCCACGTCAAGCACGTCACGTTCTTGGAGGCGCCCCAACCATCGTGGCCGAGAATCGAGTCGATCGCGATTCAAGGCGGGTTCCACGACGGGTTGCAGCTCGACTTCGGCCCAGGTCTAAACGCGGTGATTGGAGGAAAGGGCACGGGTAAGTCGACATTGGTCGAGATTATTCGGTACGTGATGGAGGCGCCAGAGTCGATTGCTGCGGCATCACAAGCCAAAGATGGACTGAGCAACCGGGAAAAGAACTTCCCGGCGAATGCAGAGGCACGAATCGAGTACGTGGCCAGGGACTCGCAGGTGTATACCGTCACGCGCGTTGGTAATAGCACCGGAAGCAGATTGCTCCGCGGGGGCCAGCTACTCGAAGTCGATGTTCGGCGCCGTGTGCAAGTTCGTGTGTTCGGGCAGCGCGAGCTCGCGGCGCTTCCTCAACAGCAAGAGGCGCTGATTGCCTTTGTGTTCGACCCGGCTGGTGAGAGCGCGAGAAAGGCCGAGGTGCAGGTGTCAGCAGCAGCTGCGGAGGTTCGCCGTCTATCCGAACTGCTGGACCGGCTCGACCAGTCACTCGCCACGACTCAAGAGGCAGCCGAGGAGCTGCGCGACCTGACCGATCGACTCGATCAGCTTGCGAATCAGGGAGCAACCGCGTTGGTCGAGGAGTCGGCAGCGCTCGGCGAGGCCGAGATCGCCGTTGAGGCACTGGCGGTATGGCCGGATTCGCTGATGGCGACCGCCAATGCTCTACGGGGGGCGAGCGCTGCTCCACAGCTGCCCGATCACAAGCTCATCCCACGAGACCTAGTGGTGCTCCGAGACAGGGCATCGGACGCATTCGTCCGGGCGGCCACCGATGCGCTTGGTGCAGCAGAGACGCTTCGTGACTCGCTCGATAAGCCCCTCGGTGCTTGGCGGGGCCATGCCCGCCAAGCTCGCGAGGACCTGGGTGCTCGCTTGGCCGACGCCGGCCTCTCGGATGCTGCGGAACTAGCTGACGGCCGCAAGCACATCGTTTACGTCTGACCGCAAGCACATCGTTTACGCGGCTGGCTTTTGAGCCGCAAGCACATCGTTTACATCGGGTGTGGCGTGGCAGCCTCGCGCGTTCTGTTGA
>JBKQHH010000007.1:0-4274 GCA_052148875.1 Solirubrobacteraceae bacterium
TCAACAGAACGCGCGAGGCTGCCACGCCACACCCGATGTAAACGATGTGCTTGCGGCTCAAAAGCCAGCCGCGTAAACGATGTGCTTGCGGTCAGACGTAAACGATGTGCTTGCGGCCGTCAGCTAGCCGGTATCGGTGCGCGCTGCTATTCAATCTTGCGGTACACGAACGCGCTGAAGCTATCCGCCGACAGGAAGCACTCGAACGCAAGCGCCGCCGCGAAGCGCTCGAACGCCAGCGCCGCTTTGAAGCCAACTGCCGAACGGTCGGCGGGACACCCGTCACGATCCAGACCCGCGAAGGCCCGTACATCGTCTGTCGCAGCCAAACAGGCGGCATCGTCCCCGTGTAGCCGCGGATCACGCTCTGAACTGTTGGAGAACCTGCTCGTTCGGAGGTGGAACGAGCTGTGGTGGGATCAGAGGGCAACCGTCGGGCACGGCGTCAACGGAGGTCCGCCAACCACGAGCTGGAAGGTTCGCCCCGTAATTGCCGTCAACAAACAAGGCACCGAGCTGCCGACGGCCTTCGGCGTCAAGTACCGGCAGTGCGGCGATGTCAAAGCAATCGGGAGACTCTGGCCAGAGCCTAACTACCAGGCCAGATTGCTCGAACGGGTGCTCGAAGTCGCATAGCGGATGCAGCACGAGTTGAACTAGCATGATTCTGGTGCCTACTTGGCGGAATCCGGTGAGAAGGGTGGCCGGATTGCCGCCTACGCCCTCCGGATCGGATGTTGTTGGAAGGTAGATGCGCAGGAGTTTTGGAAGCCGCGCGCATCCGTTCTCGTCATCAGCGACCGCAAGCCAGAGGGAAGCGTCGGACGGTAGGGAGCCTTCCAGCAAGTTCTTGTAGACGCTGGCTGGAAGATCCCAGCTATTCCGCGTCAAGACTTCGCAAAACGTGCTTTTAGCCTCCGGGTGCTGGAGCAGGAGGATGGTCTTGATCCACCAGCGCGCAAACGCCACCACCTGGTCGCTTGTCCTAAGCGCCTCGCCCCGGTCGAGCACAACGCGTACAGCGAGCTTGCCGGGCTCCTCGTAGCGCCGGTTCAACTTGCCGTTGCAATTTTGTCCGCTCTCCTGGTCACAGACGGGCAGTAGATACGGGGGAAGATGGTCCGTGGTTCGTGGAAGCCCATCCCGACCGGAAATCGGCTCGCCGCTGACTGCATGAGTGAACGGCCCCTCCCCGCACCACCTCTTCAGGAGCCAAAGCGGGAGAATGTGCTCGCCTTTTGGGGACGAAGGTTCTCCGCAGAAGACGCACGGACCGAGCCCTTGCCGTTGATTGGCCACCATCAAGAGGCTATCGGCCTCTCCCGGCATGAGCGCGGTTCGACGACCCCACAGCCTTAGAGAACCGCGCGCTACACCTTCCGTTCGAGCGAAATGTGCCCGCCGGGAGGAGCGGCATCGATGTACCCGGCGAGGATTAGGAGTCTTCGTAGCGTTCGTTGAGAGCCTGGCTCCAGACGCGCTGGTGGTGCGCGCTCGCTGACTGTCTGCCCGTTGCTTGCCCTCTTGTCCTTCTGCCTCACGCGGTCACGGACGCCCGCGATGTCCAAGCATGCACGGCGGCTCACCCCCCTGCGGGATCATCCAGCCAGGACCCCGGCGAGTCGAGTCCGTCGTCGCTTCGCTCCGGCTCGCGGTACTTGCGGCGCGTTCGGCCGCCGGTACCGCGATAAGCCAAACAGACCAGATGCACGGGAGTGCGATCGCTGTGCGATTGCTGTGCAACTCGTTGGCCGGTTCGGCGCGCTGAGGGTCATCACCCATGTGATGACCGCATCGAGCATCCCTGCGTCCGGAGGCGGCGGATACGCCCGCTACCTGGAGAGCAAGACCGTCACGCCCGAGCGCGGGGATTACTACCTGACCCCGGACGGCGAGATGGCGCAGGCTCCCGGCCGCTGGCTCGCCGAGGAGGAGACGCTGGTGGCGCTGGGGGTGCAGGCGGGCGAGCCGATCCATGGCGCGGACTTCATCGCGCTGATGGACGGCCGGCACCCGGACACCGGGCGCTGGCTGCGACCCGAGGGTGCGGACGGCGGTAGGGGCGGTGGGATCGACGTGACCTTGAGCGCTCCGAAGTCCGTCTCGGCGGTGTGGGCGCTGGGGGATCCGTGGCAGCGTGAGCAGATCGAGGCCGCGCACGCCCGCGCGGTCGAGCAGACGATCCTCTACCTACGTGAGCAGGTCCCCGTCGTGCGGCGGCGATACGACGGACAGGTGGTCGAGGAGCACGCCAAGGACGTGATCGCCGCGGAGTATCGGCACACCACGGCCCGAGGCGTCGCCGGGGCGCAGGCACCGGACCCACAGCTACACAGCCACGTCGTCATCACCGGCGCTGTCCGTGAGGACGAGCGCATCGTCGCGGTCGCTTCCCGGCCGATCTTTCGTAGCGCACGGGAGCTGGGTGCCTTCTACCGCTCCCAGCTCGCGCACGAGCTCGCAAGCGACGGCTACCAGATCAGCTACGGGACGGGGAAGGATGGCCGCTACTTCGAGCTGGCCGGGGTACCGCAGGCGCTGCTGGAGGAGTTCTCCGGGCGCAGCCGCGAGGTCGCCCGGGCCGCCGAGCGCTTCCGTGCGCGCTACGGCCGCGCGCCGGAGCGTGGTGAGCTGCGCGGCCTGGCGCTCGAGAACCGACGCGCCAAGCAGCCCAGGACCCGTGCAGACCTCCAGCAGACATGGGCCGAGGCCGGGCGCCGCCACGGGTTCGGTCCCGACGAGACGCTGCGGCTGCTGGGGGGATCCGAGCGCGTCGGTCGCAGCGGGTCGGTGGAGAACCGCATCGAGGCGCACCTGACCGAGCATCACGCGATCTTCGACGCGCGTGAGCTGCGAGCGGCCGCGCTTGAGCAGACCGCCGGGGAGATGCCGCCGGACGTGGCGCTCGGGATCGCCCGGGAGATGGTCGGCGACCGGCGCATCCTCACCTGGAGGGCGGACGGATGACGACGCTCGCTATTCGCGCGCAGGAGCAGGCGATCGAACGGCGCGTAGCCAAGCTCGCCCAGCCCGCAGACAGGGACGCCGGCGAGGGCGTGCGTCAGGGCGCGGTGCGGGAGGTCGCCGAGCGTATCGCCGCACCCCTCAGCCCCGAGCAGCACCATGCGCTGGAGGCGGTCACCGGCCCCGAGCTGCTTGCCGTGCTCATCGGCCCCGCCGGCACCGGGAAGGGAGTCGTGATCGACGCCGCCGCGCGGGCGGAGCAACATGCCGGCAGGACGGTCCTCGGGATCGCGGTATCCGGCAGCACCGCGGAGCGTCTCGGTGCCGACAGCCCGGCGCTCGCCAGGCGAACACTCACCCTCGACTCGCTCGTGGCGCGCTCTCGCACCGGGAGCATCCACGTCGACCGTGCCACGACGATCTTCCTCGACGAGGCGGGAATGACCGACCACCACCGCCTCGACGCGCTCACCGAGCTCGTGGAGCACTCCGGGGCGAAGCTCATCGCTGTCGGCGACGGCAAGCAGCTCCCCTCGATCGGCCCCGGCGGCATGTTCGACCGGCTCAGCGGACACGCCCCCACCGCCGAGCTGCAAGACGTCTACAGAACTCGGGACCCGACGGAGCAGCGCGCCTGGCAAGCGCTGCGCGCCGGCGAACCCGAGCGAGCGATGGCGCACTACCTCCTACGCAACCAGCTGCACTTTCAGGACACCCGCGACGAGGCCGGCGAGGCCGCCGTGCAACGCTGGCACACCCTCACCCAGCAGCACGGCGTCCGCAAGGTCGCGTTGATTGCGGACGCGTCAAACCAGGAGATCGACCGGCTCAACGCCCGCGCGCAACACCTCCGCGCCCAACACGGCGAACTCGGACACCAGCAGATCCAACACCCCGACGTCCACTACCCGATCCGCGAAGGCGACCTGATCGCGTTCACCAGCCAGCACCGGCTACCGGGCCAGCCCAGGGTCGAGAACGGCACCCGCGGCGAAATCACCGCCATCCACCCCCGCGGCGTCCGGATCGCACTCGACGGCTCGGACCGCCACGTCAACCTCCACGCAGAGGATCTCGGCTCGATCCGGCTCGGCTACGCCCAACACGTCTATCGCCAGCAGGGCGCGACCGTGCAGCGCTCGGTCGTGCTCACCGGCGGCTGGTTATGTTGATATCCACATAACCAGCCTTATGTTGCGCGGCCGGTTATGTTGAGCGGGCGTGCGATGAGGCGGGCTTTCCCTTCTGATCGCAGGGTGTTGCTGGGAAGGCGCTCAACATAATCGTCGCTGTCTGGTGATGCTTCCGGC
>JBKQHH010000008.1:0-5359 GCA_052148875.1 Solirubrobacteraceae bacterium
CCGCCCACACGACCTGCCGCCTTCAGCGTCGCTCGCTGTTCGCCTACCTGACCGAAGCCATTGCCACCCACGCACGCGGCGATCCGGTGCCGCTGCTCGCCTCAGCAGCGACCAACTGAACGCTTACCAAAAACAGCCGATTTGCAGGCAATTCGCGAGTGGGCGATCCAGGACTCGAACCTGGGACCTCTTCCTTATCAGAGAAGCGCTCTAACCAACTGAGCTAATCGCCCGGGCACCGAAACGCCAGCATGCGTGGCGTCGCACTGCGGGCCATCTTACCGCCGTCACGCCAGCACGGCCGGGCGCCGACGCCGGCCGTCGCGAGGTCAAGGGGGGGTCATGGGCCCAAGGGAGTCCCGCAGTCGCTGGACCGTCCCTTCGACCAGCTCGGGCAGTTGTGGGGGCAGACCGTCGATCTCATCGGCCGCCGCCGATATGGCGGCCGGCAGGCGATCCAGCAAGTCCGAGACGACCTCGCCGGCGCTCGCGCTCGTGAGGCCCCACCGCGCGGCCTCGTTGACGATGCGATCTGCCGTCACCCGGTCGGCCTTCTGGACGCTGTCCACGTACATGGCGAGCTTGTCGTCGAGCGGATACAGCCGCGTCGACAGCAGGTCGTAGAGCGGCGCCATCCGCAGAATGCCCGACTCGGTGTGCAGCAGCGCGAGGTTCTTGCCGTGCGCGTCGCAGTTTCCGAGCGCCACGTTGAGGGTGGCCACGCGCAGGAGCGTCGCGGGCGCCGACGGATCGGCGACGTCCCGAAGGACCCCCGCGACGCGGGCGAGCGTGGGACCAGAGTCCTGCTCGTACTTACGGTCCGGAGGCAGCCCCAGCGCCTGGCAGAAGTCCTCCTGGTGGACGCGATGAACCGTCCCGTCGGGCTCGATGACGCGGTCGAAGCGCTCCACCACCAGAACCGGACGCTCGTCGACGGCGATCGTCTCGACGTGCGCCGCGGCGAGCCCGAGGTGCTTGGCGACGCGCATGCAGAACGCCTCGTTCTCGACGGTGTTGTGGAAGCGCTCGATCTCGGGCTTGAGGATGTGCGTCGACGGCGTGCCGTCGACGGGGCGACCCCAGCCGCCGTCGGGCATCCGCGTGAGCAGCAGCTTCTCCTGGACGCCGGCCAGGGACAGCCGGACGTTTCGGTCCACGCCGAGCGGCGCGCTGCGGAGGTTCGCGACCAGCCGCGCGAGGTCGTCCGCTGTGAGTGGCTCGGCGGTCCGCGTCGTCGGCGCGGGCGGCGGTGGGTCGCCCTCCGGTTGGATCACCAGAGCCCCCGCACAGTCCCTGCCCAGAGCAGCGAGCAGCCCGAACACGTCGCTTGCGCGCAGGTTGAGGTCCTCCGCGATCGCCCGGCGTGGCTCGCCCTCCGGCAGGAGGCCGTCGAGAAACGCACGCGTCGCGTCGTTGGGGTACCGGTCGCGCGTGAGCGGCAGCGCGAGCGACAGCAGCGGCGTGCCGCCTGCATATGTGGCCAGCGCGTCCTCCGTGTAGGACAGGCGCAGGCGGTTCTTGCGCTCTTCCTCGACGACGGCGACCTCGTGGCCGTACAGCCAGATCGCCAGCCGATCCGGCATCACCAGTCTGCCTTCTGCAGCGTCGCCCGGACGCCGAGCAGCTTCAGGACGCGCAGGATGCGGCGCGTCTGCTCGGTCTGCTTGCCCTGCTCGAGATCGGAGAGATAAGTCCGGTTGAGCCCGGCCATGTCGGCGAGCTGCTCCTGGGTCAGGCCAGCCTCTTCGCGGTAGTGACGGATTGCCGGCCCGATCGACGCGGCGCCGTACAGCCTGAAGGGCTGATCGGGGCGAGGGGAGTCAGCGCGGGGATCCGCGTCCGCGGATGTCGACATATGCGGACATCATAGCAACCTGTGCCGAATGTCTGGATTCTCAGACACCAAACCCGCGCGCGCCGATGTCTGCATTTCAAGACAGCGTCGACGTAGCGGCGCTCTTGCGACCCAAAATGAGCCGAGCGGCCATGCCGGGACCGCTCGTGCGGCCTCTACGCCACCGCGCGGGGCCGGATGCGCTGCGCCAGCTCGAGCGCCTCCTCAGGCGTCTCGAAGGACAGCTGCGCGCTGTAGCGGCCGTCGCTGGTGGGCTTCACGCGCACGTCCGCCCCCAGCGCCGAGCCGAGCGCCTGCGCGATCTCCCGCGCCGCATGTTCCTGGTCGGGGTGCACGCGCCGCGTGGGGCCGGCGCGGTCCGCGAGCGGGCCCCGCTCCGGCTCGGCGTTGCTGTCGCGCGCGCGCGCTTCGGTGACCCGCACCGACCACCCCTGCTCCGCCGCCTCGTGCGCGAGCCTGCGCCGCTCACCGTGCTCGTGCGCGAGCAGCAGCGCACGTCCGTGGCCCTCGCTGAGCGCGCCCTCCTGCACGAGCTCGATCGCCTCGTCGGGCAGGTCCAGCAGGCGCACCAGGTTGCTGACCGCCACGCGGCTGCGCCCCACGCGCCGCCCGACGTCCTCGCGGGTGAGGCCGAGCTCCTCCACCAGCGCCGCGCACGCGCGCGCCTCCTCGATCGGGTTGAGGTCCTCGCGCGCCATGTTCTCCACCAGCGCCACTTCCAGCGCGTGGGCGTCCTCGTGCTCGCGCACGATCGCCGGGATGCTCTTCAGGCCGGCGATGCGCGCCGCGCGCCAGCGGCGCTCGCCCGCCACCAGCTCGTAGCTGCCGCCCGGCTTGGGGCGCACGAGCACCGGCTGCAGCACCCCGCGCTCGCCCAGCGACCCCGCCAGCGACTCCAGTGACTCCTGGTCGAACCGGCGCCGCGGCTGCTTCGGGTTGGGGGCGATCAGCTCGACCGGCAGCTCGCGCAGCTGCTCCTCGTCCTGGCGCGCGCCCTCCGCCGACACCGACAGGATCGCGCCCAGCCCCCGTCCCATTCCCGGTTTCGGCTTAGCCACGCGCGGCCACCTCCTTTGCCAGCTCGAAGTACGCCGCCGCGCCGGCGCTGTGGGGATCGTGGTGGGTCACCGGCAGACCGTAGCTGGGAGCCTCGCCGACGCGCACGTTGCGAGGGATCACCGTGTCGAACACCAGGTCCGGGAAGTGCGCGCGCACTTCGCGCTCCACGTCCTGCCCGAGGCGCGTGCGGCTGTCGTGCATCGTCAGCAGCATCCCCGCGACCGTCAGCCCCGGGTTCAGCTCGCGCTGCACCAGCGCGAGCGTCTCCAGCAGCCCCGCCAAGCCCTCCAGCGCGAAGTACTCCGTCTGGACCGGCACGATCACGCGGTCGGCCGCCACCAGGGCGCTCACCGTCAGCGGTCCCAACGACGGCGGGCAGTCGAGCAGAATGTAGCGGAAGCTGTCGCGCACCGGCGCCAGGCACTCGCGCAGCCGGTACTCGTAGCCGTCGATCCGCGGCAGCTCGATGTTCGCGCCCGCGAGATCCGGGCCCGCCGGCAGCGCCCGCAGGCCCGGAATCGGCGTGTCGACGAGCGCTTCCCGCGCCGTCGCCGCGCCCGACAGGACCTCGTAGAGCCCGGGGGTCTGCGAGCGCGCGATGCCCAGCCCGACCGTCGCGTTCGCCTGCGGGTCGCAGTCGACCATCAGCGTCTCGTAGCCGGCCTCCGCGATGCACGCCGCCACGTTGACCGCCGTCGTCGTCTTGCCCACGCCGCCCTTCTGGTTGGCGATCGCGTAAACCGTGCCCATCGCCCGCACGCTAGCGCCGATCGCCTCCGCGCGGCTGCTCATCGACGCCAAAGTGGCGCAACGTCCGCCTGAGCGGTCGCCGACTCAGGCCCCCAGCGGCCGCTTGCGCGCGATCCCCGCCCTCCGCGGGAACCGCGCCGGCGTCTCGCCGGTCTTCACGAACACGTGCAGATGGTGGTCGCTCGCGCCCTCGAACGGGATCACCCGGCGAATCTCGGCCCTGCTCAGGCCCAGCAACGCCGCCGCGCGCTGCGCGGCCTCCTCCACGGCCTCGTCGCGCCGGCCGCGCCAGTCGACCAGCGTCCCGCCCATCCGCAGCAGCGGCGCCGCATACTCGAGCACCACCGGCTGCGGCGCGAGCGCCCGCGCCGTCACCACATCGTAGCGCGAGACGCCCTCGCGCCACTCCTCCGCCCGCGAGCACACCACGTGCGCGTTCTCGATCTCCGCGGCCGCGCACACCCGCTCCAGGAACTCGCACCTGCGCCGCTGGCTCTCCACGAGGCTGACCTCAGCCGCCGGCAGCGCCACTGCGAGCGCCAGGCCCGGGAAGCCCGCGCCGCTGCCCAGGTCGGCGATCCGCTCGGCCGCCCCGACCGCATTGATCTCCAGCGCCACCAGCGAGTCGGCGACGTGCGTGCGTGCCGCCTGCTCCGGCGCGCGGATCGTCGTCGGGGCGTGCTCATCCGCCTCGAGCAGCGCCAGCACGGCGTCGAGCTGCGACAGCTGGCCGGCATTCAGAGCTCTGCTCGCGGCAAGCGCCCGTAGGGGTGTCCCCTCATTGCTCATCGCTTCAAGGGCCCGCGGGCGGATGTTTCCCGTGAAACGTTCCGCGTGCCGGTCAACCCGCCAGCGGCGTGACCACGAGATAGCGCTCGGGCTCGTTGCCCTCGCTGTGCGTCTCCACGTCGCCGCGGTCGCGCAGGTACTCGTGCACGATCCGTCGCTCGAACGGCGGCAGCGGGTCGAGCTCGACCGGCTTGCCCGAGCTCAGCGCCTCGTCGGCGGCGTCGTCGGCTTCGGCCCGCAGCGCGTCGGCGCGACGCTCGCGGTATCCGTTGGCGTCGATCACCACACGCACCGATGAGGGGCCGTCGGGGAAGACGATCCGCTGCGCGAGATGCTGGACCGCGTCGATCGTCTGGCCGTGCCTGCCGATGAACAGGCCCACGTCCTCGCCCGTGAGGCGGCCGCTGAGGATGCCATCGTGCTCCTCGACCTGGACGTGGGCCTCCAGGCGCAGCCGGTCGACGATCTCCTCGAGCAGCTCCTCCAGCGCCTCCGCCGGCTCGAGATCGGCCTCCGCGAGATCCCCGTCGCGATCGTCGTCCCGGTCGCTCATCGCCGTCTACCCGAGCGCTTCTTCTTCTTGCGCGGAGGGCGCGGCGGCGGCGGGCCCGTCGAGATCGGGCCGGGCGCGGCGGCGACCTCCGCCTGGGGAGCGGGCGTGGCGGCACCGCCGGCCGCGTCGGCGATCGCCTGTCGCAGCGAGCGGCTCGGCTTGCCGTTGGCGGTGGGCGTCGGTCTCTCCGGCGGCGGCAGGCGGCGGCGGATGAGGAACTGCTGGCCGACCGTCCACAGGTTCGTCGTAATCCAGTACACCAGCAGCCCCGCCGGGTAGCGATAGAGGATCACGACGAACACGACCGGCAGCAACAGCATCAGCCGGCGCTGGTTGGGGTCGGCGGTGGCCGT
>JBKQHH010000009.1:0-7423 GCA_052148875.1 Solirubrobacteraceae bacterium
CGATGGTCCAAGAGGTCGGCGCATGCCTGGGACGGGCCGGCTACGCGATCATCACCGGAGGAGGCCCCGGGCTGATGGAAGCGGCCAACCGCGGCGCGCGCGATGCCGGCGCGCTCTCGATCGGCTGCAACATAGAACTCCCGCGGGAGCAGGCTCCCAACCCCTACCTGGACATCGGGCTTCGCTTCCGCCACTTCTTCGCTCGCAAGGTGATGTTCGTCCGCTACGCCAGCGCCTTCGTCATCGCGCCGGGCGGCTACGGGACCTTGGATGAGCTGTTCGAGGCCCTGACGCTGATCCAGACGGCGACCATCCGCCACTTCCCGGTGATCCTGCTGGGCGACGGCGAGTGGGGCGGACTGCTGGACTGGCTGCGAGCCCGTGCGCTCGCCGAGAGACATATCGACGCCGAGGATCTCGCGGTGCTCCATGTGGTCAAGCAACCATCGGAAGTCTGCGCGATCGTCGATGCCGCCTGCCGGCGCCAGCGCGAGCACGGCAGCCGGCAGAGACGGCGCACCACGGCGGGGACGGGCGCCTGAGCCGCGGCCGCGCTGGACGGCGTACGCCTACCCCTGCCCCCGGCCGTGACCGTCGCCCGGCAGTCACCCCGGCGGCAGCAAGGATCGGCGGCGAGGAACGAGGGCAAGGATCGGCGGCGAGGAACGAGAGTCGATGAAGATAAACTGGCCCCGTCCCGCCGGAGTAGCTCAGCTGGTTAGAGCAGCGGAATCATAATCCCCCATCCGGGGGTCTACCGCTTGCCTCGGGCCTCAAAAAAAGCCCCGCAAATCGAACCTTTTTAAGTGTACCAGGGGGTGCGGCGGGGCGCTCAGATTTCTCTACGGATTTCTCCAGAGGGCCGCGCTGGGGGCGTGGAGGGGCCAAAACGGCTCCGTTGCGCGGCTGCGGGGCCGGAAAACTCGTTGGCCGGTCGGGCGTAGTGCGGGTCTGCAACGAGCATGGAGACACCATCAACCGTCAAGACGCCACTGCTCGGCTCCGGGCCACTGCTGCGACCTGAGCAGGCGGCCCACGAACTGTCGGTCAAGACCAGCTGGGTCTATGAGGCGGTGCGAGCCGGCCGGCTCCCATGCTTGCGTGTCGGGCGCCACATCCGCTTCACGCGACAGATGCTTGAAGACTGGCTCGCCGAGCAGGCCGAGCATTAGCCGTCGAGTCATCCGGCGATCCGACGCGCCTAGCCGGGACGTGACAGGAGTCATCGTGCCTCGATGCCAGCCATGCCCCGGTGTATGCCATCGGTGCCCCGCACCGCTTGCGACGGCCGGGGGCCGACACCGGGAGGTTCCTCTACGCAAGACCAGCCTAACGAGCCGCTGCGTGAGTTCGACACTATGGAACGCGAAGCGCTGTACCTGCTGACCGACCCCGACCGCTACCCGCCCGTCTGGAGCGTGCCGGACATGGCGCGGCAGATCGAAACGGACGACCCGATAGCGGTCATCCGGCCGCTCCGCAACGCCGGGCTCGTCCACACCATCGCAGGCGGTTTCGTGATCGCCACGGCCGCCGCGTTCAAGATGGTGCAGATCGTCGGTCAGGTGTCTGATGCACGCCAAGGGGCGCCACGCCGCAGGGCAGGGCGTGGCGCTCAGACGCCGTCCGCTAACGGGAGGTAGACTTAATGCTGCTGCTATGGGAGACGGAGACAAGGACAAAGACGAAGGCATGGGCACAAGCGGCGAGATTCGTCGTCAGGAAGAGGCCCAGCGGATCGCAAAGCAGCGTCGGGAGGAGGAGCTGACGCGCCTCAGAGAGGCGGAGCGTCGCCGCGAAGAGGAGGAGCGTCGCCGCAAAGGCGGCCGCTAGGAGGCAGTCCTTGCGTTCGGTGCCCGGCGCATGAGTGTCGAGGCGGAAGGCACGAGCGGCACTGAGGCTTACGCTGCGCTGATCGAGCGCGAGCTGGATGCCCAGGAGGCGCGGAAGGCGTCCCTTGAGCAACGCGGGCTTGCGGTAATCACGACAGCCGGAGCGCTGACATCGCTTCTGTTCGGGCTCGCGGCATTTTCAACCACGGGCGCACACGCCTTCGTTCTGCCGGCGAGCGCCCGCCATCTCCTGATCGCCGCGCTTGTCTTGTTCTTCGCGAGCGCGGTGGGCGCGCTCGTCGCAAACGCTCCACTCGTCTACCAGGCCGTCAATCCTGGCGACATACGCGGGCGCCTCAAGGAGACGCCTGTTCGAGAGCGCGAGGCGGCTGCCCGAGACATCGCGTTTACGCAGCTCACAGCGCTCGAATCGGCTAAGAAAATGAACGGCATAAAGGGATGGTCGCTCGTGGCGGCGATGCTGCTAGAGGCCGCCGCAGTTGGCTGCTTGGTCGTGGCGATCATCCACATTCTGTAGCGCGTTTGACGCGCAAGGGAGCGGGCCGCGCCCTGTGCGAACGGCGCGGCCCTTCCGCTTACTCGACAAAGTGGACGTTCGGGACGATGAGCGAGTTCCAGGTTGCCCGGACCGTCTGTAGATCAACGCCCTGACGTTCAGCGACCTCGGGCAGATGCCGGATCGCCTCGCCGCCCGCAGGTGCGGCGGCGAACAGGACGACTCCGGTGGCGAGCGAGTCGCCGCCGCTCGCCCGGCCGCGCAGCGCGCCGGCCCAGCCCTTGCGGATCGTGTACTCGACGTTGCGGATCAGCACGTCGGCGTCAACGACCACAGGGACAGGCATCAGCATCATCGGTCTGTTGTAGCGGTCACATCGGCTGATCCGGGGAGCCCGGCGCTACGATTCGAGCATGAGTCGGACGCGGCTCGCGGCAACTGCCGCGACATGCTTGGGGGTGGCCGCGTTGATCGCGCCCGCGGGAGTCGGCGCTGTCGCCTCGGGTGCCCCTCCGACGGCGAAGGCTGGGAGCAGCCAGGTGTTTGTCAACTGCGAGATGTTCAGTCGAGGTCGCTTCTCCTACGACGCCAGCATCCGGCCCTCAACGTGCACGTTTCAGGGGCTCCCGAACAGCGGCGCGACGGAATGGAGATTTTCAAGCCTACGGTGGTCGGGGTGGGGCACCACGATCGCGGTCGCCACCGGCCTCTACCACTACCGGCACGGTGAATACAAGGACGGGAAGTTCGTCTATCCAGTCGTATCTCAGAGGATCGTGTTGTCTCGTCTCCGAACCGGGTGTGACGGACGGCGCTTCTACACGAGTGCGAGCGACGGCGAACAGACCAACCGGCTGGCGGACAGTTGTACCGCCGAACAATGATGGAGCACTGAGCCACCGCAGGGACTACGGCTAAGCGCCCGAGCGCCTAGCGTGGGCGGGCGCGGCCAGCGGGAGGACTATGAGCCGATCGCCTCATACGTCGATGACCGTCGCGTGAACTGTGCGCGAGGTCCGGTCGTGGGCTTACGGTTTGATGCCTGCATGTCCGAACTAGACTCGCAAGTCGCCGCCGTGCAGCTTCCGCCCGAGAAGCTGCCCGTGTATCACGCTCATCACCGGGCCAAGCACGAGCTGTTGCGCCGCTACATGGACGTGTGGATGCCCAAGCTCGGGTTCAGCTACGGCCAGGTCGCGCTCGTGGATGGCTTCGTAAGCGCGGGACGCTACCGCGACGGGCAGCGCGGCTCGCCGCTTCTGATGCTCGACGCTTACGTCGGGCGCGCGGCCGGCGACCGTGCGCGCTTCAAGCGCGCGCCGCACTTCATTTTCATCGAGCGCAGGAAGGACTACGCGCAGCACTTGAAGGCCGAGGTCGAGAGGTACCCGACTACGCACGGCGCGACCGTGGACGTGATCCACGGCAGCTATGAGGCGGAGTTCCCCAAGGTCGTCGCGTACTTGGCGAGCGCCTATCGCCAGCCTGTCCCGACGTTCGCGTTCGTGGACCCCCGCGGCTACGCCGACAACCCGTTCTCGCACATCGCCGACTTCAAGCAGAAGATGCCCAACAAGAGCGAGGTCATGGTGTACCTGCCCGCGGCGTTCATGGCGCGGTTCCTGGCGACGGGGATCACCGACGAGGCGCTGACGAAGGCTTACGGCGACCAGACGTGGGAGGACGCCAAGGATGAGCAGTCCCGTCAAAGGGTCGGGCAGAAGCTCGCTGGACTGTTCGGGGACCGCCTCAGAGAGCGATTTGGTTGGGTGACGAGCTTCAACGTCGATCCCGAGCGCCACAACGACTACTACCTGCTGTTCGGCACCGACCACAAGGACGGCCTGCGCGAGATGAAGCGCGGCATGTGGAAGGTTGACAAGCACGCAGGCGAAGCCTTCAAGCAAGCCAAGATCGTGCCGGATCAGGGGCAGTTGTTCAGCGACGACGCGGTGGTCGTGCCGCCGGACACGAGCATCCTTGGTGAGTTGCTGCGCGGAGAGTTCGCCGCGCGCGTGTTCACGATTACGGAGGCGGAGGACTTCACGCTTTGCCGCACTAGGTATATGGACTCGCCGCATTTGCGGCAATGGGCGCTACGTCCGCTTGAGCAGGCCGGCGATATCGCAGTGGTCGAGTCCTCGCGGCGTCGAAAAGGCGACTACCCGACGGGCACGAAGCTGCGCTTCACGCGATAGCGAGCACGGGCCGACGGCGCTTTGGCCTGGGCATGTCGTCCCAATGCCTGCCGGCAAGTTCTCGCCCGCCGCTCTTTGGGCGCTGACCGCCCCACTGCTTGAAGAAGAACGCGACACCCTCGTCAACGCAGCGGTCGCGCAGTTCGGTAGCCCAAGCCGAGTCGATGCGCCGATGACGCGGCCCGGACTCACCACCAACGATCAGCCAGTCGATGCCGCCGAGGTCGAGCCCTTCCAGCGGCCCGAGCAGCGGCTCGGCGGAAATGAACCGCACGGCTGCGGGCACCACCCGCAGGGAGTCGGCGCGGTGAACGAATCGGCGGTTCTCGATCGTCACGCCCATCCAGACATTGCGCGGCCACGGAAGCTGCGGCGCAAGTTCGGCCAAGCGCTCGTGGCGCTTGGTCAGGATTTGGAACGTGTGCTGTTTGGCGCGAACCATCACGTCAAACACGTCGGCGACGAACTCGTCGGGGATGTCCTCGTGAAAGAGGTCGCTCATCGAATTGACGAACACGACGCGCGGGCGATTCCAGCGCAAAGGCACGTCTAGCCGCTCGGGCCACAGGCGCAGGTCAAAGCCCTGCTCGTAGGGGTGCCCTGGCACCCCGCGCCAGCGCTCCGCAAAGGTCTCGGCGTAGCAATGCGCGCAGCCGGGCGAGACCTTCGAGCAGCCGGTCACGGGATTCCAGGTGGCCTCGGTCCACTCGATGCGGCTACGGTCGGCCATGTCGAAAGGTTCGGGACGGCTTAGACGGCACCTGCAAACTCTCGCACAGCACACGGACGAACAGATGTTCGTATCTGGCTATCCCGATCGCCGTCGAGCGAAATGGTGCCGCCGATCCGCGGCGGCGAGTTGTCCGGGTCTTGCTACCTCATCCGGCTTGATCGACATTTCAAGTGGCGGGCGAGTGTTGGCGTACCGCGCCCGGCCGTTAGGCATCTGCACACGGCAGCCCCGGTCAGTTCCGAGGTGCGCCGAGTGCGATGACGTTTTCGCGCTCCTCGCGGTCCGTGAGGCCGTAGAGATCGAGCGCGATTTCATCGAGCTGGTTGTGCTCGCGGTTCAGCGGCGGGAGCACTTCGCGGACGATCACGGGCTCGATGGAACGCTTGCCCTGAGCCAGCCAGCCTCACCTTGCGCTACTTCTTATCAAGACGCTCTGCAATGCTCGCCAGCTCGGACACCTCGATCCCGAGTGCGGCAGCGATGCGCCGGACTGTGCCCCAGGCCGGATTCCGGCCGGCCTCGATGTGGCTCAGCCAAGTGGGATGGAGGTCAGCCTTGTGCGCGACCTCCTCTTGGGAGAGGCCCCGAGCAACCCTGGCCTCGCGGATAGCTTGCCCGAGGGAGACCTGGGGCTCTGCGCGTGGGGCCATGCCCGCCACCCTCGTCGCCAGATACCGCACGGTCCATAGAGTCCAACTCAAGTATCATGCGTGCGCCAAACTGACTGGGCACGGTCTCGTGCTGCGAGGTGACTACGGGCTCTATGCAGAGTCAATATCTTGCCGCTGAGGCCAAATCCCAGTCAGCGGGGCCTGACCGACTATGGGACGCTATGCGCCGGAGACCAACACCACCAGCACCGTACCCGCCCGCAGCAAGGAGGTGTCCGGTGTCGCCGATGACCACACGTAGCAGACCAAGCCGAACGAGAGATCGGGAGTTTCAATGGCCGATCTGAAGAAGTGGGGCAAGGCAGCCGCCAAGGGCGGCGTCATCGGGGTCGCCATGCAGGCACGTCGGGACAAAGGGGACGCCGAGTCCGAGGCGGCACCGTTGCCTTCCTGGGTTCCTGCCGGCTGGTATCCCGACCCTCTTGGCCTCGGCGCGGCTCGCTATTGGGATGGAAGCAGCTGGTCTGGACGCTACCGAGACGCACCGCCTCCCGAGCCGGTGCCTGATAGTCCACCTGTAGACCAACCCCAGCAGGCGTCTGACGGTCCTCCAGCGGGCGATTCGCCTACATCAGCCGAGCCATCGAAGCGCGAGGTTCGACGCGCACAATTCCTTGAAGCGAAAGCCGCCAAGGCGGTCGAGAAGACGCAGGCCAAGGAGGCGAAGGCAGTGCTCAACGGCCTACGTCCTCAATGGGCGTCGCTTTGGAAGGCCGGAAAGCTCATCTTCTCACGGCTGAACCCGTCGGCGATACTCGATGTCGAGGGTGGCCGAATCATCACGAAAGACGGTATCTACCCGCTCTCAGCCGAGACCGTCGCAAACGTCGTGGTCAGCGGCAACATCGTTGCAACGTCGAGTCGCAGGACGCTGACGCGCGAGGCCACGATGGGCATATTTGCCACACAGAAGAAGGGCAAGGTCTTGGATCAACGGAACCTAATGCTTCAGGCCGAAGACCACGGACTCGGCTGGGCGTTTACCTTGTCCGGTCCACCGAAGGCCGAGGTCACGGTGCGACAGTTCGCTCAGAACCTCGGCTTGGCGGTCTCCGCACTGGCGCCTGCCGCCGAGGACGCGCCCGCATCGGCCCCCGCCGGTTCCGCAGACGAGCTGGCGAAGCTCGCTCAGCTCAAGGAGACCGGGGTTCTCACGGAGGACGAGTTCACGGCTGCGAAGGCCCGGCTGCTAGGCATATGAGAACTTCACCCAACCCAGCATGTCTCTGCATAGCACCTCACGGAGATCGTTGTGTGTAGATCGCTCGTATTGCTGGCGGGAGCCTTGATCGTGTCCGCTCTTGGGCTGGCCTCCCCTGCACTCGCCCAGGCCGACTCACTCGAAATATCGACCAGTGCGAATCCCACCCAGGGCCAGCCGGTGACGATCACGGTGTCTGGAAGCACGGAACAGGCCCGCAAACTCTATGTGTACGTTTCGTCGGAGTACACCTTCTGCGTGAGCACCCCGT
>JBKQHH010000010.1:0-18291 GCA_052148875.1 Solirubrobacteraceae bacterium
CTAAGCCCCGGTAAACGGCGGCCGTAACTATAACGGTCCTAAGGTAGCGAAATTCCTTGTCGGGTAAGTTCCGACCTGCACGAATGGCGTAACGACTTGAACGCTGTCTCAACGAGGGGCTCGGTGAAATTGCAGTCTCGGTGAAGATGCCGAGTACCCGCGGCTAGACGGAAAGACCCCGTGAACCTTTACTACAACTTGGTATTGGGGTTCGATGCACCTCGCTCAGGATAGGTGGGAGGCTTGGAAGCACCGGCTGCGGCTGGTGTGGAGCCACCCTTGAGATACCACCCTTGGTGTATTGGATCTCTAACGGCGCGCCGTGAATCCGGGCGCCGGACAGTGACAGGTGGGTAGTTTGACTGGGGCGGTCGCCTCCCAAAATGTAACGGAGGCGCGCAAAGGTTCCCTCAGTACGGTTGGAAATCGTGCGCAGAGTGTAAAGGCAGCAAGGGAGCTTGACTGCGAGACCGACAGGTCGAGCAGGCACGAAAGTGGGCCTTAGTGATCCGGCGGTAGCAAGTGGAAGCGCCGTCGCTCAACGGACAAAAGGTACTCCGGGGATAACAGGCTTATCGGGCCCAAGAGTCCACATCGACGGCCCGGTTTGGCACCTCGATGTCGGCTCGTCGCATCCTGGGGGTGGAGTTGCTCCCAAGGGTTGGGCTGTTCGCCCATTAAAGCGGTACGCGAGCTGGGTTCAGAACGTCGTGAGACAGTAAGTTAACCGTTGCTGTCTATAAATTCGGCTATATGCTGGAAAACCCGAGGATCCGACGCTACTCGTCTCGTGAGAGGCAGTGACAATGCGCTCGGTGCGGACAATCAGCAGGAAAGGCCGGTCGAAGTGACCGGAATCCTCAGAGACTATATGCCGAACACGAGGAGTGATGCCTTCGTGAAGATATAGTCCGAGCTGCATGGCGACATGCAGAGCCAGGCAGAAATGACCTGGCCCGCAACGTCCAATACGGGACGCTGCTGTAACAAATCTGTCGGTCCCTATCTGCCGTGGGCGTTGGAGAGTTGAGAGGATTTGTCCCTAGTACGAGAGGACCGGGATGAACGCACCTCTGGTGTATCTGTTGTCCTGCCAAGGGCATAGCAGGCTAGCTACGTGTGGATCGGATAACCGCTGAAAGCATCTAAGCGGGAAGCCGGCCTCGAGATGAACTCTCCCATCCCCTAGAGGGAGTAAGACCCCTGGTAGACCACCAGGTTGATAGGCCGGATCTGGAAGGACGGCAACGTCTGCAGGAGACCGGTACTAATGGGTCGAGGGCTTGACGGATTTTTTAGTGATACCCGCTGTGGCGCTGTGCAGTTTTGAGGGACCGTGGGAGGCGTGGTCTTTCGCCTTTTTCCGGTGGCCTTGGCGAGGGGGAAACACCTCTTCCCATTCCGAACAGAGCAGTTAAGCCCCTCAGCGCCGATGGTACTTGGCCCGCAAGGGCCTGGGAGAGTAGGACGCCGCCGGTTCTTTCGATATGCGGGCCGCCTTCGGGCGGCCCGTCGTCGTTCGTGGACCCCGAGCGCTCGCAAGGCGGTTGCGCGCGCGAGCTGGTGCGCTCAGCGGTCGAGCGCCACGTGCGAGCCCTCGCAGGCGCCGCTCGTGGCCCGATCATGGCCAGCGTTCGACTCGTCGTGCCGAGCGCGCGCGAACGCAGGCGCCGGCGCCACAGAGCCGACCGGCGAGAGGCACGGCTGCGCAGGCGCCGGCAGCTGGCCGGGACGCCTGCGCGCGCACCCTCTGCGCAGCGGCGCTCGGTGCGGATGGGCTGCGGGGCGGGGCTCGTCCTGGCCGACCTCCCAGTCGACCTCGTAGTCGTCCTCGAGCAACAGGAACGAGCGGGCCACGCGTACGGCACCGAGCGCGCGCTGCGCAAGCTTGGATCGCGGAGCGATTGGGAACATGTGTTCGTAAGCTAGGAGCCGCTTCGGACGGATCGGCTACGAACGTGTGTACGCACCGGCGGCCTGTGCGAGAAATGGCTCTACAGAGCGGACTGGCGGGCGCGCCGGCTGCAACGGAAGTTGCACGGGCCGGGGTTCGGCGGCGGGCCGCGGAAACCCGGTGCCGGCGCAGGCAGGGGCCGGGCCAGGCGGCGCGAACTCCAGTGCGGAGATGGCTGTTACGCTTGCCAGGCGTTCGACCGGCGGGGCGGGTGGGTCCTCGTTGACCGGCGGGCGGCGCCCAAAGCTCATGGAGAAGTTCGTCATCGAAGGCGGCGTCCCGCTGTCGGGCACGATGGTCCCGGCCGGGAACAAGAACGGGGCGCTGCCGATCCTCGCTGCCAGCGTCCTCACCGAGGACGAGGTCCTCGTGCGCAACGTGCCGCGCATCCGCGACGTGGACGCGATGATCGAGATCCTGGCGGCGATCGGCGTGAGCGTCAGCTGGCGCGGGCCGAACGAGGTCGCCGTGTGCGCCGCCGGCGTCCACGACGTCGAGATCGATCCGGAGCTCGCCGAGTCGATCAGGGCGTCGTTCCTGCTCGCCGGCCCGCTGCTCGCGCGCTTCCGCCGCGCGGTGATGCCGCCCCCCGGCGGCGACGTGATCGGGCGCCGGCGCCTGGACCCCCACCTGGACGCCTTCCGCGCGATGGGCGCGGTGACCGACTGCGGACGCGACATCGTCCTCAGCGCGCCGCGCGGCCTGCGCCCGAGCGACGTGTTCATGGACGAGCCGTCGGTGATGGCCACCGAGAACGCGCTGATGGCGGCCGCGCTCACGCCCGGCACGACCGTCATCGGCAACGCCGCCTGCGAGCCTCACGTCCAGGACCTCGCGCGCATGCTCGTGAAGATGGGCGCCGACATCCAGGGCATCGGCTCCAACCTGATCACCGTCAACGGCGCCGAGCGCCTGCACGGGTGCGAGCACGACGTCGCCCCCGACCACATCGAGATCGGCAGCTTCATGGCGCTCGCCGGCGTCACCGGCGGGGAGCTGCGCATCAAGGACACCGTGCCCGGCGATCTGCGCATGATCCGGCTGGTGTTCGAACGCGTGGGGCTGCGCTCCGAGCTCCACGGCAACGACGTCGTCGTACCGGGTGGCCAAAGGCTCGTGGCGCAGGCGGACGTGGGCGAGTACAAGAGCAAGATTCAGGACGGCCCGTGGCCGGCGTTCCCCGCCGATCTGACGTCGATCGCCGTCGCGCTGGCGACCCAGGCCGAGGGGTCGATCCTCGTGCACGAGTGGATGTTCGAGAACCGCCTGATCTTCACCGACAAGCTGATCCTGATGGGCGCCGACATCGTCATGTGCGACCCGCACAGGGCGATCGTCACCGGCCCGCGGCGGCTGCGCGGAGAGCGCGTCGAGTCGCCCGACATCCGCGCCGGAATGGCGATGCTGCTGGCGGCGCTGTGCGCCGAGGGGCGCAGCGAGATCGGCAACATCCGCCAGATCGACCGTGGCTACGAGCGCATCGACGAGCGCCTGCGCGACCTCGGCGCACGCATCGAGCGCGTGGCCACGGAGCCCGTCCACGCATAATCTCGGGGTAGAGATGGTTGATTCGACGGTCCTGCGCCTCTGGATGGCACGTATGCCCTTCGCGTGCCTTTGTCCTCGGGCTCGCCCTTGCTACCAGCAAGGGCTTCGCCCTGCGTCCGCGGCACACTCGACCCTCCGCACCACCAGAGCAGAGCACACGACCGTCGAATCAACCATCTAGATGATCCACCCGATCCCGAGCGGCACGCGCGACGTGCTCCCAGAAGAGACGCGCGAGGTGCGCGCGATCACCGACACCCTGCGCCGCGTGTTCGAGCGCCACGGCTACGGCGAGGTGTACACGCCGGCGCTCGAGTACGAGTCGGTGCTCGCGCGCGCCGACATGGCCGAAGCGCGACCCGCCTACCGCGTGTTCGACGAGACCGGCGCCGTGCTTGTGCTGCGCTCGGACATGACCGTGCCGATCGCCCGCGTCGTCGCCACGCGCTACGCCTCGAGCGAGCCGCCCCTGCGCTTCTGCTACTTCGCACACTGCTACCGCGGCGTGCGACCCCAGCGCGGACAGCCGCGCGAGCTGCTGCAGGCGGGCATCGAGCTGGTCGGCGCACCCGCGCCGCAGGGCACCGCCGAGGCGCTCACCGTGCTCTGCGACGCGCTCGACGCGACCGGTCTGAAGGACTTCCGCATCGGCCTCGGCGACGCGTCGCTGTTCCCCGCGCTGATGGCCAGCCTCGGGGTGCCCGAGCCCGCCCGCCCCGGCCTGCTGCAGGCGCTCGTGCTGCGCGACTTCGTCGGGCTCGAACTGGCGCTCGCCGAGTCGGGGCTGACGGGCGAGGCCGCCGAGCTGCTGCTGGAGGTGCCGCAGCGCCGCGGCGGCCCCGGGATGCTCGCCGACACACCGCCGCAGGCGCGCGAGGCGGTCACCGGTCTGCGCAGCGTGCACGAGCTGCTCGAGCCCGGCGTGGCCGAGCGCGTGATCTTCGACCTGGGGCTCGTGCGCAACATCGGCTACTACACCGGCGCCGTGTTCGAGGTCTACGACCCGGCCTTCGGCGCGCCGATCGGCGGCGGCGGGCGCTACGACGACCTGCTTGGACGCTTCGGCCGTGCCCTCCCGGCCGTCGGCTTCGCGCTGGAGGTCGAAAGCCTGCACAAGGCGCTCGCCGGCGAGGAGCGCGGGACGGGCGCGCTGCTCGCAAACGCCGCCGACGGCGGGTTGGCGTGAGCGCCATCAACGGCCTCACGATCGCCGTGCCGCGCGGGGCGCTGTTCGACGGCACCGTCGACCTGCTCGCGGCGCTCGGGCTCGACACCGAGGAGCTGCGCTCGAACGACCGCAAGCTGCTGTTCGAGGACATCGGCGTGATCACCATGCGCCCGTCCGACGTGCCCACCTACGTCGAGGCCGGCGCCGCCGACCTCGGCGTCACCGGCAAGGACGTGCTGCTCGAGCAGGGTGGGCGAGCGGGCGGGCGGGAATCTCATCCTAAAGAAGGCGGGCGCGAGGTCTACGAGCTGCTCGACCTCGGCTTCGGGCGCTGCACGATGGTGCTCGCGAGCAAGGCCGGCCCGGATCCCGCGCTCGCGGCCCTGCGCCGGCTCGGCGTGATGCGCGTCGCCACCAAGTACCCGCGCATCGCCGCGCGCCACCTCGAGGAGACGGGCCGCCAGGCGGAGATCGTCGAGGTCAAGGGATCGGTCGAGCTGGCGCCGCTGACCGGCATGGTCGAGGCGATCGTCGACCTGACGGCGACCGGCACGACGCTGCGCGAGAACAACCTGATCGTGCGCGAGGAGATCGTCGTGTGCACCGCCAGGCTGATCGCCAACCCGGTCGCGCACAAGCTCAAGGCCGCGGCGATCGACGAGCTGCTGGCGCGGCTGCGCGCGCTGCCGGCCTCCTCGCGCGGGCGCGGCGCACCCGCATCGTCCCCGGAGGGGGAGCCGGCCTGACATGCGCATCGAGCGCCTGAGCGCGCAGGAGGTGGCGGAGCTCGGCGGTCCCGCGGGCGCCGCCGCGCGCGTGCGCTCGCTCGTGCCCGACGGCGGCTCGGTCGAGTCGCAGGTGCGCGAGATCATCGCGCGCGTGCGCTCGGAGGGCGACGCGGCGGTGCTCGACTGCACGCGCCGGTTCGACACCGCCGGCAACGAGCCGCGGCCGCTGCGCGTAGCGCCGGATGAGCTCGACGAGGCGATCAAACGGCTGCCGCTGGAGCTGATCGCGGGGCTGCAGGTGGCGATCGTCAACGTCGCGCTCGTCGCCGACGCGGGCGTGCGCGGCGACGCCGCCGTCGAGCTCCCGCAGGGGCAGCGCATCGTCCTGCGCGAGGTGCCCGTGGGCTCCGCCGCCGTGTACGTCCCCGGCGGGCGCGCCGCGTACCCGAGCACTGTCGTGATGGGCGTCGTCACCGCCCGCTCGGCGGGCGTGGCCGACGTGGCCGTGTGCGCGCCGCCGGGCCCCGACGGTCAGATCGACCCGGCGATCCTCGGCACGTGCCGGCTGTGCGGCGTGGAGCGCGTGTACCGCATGGGCGGCGCGCAGGCGATCGCCGCGCTGGCGTACGGCACGGACACCGTCGAGCGCGTCGACGTGATCGTCGGCCCCGGCAACCTGTACGTGCAGGAGGCCAAGCACCAGCTGTCGGCGAGCGTCGGCATCGACGGCTTCGCCGGCCCCAGCGACCTGCTGATCGCGCTGTCGGCCGAATGCGGCGAGCACGAGCTGCGCCTCGCGGCGCTGGACATGCTCGCCCAGGCGGAGCACGGCGAGGGCAGCCTCGTCGCGGCGGTCTCGCCCTCCGCGTCGATCTGCGATGCGCTCGTGGCAACGCTCGAAACGCTCGTCGTCGAGCGCCCGACCGTGGGCGAGGCGGCGTTCGCGATCGTCGAGGTCGCCGGCGCACGCGACGCGGTGGCGCTGGCCAACGCGTTCGCGCCCGAGCACCTGCAGCTGATCGGCGCGGACATCGAGGCGCTCGCGCCGCAGGTCCGCTGTGCAGGCTGCCTGTTCGTCGGCGTCGACAGCGCGACCGCGTTCGGCGACTACGTCGCCGGCTCCAACCACGTGCTGCCTACGGGCGGCGCCGCGCGCTTCGCCTCGACGCTGTCGCCGCGCCACTTCCGCCGCACGATGTCCGAGGTGCGCATCGGTCCGGGCGCGGGCAAGCTCGCCGCGGCGGGCGCGCCGATCGCCCGCGCGGAGGGCTTCGACGTGCACGCGGAGTCGATGGAGGCGCGCGTGCGCCAGAATCAGGGTGGATGAGCACCGTGGAGCCGACATGAGCCGCACCGCGACGATCGAGCGCAGGACCGCCGAGACGGACGTGCGCCTGATGCTGACCCTGGAAGGCACCGGCGCGGGCACGCGCGTCACGGGCGTGGGCTTCCTCGACCACATGCTCGACCTGCTCGCGCGTCACGGGCGCATCGACCTCGACGTGAAGGTGAGCGGCGATCTGCAGACGGGCGCGCACCACACCGCCGAGGACACCGCGATCGTGCTCGGCCAGGCGCTGGACGCGGCGCTGGGCGACCGCTCGGGCATCGTCCGCTACGGCGCGGCGACCATCCCGATGGACGAGGCCAGGGCGAGCTGCGAGATCGACGTCTCCGGGCGCCCGTTCACGCTGTTCGAGGCCGAGCTGCCGCCGGGCACGACGGGCGGCTTCGAGCACGAGCTGACGGAGGAGTTCTTCCGCGCGCTGGCCAACGCGGCCAAGCTGACCCTGCACCTGCGCGTGGAAACGGGAAGCAACGCCCACCACATGATCGAGGCGGCGTTCAAGGCGTTCGCGCGCGCGCTGCGCGAGGCGGTTTCGATAGATCCGACGGAGACCGGCGTGCCGAGTACGAAGGGCACCCTGATCGCATGAACGGCACGTTCGTCTCGCTGATCGACGAGCCGGTGGAGATCGCGATCGTCGACTACGGCATGGGCAACCGCCGCTCGGTCGAGAAGGCGCTCGAGCACGTCGGCGCGCGCGCGAGCATCGCCAGCGATCACGAGCGGCTGCGCGCCGCCGCCGGCCTGATCGTCCCCGGCGTGGGGGCGTTCCCGCGCGCGATGGAAAACCTGCGCGAGCTGGGGCTCGACGAGTTCGTGCGCGAGCGCGTCGCCGCGGGCACGCCCGTGCTGGGCATCTGCCTGGGCATGCAGCTGGCGTTCGACTCCTCGACCGAGCTCGGCGGGGCCGCCGGCCTGGGCATCGTGCCCGGCGAGGTCCGCGCGCTGGAGCCCGGCGAGCTGAAGCTGCCGCACATCGGCTGGAACGAGGTTCGCTTCACGCGCCCGGACTCGCCGCTCATCGCCGACCTGCCGGGCAGCTGCGCCTTCTACCACGTGCACTCGTTCGCCCCCGTCCCCACCGACGAGCGGGACGTCCTCGGCGTCGCCGAGTACGCCGCGCCGTTCGTCAGCGCGGTGCAGCGCGGCTCGTTCTACGGCGTGCAGTTCCACCCGGAGAAGTCATCCGCCGCCGGCCTGCGCCTGCTGGCGAACTTCGCGCGCATCTGCATCGCCGCGGACGGGCGCACGCCCGCGACGGGCGCGTCGGGCACCCAATCCGGAGGATCGGGCCGGGCCGCGTCCCCGGTCGATCTCCCGTCCGTCGCCCGGTGAGGCTCTACCCGGCGATCGACATCCTCGGCGGCAACGCCGTGCGCCTGGTCAAGGGGGACTTCGACGCGAAGAAGGTCTACGACGAGGACCCGCTGTCCGCGGCGCGCGGATGGGTGCGGGCGGGCGCCGAGTACCTGCACGTGGTCGACCTCGACGGCGCCAAGCGCGGCGAGCCGGTCAACCTCGAGCAGCTGCGACGCCTGGCGAGCGAGTCGGGCGTGCCGGTGCAGTACGGCGGCGGGCTGCGCTCGGCGCGGGCCGCCGCCGACGCGCTGGGCGCGGGCGCGGCGCGCGTGATCCTCGGCACCGTCGCGTTCACCGAACCGGACGTGCTGGGCGAGGCGCTCGACGCGCACGGGCCCGAGCGGATCCTCGTCGGCGTCGACGTCCGCGGCGGGTACGTCGCGACGCACGGCTGGGTGAAGAGCACCAATACGCTCGCGCGCGACGCGTTCACGGAGCTGCGCGAGCGGGGCGTGCGCCACTTCGTGTTCACGAACATCGACCACGACGGGATGCTCGACGGGGCCAATCGCGAGGAGGTCGTGTGGGTGGCGCGGGCGGCGGGGGAGGGGAGCGTGATCTTCTCCGGCGGGATCGGCAGGCGCGAGGACCTCGAGGCGCTGGCGAGCCTGCGCACCGAGCACGCGCTGGAGGGGCTCGACGGCGTGATCGTCGGCACAGCGCTGTACGAGAGGCGCTTCACCGTCGCCGAAGCCAAGGCGGCCCTTGGCTGATCGCTACGGTTGACGCGTGCATTACAAGCGCGTGATCCCCTGCCTGGACGTGAACGACGGGCGCGTCGTCAAGGGCGTCGAATTCGTCGACATCCGCGACGCCGGCGACCCCGTGGAGCTGGCCGCGCACTACGACCGCGAGGGCGCCGACGAGGTGGTGTTCCTCGACATCACCGCCACGCACGAGAAGCGCGACACGATCGCCAAGCTCGCGCGCGCCACCGCCGACGAGGTGTTCGTCCCGTTCACGATCGGCGGCGGCATCCGCTCGGTCGCCGACGCCCAGGCGGTGCTCGACGCGGGCGCCGACAAGGTGTCGGTCAATTCCGCCGCGCTGGCGCGCCCCGAGCTGCTCGACGAGCTCGCCGCCGTGTTCGGCGCCCAGTGCGTGGTGCTCGCGATCGACGCCAAGCAGCGCGCCGCGCGTCCGCACGAGGACGGCGCGAGCGCCGAGGACGGCGCGAGCGGCGAGAACGGCTCCCCGGCGTGGGAGGCGTACCTCGCCGGCGGGCGCACGCCCACGGGCCGCGACGTGGTCGCGTGGGCGCGCGAGGGCGTGCAGCGGGGGGCGGGGGAGATCCTGTTGACGAGCATGGACCGCGACGGCACCAGCGACGGCTACGACCTGGCGCTCACGCGCGCGGTCAGCGAGGCGGTGAGCGTTCCCGTGATCGCCTCCGGCGGCGCCGGCGAGCTCGAGCACCTCGCGCAGGCGCTCGCCGCGGGCGCGGACGCGGTGCTGTGCGCGTCGATCTTCCACTACGGCCGCTACACCGTCGCCCAGGCCAAGGCCCACCTCGCCGCGGCCGGGATCCCGGTACGCGAGATCTGATGCGCCGGGGACGGAGAGCGTGAGCGGCGTGCGGCCCGCAACGGCGGCCACCCGCGGCGGCGAGGTGCTCGACGCGCTGCGGGCCCTTCCGGGCGGACCCGAGCTGCTCGCGCTGGGGGAGGGGGGAGCGGAGCTCGCGCTCGTCGGCGGCGCCGTGCGCGACCTGCTGCTCGGCCGCGCTCCCCGTGAGCTGGACGTGGTGGTCGCCGGCGACGCCGCCGCGCTCGCCCGCGAGCTCGTCGCGCGCCTCGGCGCGAGCGCCGCGCAGCCGCCGAACGCTGCGCAGCCGCCCAGCGCGACGCTTCACGACCGCTTCGGCACGGCGATGCTGCAGTGGGAAGGCGGCCGCGTCGACATCGCCGAGCGGCGCGCCGAGTCCTATCCGGCGCCGGGCGCGCTGCCGGAGGTGCGTCCGGGCACAGCCGAGGAGGATCTCGCGCGCCGGGACTTCACCGTCAACGCGATCGCCGTGGCGCTCGGCGGCGCGCGCGGGGGCGAGCTCACGTGCGCCGATCACGCGCTCGAGGATCTCGACGCGGGGCGCCTGCGCGTGCTGCACGAGCGCAGCTTCATCGACGATCCCACGCGTCTGCTGCGCCTCGCGCGCTACCGCGCGCGGCTCGGCTTCGAGCTCGAGCCGGGCACCGCCGCGCTGGCCGCCGCGGCGCTCCAGCAGGGCGCGCTGATGACGGTCTCGCGCGCGCGAATCGGCGCCGAGCTGCGCCTGGCGCTCGGCGAAGACGGCGCGCCGGCGGCGCTCCAGTCGATGAGCGACCTCGGCGTGCTCGCGGCGCTGCCCGCGGGCCTGCGCTTCGACCGGGACCTCGCCGAGCGCGCGCTGGCGCTGCTGCCGCCGGACGGGCGCGCCGACCTGCTGCTGATGGCATCGCTGCTGCTGCACCTGACGATGCTGAGAGCCCAGGACCCCGAGCCGATGATCTTCGGCATCCTCGACGAGCTGGAGTTCACCGCGGCCGATCGCGAGCGCGCGCTGCGCAGCGCGCTGGCCGCGCCGTCGCTGGTCACTGCGATGACGCTCGCGGCCAGGCCGTCGGAGCTTCGCGACGCGCTGCGCGCGCACACGCCCGAGGCGATCGCGCTCGCGGGCGCGCTCGCCCAGGAGAGCTCGCCGCGCGCCGCCGACGCGGCCAGGGAGTGGTTCGAGCACGTGCGCGGCGTACGCCTGCGGATCAACGGCGACGACCTGATCGCCGCCGGCGTTGCACCCGGGCCGGAGATCGGGCGCAGGCTGACGCGTGCGCTCGCGCGCAAGCTCGACGGCGAGCTGCACGACGGGCGCGACGCCGAGCTGCGGGCGGCGCTCGAGGCCACGGTCGAGGGCTGATGGCGCAGGTCGACCGCGACATCGGCGCATCCGTGGACGAGCTCGTGTTCGACCTCCCGGGCGGTGGCCGCGCGCTGTTCACCGACCGCTCCACCGGCAACCTGTCGATGCGCGCGGGCGAGGACCACGAGCGCGGCCTGCAGCGCCGGCACGAGCTGTGCGAGAGCCTGGGCCTGCGCTGGCTGTGCGCGAGCCCGCAGGTGCACGGCACGGACGTCCAGCGCGTGCTCGACCTCACCGGCTCGCGCGGGCACCCGGCGCCGATCGACGCCGACGGGCATGCGACGGCGCTGCCCGGCGTCGGGACGATGGTGCTCGGCGCCGACTGCCTGCCGGTCGCGCTCGGCTGCGCGGGCGCGGTGGCGATGGTCCACGCCGGCTGGCGCGGGCTCGCCGCGGGCGCGCTCGAGCAGGGCGTGCGCGCGGTGCGCGAGCTCGGCTGCGGCGACGAGATCGTCGCGATCGTCGGTCCCGCCGCCGGGGTCTGCTGCTACGAGGTCGGCCCGGAGGTGCACCGCGCGTTCGGCGACGCCCACAGCCACGGGCGCAACATCGACCTGCAGGCGATCGCCCGCGACCGCCTGCGGGGCGCCGGCGTGGCGGACGTGCGCGCGGTGGGCGCGTGCACGGTCTGCGACGAGCGCTTCTTCTCCCACCGGCGCGAAGGACAGCGCGCCGGACGCCAGGCGGGGATTTCATGGCTGAGCTGATCGCAGGGCTGCGAGCGTCGGATGGTTGAACCGATCGCCGGGCTGCGAGCGGACGTCATCCGCGCGAACCTCGAGCGCGTGCGCGCCGAGATCGCCGCCGCGAGCGAGCGTGCCCAGCCACGCGCGGCGGCGGGCGAGCGCCGCGAGGTGGAGGTGCTCGCGGCGATCAAGTACGTCGCCAGCGCCGACCTGCCGCTGCTGGCCGAGGCGGGCATCCGCCTGGTCGGCGAGAACCGCGCGCAGGACCTGCAGGAGAAGGTCGCCGCGCACGGAGAGCTGTTCGAGTGGGACTTCATCGGCCAGCTGCAGAGCCGGCGCGTGCGCCTGATCGTGCCCCACGTGCGACTGATCCACTCGCTCGCCTCCGAATCCGCGCTGCGCGAGCTCGAGCGCCACCTGCAGCTCGCGCGCCCGGGGCTGCGCGTGCTGCTCGAGGTCAACGTCGCCGGCGAGGCCGGCAAGGCGGGGATCGCCCCCGGGGAGATCGGCGGGTACGTCGCGCGCTCCCCGGTGCCGGTCGCGGGGCTGATGACGATGCCGCCGCTGTCGCCGCGAGCGCAGGACAGCCGCCGCTGGTTCGCGGCGCTGCGCGAGCTCGCCGGCGAGCACCGCCTGGAGCACCTGTCGATGGGCACCTCCCAGGACTACGCCGTCGCGGTCGAAGAGGGCGCCACCATCGTGCGAATCGGCACCATTCTCTATCATTGACGCCCGCGCCGGCCCGCCCGTGCGAACGGCTACGCACTAGCATCAGCAGGGAAACCGGCCCGCCGGGCGAACACGCACCTATACCGATGGCTTTCCGCGACTCCTGGCACAGCGCACTCGTGTACTTCGGCCTCGCCGAGGAGTATCACGACGACTACGACGACGAGGTCGGGGGCGCGGCTCCGGAGGCCGAGATCGAGGACCGCTACCGCGAGCGGCCCAACGTCCGCCGCCTGCGCCGCCGCCGCGACGAGTTCGACGACATCTTCGCCGACGACGACGCCGGCGAGGCGGCCGGCGGAGCGCGCGCCGCGCGCAGCGGGCGGGCCACGACCGTCCTCAAACCGGTCGGCGGACGCGCCAACGGCGACGTGCGCGTGCACCTGGTGGTGCCCAAGTCGTTCAACGACGCCCAGCAGATCGCCGACAAGTTCAAGGACTCGATCCCCGTGATCCTCAACCTGCAGAGCTCCGACACCGACCTGTCCAAGCGCCTGATCGACTTCGCCTCCGGCCTCACCTACGCGCTCGACGGCGGCATGCAGCGGATCGCCGACAAGGTCTTCATGCTCACCCCCCGCAACGTCGAGATCTCCGCCGAGGAGCGCGCGAGACTGATCGAGAAGGGCTTCTTCAATCAGTCTTAGCGCCCGCTAGCCTGGAGCGTCTGATGCAAGTTGGTCTTATTGGTTGCGGGAACATGGCGCGCGCGCTGGCTCGCGGGTGGGGACAGCCGCTGCTGTGCGCCGACCCCGTCGCCGAGCGCGCTCGCAGCCTGGCGGCGGAGGTGGGGGGGGAGGCGCTGGCCGGCAACGCCGAGGTCGCCGCGCGGGCCGATCTGCTCGTGCTGTGCCACAAGCCCGCGCAGCTCGCCGCCGTGGCCGGCGAAATCGGGGCGGGCGGGCCCGGCAACACGCCCGTCGCGTCGATCCTCGCCGTCACGCCGCTGCAGGCGCTGCGCGAGGCGTATCCAGGCCGGCCCGTGTACCGATTCATCCCGTCGCTGCCCGTAGAGGTGCGCCAGGGCGCCGTCGTGCAGGCCGCCGGGCCGGGCATGCTCGCAGGCGGGGGAGCTGCCGACGCCGGCGGCGGCGATGCCAACGCCGGCGGCGATGGTCGCTCGGAGGCTGAGCGCGCGGCGCTCGACGCGGCCGTCGCCGGGCTGTTCGCGCAGCTCGGCACGCTCGTCGTGCTCGACGACGCGCTCGTCGACGTCGCCATGGGCCTGATGTCGTGCGCTCCCGCGTACGTCGCGCTGGTGGCAGAGGCGCAGGTGGACGCGGGCGTGCGCCGCGGCATCCCCGCCGCGCAGGGCGCCCAGCTGGTCGTGCAGACGCTCGCCGGCACCGCGGAGCTGCTGCGCCGTCGCGACTACGACACCATGGCCGTCCGCCGCGAGGTCTCCTCGCCCGGCGGGCTCACCGCGCGCGGCGTCGACGCGCTCGAGCGCGCCGGTCTGCGCAGGGCGTTCAGCGACGCGCTCGACGCCGTCCTCGATGGCGGTCGCCGATGATCATCGCAAGCGCGCGCACGGTGCTCGCCGGCTACCTGTCGGCGCTGATCTACGTGTACATCCTGCTGATCATCATGAACATCGTCATCCAGCTGCTGTTCGCCGCCGGCATCCGCCCGCCGTACTCGATCACGACCGACCGCCTGCTCGGCTTCCTGCGCGAGGTCGTCGAACCGTTCCTGCGCATCTTCCGGCGCCTGTCCCCGCAGCTCGGCGGGCTCGACTTCAGTCCGATGCTGGCGATCATCGCCCTCTACGTCGTCAAGATCATCATCGTCGAAGGCATCATCAGCTGAGCGCGCGACCGAATTGATGGGGTCCCCGCCCACCCCGCCCATCGCGCCCGGCCTCGCCGCCCGCGGCGCGGATCGAGAGCCGGCCCGCCCCGGCCGCAGCAGCCGAGCGGCCTTCGCGTGGCTGCGCGCGGCGGGCGTGCTCGTGTTGGTGGTCGTCGTCGACCAGGTGAGCAAGCGCGCGGTCGAACGCTCGATCGTCCCCGGCGAAGAACACCGCTTCCTGCCGGGGGTGCAGCTCGTGGACACGCGCAACCACGGCGTCGCGTTCGGCTTCCTCCCCGGCGACCACGTAGCCGTCACGATCCTCGTCTCGCTCGCCCTGCTCGCGCTGCTCGCGTACTTCGCCACGCACGCCACGCGGGCGCTGATGTGGCTGCCCACCGGCATGATCGCCGGCGGCGCGTGCGGCAACATCCTCGACCGCCTGCGCCACGGGTCGGTCACCGACTTCGTCAAGCTGCCGCTCGGCTGGCCGCCCTTCAACCTCGCCGACGCGTCCATCACGCTCGGCATCCTCATCCTGTTCCTGCTCGTCGACCACGCGCGCCACGCCGGGGATCGATGAACGCCGCGGCCGACCCCGCCCCCGGGCCTCCTTTCACGATCGCCTACCAGGACGAGCACCTGATCGTGGTCGACAAGGGCCCCGGCGTGGTCGTGCACCCCGCGCGCGGGCACCGCGAGGACACGCTCGCGCAGCTGCTCGCGCCGCTGCTCGCCGGGCAGGCCGGCGCCGCCGACGAGGGTGGCGCCGATGCCGAGCGCCGGGGGATCGTGCACCGTCTGGACCGCGACACCTCCGGCCTGATGGTGGTTGCGCGCACCGACCAGGCGCTCACACGCCTGCAGGCGGCCCTCGCGAAGCGGCTGATCGAGCGGGAATACCTGGCGCTGGTGGAGGGGTGCCCGCCCGCCCGCACAGGGACCATCGAGGCGCCGATTGGGCGCGATCCGCGCGTGCGCACGCGCATGGCCGTCGGCGGCGCCGGCCAGCGGGAGGCCCGCACGCACTTCACGCTCGAGCGCGCGCTGGCCGACACGTCGCTGCTGCGCCTGCGCCTGGAGACCGGGCGCACCCACCAGATCCGCGTGCACCTGCAGGCGATCGGCCACCCCGTCGCCGGAGACCCCGAGTACGGCACCGCCGGACGGCTGGGGCTCGAGCGCCAGTTCCTGCACGCGACCCGTCTCGCGTTCGAGCATCCGATCACCGGCCAGCGCGTCGAGGTCTCCTCGCCGCTGCCCGCCGACCTGCAGGCCGCGCTGGAGCGCGCCGAACGGGTATCCTGAACCCCAAATCAGAAACTTCGACCCGTGCGGCAACGGGTGGCGGCCCTGCCCGGAGCGCCGGCTGAAAGGCCAACGGCTCCGGGTCCGCCTCCTTCGCGCGGCAACCAATCGCATCACAACAAGGGAGTAGCCCGTGGCTGACGTAGGCATCGCGGAGCTGCTGGAGGCCGGCGTTCACTTCGGCCACCAGACGCGCCGCTGGAACCCCAAGATGCGCCGCTTCATCTTCGGCGAGCGCGGCGGCATCTACATCATCGACCTGCTCAAGACGCAGGCGCTGCTCGCGCAGGCGCAGGAGTTCGCCGGCACGCTCGCCCACCGCGGCGGCACCGTCCTGTTCGTTGGCACCAAGAAGCAGGCGCGCGACACCATCAAGGACGTCGCCGAGGCCGCCGACATGCCGTACGTCAACCACCGCTGGCTCGGCGGCCTGTTGACCAACTTCCAAACCATCAGCCAGCGCATCCGCCGCCTGCACGACCTCGAACGCTTCGAGGCCGAGGGCCAGCTCGCGCTGCTGCCCACGCGCGAGCGCATGGCCGCGCAGGCCGATCTCGCGAAGCTGCGCGCGAACCTCGGCGGCGTCAAGAACATGCAGCGCGTGCCCGACGCCATGTTCGTGATCGACCTCAAGACCGAGGAGATCGCCGTCAAAGAGGCCCGCCGCCTGCGCATCCCCATCATCGGCCTCGTCGACACCAACTGCGACCCCGACGGCATCGACTTCGTCGTGCCCGGCAACGACGACGCCATCCGCTCCTGCGCGCTGATCACGCAGGCGATCGGCCAGGTCGTCTCCGAGGGACACGGCGTCTTCCGCGCCCAGGAGGAACTCGCCCGCAGGGAAGCCGAGGAACGCGCCAAGGCCGAGGCCGAAGCGCGCGCCAAGCGCGAGGCCGAGGAACAGGCCAAGCGCGACGCCGAGGAGCAAGCCAAGAAAGAGGCGGCCGAGCGCGAGGCAGCCGCCCGCGCCGCCGCAGCCGCCGCGCAGGCGCCCGAGACACCCGCGCCGGTCGTGGAGACACCCGCGCCGGTGGTTGACACGCCGGCAGCCACGGCGGCCGCCGAGCCGGAGCCCGCAGCTGCCGAGCCGGCTCCGGAGCCGGAGGCGCAGCCCGCGGAGCCTGCCGCGGAGGCCGTCGCCGCGCCGGAGGCAGAGGCGGAGGCCCAGACGGACGAGCCGCCGGCAGCTCAGGAGGCGGCCGAGCCGGCACCCGAGGACAGCCAGGAGACGACCGCGGAGGCGAGCGCGACATGAACACCGTTGAGATCGGAGCAAAGGACGTGAAGGCCCTGCGCGAGCGCACCGGCGCGGGGATGATGGACTGCAAGAAGGCGCTCACGGAGGCGCAGGGCGACATCGACAAGGCGATCGAGATCCTGCGCGTGAAGCAGGGCAAGAAGATCCAGGACCTGGGCGAGCGCGCCGCCACCGAGGGCACGATCCAGGCATACGTGCACGCCGGCTCGAAGGTGGGCGTGCTGATCGAGGTCGACTGCAACACCGACTTCGTCGCCAAGAACGAGGACTTCGTGACGTTCGCCCGCGAGGTCGCCATGCAGATCGCCGCCACGCCGACCGTCAGATACGTCAGCCGCGACGACGTCCCCGCCGAGCAGCGCGACGCCGAGGCGCGCATCTACGAGCAGGAGGCGGCCGACAAGCCCGAGAACGTGCGCGAGAAAATCGTCTCCGGCAAGCTCGACTCGTGGCTGGCCACGATCGTGCTGCTCGAGCAGGAGATGCACAACCCGAAGTTCGACGGCAAGACCGTCCAGCAGCTGCGCGACGAGCTGACCGCAACCACCGGTGAGAATGTTGTAATCCGCCGGTTCGCGCGCTTCGCCATAGGCCAGTAGGGCCTCTGGCGAGGATAGGCTCTGCGGCGATGGCCCCCGCCTTCAAACGCATCCTGCTGAAGCTGTCCGGCGAGGCGCTGATGGGCGAGCTCGACTACGGCACCGACCCCGCGCGCGTGGCCGCCGTGGCGCGCCAGGTGACCGCCGTGCGCGACCAGGGCGTCGAGGTCGCGATCGTCGTCGGCGCCGGGAACATCTACCGCGGCATGAAGGGCGCCGCCGCGGGGATGGACCGCTCGACCGCCGACTACATGGGCATGCTCGCGACCGTGCTCAACGCGCTGCCGCTGCAGGACGCGCTGGAGAAGATCGGCACGAACACCCGCGTGCAGTCCGCGCTGAGCATCTCCGAGGTCGCCGAGCCGTACATCCGCAGGCGCGCGATGCGCCACCTGGAGAAGGGCCGCGTGGTGATCTTCGCGGGCGGCACCGGCAACCCGTTCTTCACGACCGACACCGCCGCCGCGCTGCGTGCGGCGGAGATCCACGCCGAAATCATCCTGATGGCCAAGAACGGCGTCGAGGGCGTCTACAGCGCCGACCCGGCGCTCGACCCGACGGCCGAGTTCATTCCCGAAATCACCCACATGGAGGCGCTCGAGCGGCGCCTGCGCGTGATGGACTCGACGGCGCTGGCGCTGTGCATGGAGAACGGCATGCCGCTGAACGTGTTCAACATGGACGACGACACCAGTCTCGCGAAGATAATCTCCGGCGTGCGCGTAGGCACGCTTGTATCGACAGCCGGAGGAGAGGGCGATGGCCGCTGAGAACCTGATCGACGAATTGCTCGAGGACGCGGGCGGTCGCATGAGCAAATCGGTGGAGACGGCCACGCACGAGTTCTCGACTGTGCGCACCGGGCGCGCCAGCGCCGCGCTGCTCGACCGCGTGACGGTCGACTACTACGGCGCGATGA
>JBKQHH010000011.1:0-12002 GCA_052148875.1 Solirubrobacteraceae bacterium
GTACTGAGCGCGCGCCGTGCGCGGCGCGAGCCCCTGGCCCTACGGTCCCCTCCTCGGGTCTGCTACCGTAGTCTCTGTGGGGACACCAAGACCCATCCCTTCAACAGCCCCAACTGCGGCCACCGCACCTCCGAGCTCGATCGCAACATCGGCTTCACCCGCCAGCCCAAGGGTTGCGCCAAGTGCGGCTTCGCGTTCCTGTTCGAACTGCTCGACGACTACTACCCGGCACCGGACGCCGCGTTCTTCGTCTGCGACGGCGAGGGCCGTGTGGTGGGCTGCGGCAAGAACTCCTTCGCCTTCACGGGCCTGGAGGAGGAAGACGTGATCGGCCAGCGCGTCGAGCAGGTGCTCGGGCTGGACTTCGCCAACGGCGACGACCCCGTGGCGACCGTCCTTGAGTGGGGCGTGCGCGCGCTGGAGGTGCCCGTGCGGGTCAGCGGCGAACGCGACGTGGCCGCCAGCGCCAAAGCGGACATGTTCCCGGCCTACGATGACGACGGCGGGCTGTTGCTGGTGCTGACCCCCGACAAGTAGGCTCTGACGACGATGACCGATCGCCGACGCAACACCCTGATCCTCCTGCTCGTCGCGGGTCTCGTGATCGCGTCGGCGGCCGCGATCGCCACCAAGAAGACGCGCCTCGGGCTCGAACTGAAGGGCGGCGTCGAGCTCATCTACCAGGGCAAGCCGACCCCCCAGTCGAAAGTGACCCCCGAATCGCTCGAACGCGCGATCAACATCATGCGCACCCGCGTCGACCAGCTGGGGGTCGCCCAGCCGGAAATCCAGAGCTCGGGCGAAAATCAAATCGACGTGGCGCTCCCCGACGTCAGCAACGCGTCGCGCGCGCAGGAAGAGGTCGGCAGGACCGCGCAGCTGCAGTTCTACGACTGGGAGCCGAACGTGATCGGCCCCAGCGGCAAGGGGGCCGGCGCATCCGAACCGACCGTTACGGGCGGACCGAGAGCCGGCGAAGTCCAATACGGCCTGCCCGAGTACCAGGCGGTGCAGCGCGCCGCCAAACGCGCGCCGATCCTGCGCCACAGCGACACGACCTGGACGCCGGGATGCACCTCGGCGCAGGTCGAAGACTGCATCTACGGCAGCTGGTACCTGCTCGACACGGCGCACGAAAAGGTCGTGCGCGGCCCCGAAGAAACCGAACACAACCTCTACTCGGATCTCCCCAAACAGCCCGCGGGCGCCAAGCTCAAGGCGGTGCGCGTCAATCCCGGGACCGTGCTCGTGCAGGCCCGCCCCGTGGAAAGCGCCGCGGGCAAGATCAGCAACCCCTCCCCTAACAGCTGGTACGTGCTCAACGACGAACCGGTGCTGGGGGGCTCGGACATCACCAACCCGGCGCAGAGCAACGACGAATCCACCGGGCAGCCCGACGTCACGTTCGGGTTCGACTCGCACGGCAAGAGCGTCTTCGAAAAGGTCACCAAGGAAATCGCCCACCGCGGCCAGGAAGCCCAGCTCCCGGGGATCAGCCACGAACAGGCCCTGCAGCACTTCGCCGTCGTGCTCGACGGCCAGCTGATCACGGTGCCGTCGATCGACTTCAGCAAGTACCCGGAAGGGATCGATGCCTCCACGGGCTCTGAGATCTCCGGCGGGTTCACGATCACGTCCGCGCAGAACCTCGCCAACGAGCTGCAGTCCGGCGCGCTGCCGATCAAGCTCGTGCTGATCTCCAAATCGCAGGTCTCGGCGACGCTCGGCAAAACGGCGCTCAACCAGGGCCTGGTCGCCATGATCGCGGGATTCCTGGTGGTTTGCGTGTTCCTGCTGCTCTTCTACCGCATCCTCGGCGCGATCGCCGTTGGCGGCCTGCTCATCTACGGGACCTACTTCTTCGCGCTGGTCAAGCTGATCCCGGTCACGCTGACGCTGCCCGGGATCGCCGGGCTGATCCTGACGATCGGCATCGCCGCAGACGCCAACATCGTGATCTTCGAGCGCGTCAAGGAGGAGATCCGCGGCGGCAGATCGATCATCTCGGGGATCGCCACCGGCTACAAGCACGGGTTCGCCGCGATCGTGGATGCGAATGTCGTGACGTTCATGACGGCGTTCATCCTGTTCGCGCTCGCCACCGCGGAAGTCAAGGGTTTCGCGTTCATGCTCGGCATCGGCACGCTGGTGTCGCTGTTCACGGCCGTGCTCGCCACGCAGGCGGCGCTCGGCACGATGAGTCACTCGCGGGTGATCGCCCACCCCGCGGCGCTCGGCGCGGCGCGGCGCGGGAAAGGCTGGACGTTCGACTTCATGGGCTCGTCGAGGTGGTTCTTCTCGCTGTCGGGCACGATCCTGCTGATCGGCGCCCTGGCGATCGGAGGGAAAGGACTGAACCTCGGGATCGACTTCAAGTCCGGGACGCGCATCCAGACGGCGTTCATCAAGTCGGTCGCCGAGGGCGAAGTGGCGACGGTGATGAAGGACGCCGGGTATCCGAACGCCCAGGTGCAGAAATTCACCAACTCGAGCATCGGCGGCAACGGCTACCAGATCTCGATGAAGACACTCGGTCCGGAAAAGGTCAAGGACATCGAAGCCGCGCTCGACAAGAAGTTCGGCAACGGCCCGAGCCACCCGGGCACCAAGGACTTCTCCTCGACCTCGATCGGGCCGACGTTCGGGAAAACGGTCGCCAACAGCGCGGTGATCGCGATCCTCGCCTCGCTGCTCGTCATCTCCGCGTACATCGCCCTGCGCTTCGAGTGGAAGTACGCGGTGCCCGTGCTGATCACGCTGGCGCACGACCTGCTGATCACCGCCGGCGTGTACTCGCTGACCGGGCGGGAAGTGACGGCCGCGACGGTGGCGGCGCTGCTGACGATCATGGGCTATTCGCTCTATGACACGATCATCGTGTTCGACCGTGTGCGCGAGAACGTCCCGCGCATGCCGCGCGCCGCCTTCTCGCAGATCGTCAACCGCTCCATGTCCGAGGTGCTCACCAGGTCGCTGGCGACGAGCTTCTGCACGCTGCTGCCGGTGCTCGCGCTGCTGCTGTTCGGCGGGGAAACGCTCAAGAACTTCGCCTTCGCGCTGATGGTCGGGATCGCATCGGCCGCATACTCGTCGATCTTCATCGGGGCCCCTGTGCTCACGCACTCGAAGGAGCGTGAGCCCAACAATCGCGCCAAGCGGGCGCGGATCGTGCGCGAACTGGGGATGGTGCCCGCCTACGCGACGACCGCGACGGGAGCGCCCGACGAAATCGAGCCCGTGCAGAAGCGCAGGCGCACGCGGCGCGGAAGCCTGATCGCGCCGGAGGCGCCCGGCCAGCAGCTCTCGCGGGACGAGTTCCAGGAACTGGTGGCCGACCTGGACGTCGAGGGCACGCCCAACGGCGAGCCCGGCGGCGCGCCCACCGGCGGTCGCGGACGCCGCGCGCGCACGGCGGACGGCAGCGCGACGGCGGCGCCACCCGCCACGCCCGCATCGTCCCCGCGTAGTCCCGGTACGGGGGAGGGGGAGCGCGATCCCGCAGCCGACCTCACGCCCGAGGATCTCGTGCTCAAGGAAGAGCCAAAGCCACGCCAGAAGAACCGGCGGGCGGGCGGGCGTCGCAACAAACGTCACGGGAGGTCGCGCTGATGGGAATGCTCGGGTGGGCGATAATGGGCCTTTCGATCTGGCACTTCACGATCTGGTTGCCGGACCGCTTCTGGGGCGGCATCGTGGGCGCGCTGGTGGGCTCCGTGATCGGCTCGATCCTCGTCGGGCTGATCATCTACGGCGTGAGCGTCTCGGCGCTGCGCATCCCCGGCGAAAAGGCGACCGACATCGGCGTCGTGCTGTACGCGGTCCCCGGCGCGCTGATCGGCATCGCCGTGATCTACCTGGAGGGCATGCGGCGCGAGCGCGCGGGAACCCAGCCGCCCCCGTTCGCCGGCTACTAGCGCGGGCGCTCCGCCGCCGGGGTCCGACCGGATAGCGGAATTGCCCGAGTACCAGAATAGTATGAGGATGCGGCCGGACGGCCGCATCGCGTAGAGTACCCTCGTCAACCAGCACAAAGGAGGGAACCTGTGTACAGACGAGCACTTCTCCACGCGCTCATCGGCGCGTGCGCCGCGCTGTCGGCTATGGCCATTCCGGCCGCTGGCGCATCGGCGGCGACCCTGTGGGTCTCGAATTCGGCGGCCGTCTCCAGCCCTGGCAACAGCTGCACCCACCCGGGCTACAAAACCATCCAGTCGGCGCTCGCCGCCTCGGGAGCGACCGTCGAGGTGTGCACCGGCACCTACACCGAACAGCTCACCATCACCAAGACGGTGAAGCTCGTCGCCGTCAACGGAGCCGGCACGGCGAAGGTGGTGCTGCCCGGCTCACCCGTCGTCTCGACGACGCCGTGTGACGAAGCATCGCTAAAAGGGCTGAAGAAACTCGAGGTCAAAGAAGGAAACCCTGAAAGCGACGCCCAGCCGGACGAAGATGCCGTCTCGATCTGCACCGGCGGGACTGTCACCGTCACCGGGCTGACGTTCGAGCCGAAGTGGCCGGGCAACACCTGCGACGACAGCCTGTACGGGATTCTGGTCGGCGGGGGCGCAACGCTCAAGGCCACCAACGTGACCGTGGATGGCGGAGGCGCCTACCCGATCAACGGATGCCAGGGTGGCGTGTCGATCCAGGCCGGCATGGCCTGGGCGTCCCCGGTCGAACCCGGGCATGTGACGCTCTCCGAGGACACGGTGACCGAATACCAGAAGAACGGGATCACGACCGACGGCGCCGGCTCCAGCGCCAAGATCAGCCACACCACCGTGGTGGGCGCCGGCGCCACGCCGGAGACCGCACAGAACGGCATTCAGGTGAGCAACGGAGCCCGCGCGACGATCAGCTCGTCGAGTATCTCGGGCAACGAGTGCGACAACAGCGGCTGCGGCTCGGATGCGTTCGAAAAGTACCAGGCCACCGGCGTCCTGTTCTACGGCGCCGCCTCCGGATCGAAGGTGACGGGCACCGCGCTGAAGGAAAACGACATCGGCGTGTATCTCGATTCGGAAAGCCCGACGCAGCCGACCTCGCCGGAATTGACGATCGAGAAAGACGTGTTCAGCGGCAACCGCTATGAGGGCGTGGCCCTCGACAAGGGCGACGCGTCGTTGAAGAACGACACGATCACCGGTCCCGGCAACATCGGGATCGACCTGTTCCAGTACGAACAACAGCCCTACGCGCCGACGTCGAGCGCCTCGCACGACGAAATCGACGGCATGAGCGAAGCGGCCGTGAAGGTCGAATCGGACAAAGCGCCGGGCGACCACGCGGGCAGCTTCACCCTCAGCGGCAGCACGCTGTCCGGGAACGCGCAGGCGGTGGTGGACGAAAGCACGACGTTCAACGTCGTGCTCTGACGCGGCCGCCGCGGGCGCGAGCGGACAGGGGGAGGCGCGGCCGGCGCCTCCCCCGTGCGGCTGCTCGCGGTTCCGTCTCGTCCTGTCCGTAGTCTCGCCGGGTGCTCCCCTGCCGCTTCGAGATCCCCGCGTGTCCACCGGCCGACGTCGAACGGCTGCGGCGCGAGCTGGGCGTCAGCGGGGTGCTCGCGCAGGTGCTCGTGCGCAGGGGCATGGCCGATCCGGAGCTCGCGCGCGCGTTCCTGGCCGGCGGCGAGGAGCATCCCCCTGAGCTGTTCGCGGGCATCGGCGAGGCGGTCGAGGCGATCCTGCGCCACGTCGCGCGGGGCACGCGGATCACGGTCCACGGCGATTACGACGTGGACGGCATCTGCTCGACGGCGGTGCTCGTGCGCGTGCTGCGCGGGTTGGACGCCGACGTCGACTTCTACCTGCCCGACCGCGCCGGCGACGGCTACGGGCTGAGCGCGACGACCGTGCGGCGGCTGGCGGCGCGGGGAACGCGGCTGCTGGTGACCGTCGACTGCGCGGTCACGGCGGTGGAGGAGGTGCAGGAGGCGAGGGCGCTGGGCATGGACGTGGTGGTCACGGACCACCACGCACCGCGGGCCGACGGCGAGCTGCCGCGGGCGCCGCTCGTGCACCCGGCGCTGTGCGGCTATCCGTGCCCGAACCTGTGCGCCACGGCGGTCGCATACAAGCTGGCCCAGGCGCTGCTCCAGGACGCCGCGCGCGGCGAGCCGGGGGAGCGGTGCGCCGAGCGCGCCCGGGACATGCTGGCGCGGCGCGCCCTCGAGCGGGACCTCGATCTGGTGGCGCTGGCGACGATCGCCGACGTCGTGCCGCTCGTCGGCGAGAACCGGACGTTCGTGTGCCGCGGGCTGCGCGCCCTGGCGGGCACGACCAAGCCGGGCCTGCGCGCGCTGATGGCGGTCGCGGGCGTCGACCCCGCCAAGGTCGACGAGCGCTCGGTCGCCTTTGCGCTCGCACCGCGCCTGAACGCCGCCGGGCGGCTGTACAGGGCCGACGCGGGCCTGGAGCTGATCCTCGCCGAGGACGCGCGCCGGGCCGCGCAGATAGCCGACGAGCTGGACTCCGCCAACCGCGAGCGCAGGCAGGTGGAGATGGGCATTCGCTTTCAGGCCGAAGCGCAGATGGCGGAGCTCGGCGAGCGCGCCGCCTACGTGCTGGCCGGGGACGGCTGGCACCCCGGGGTCATCGGCATCGTCGCCTCGCGTCTGGTCGAGCGCAGCGGGCGCCCCGTCGTCCTGATCGCGCTGGACGGAGACACCGGCAAGGCGTCCGGGCGCAGCGTCGAGGCGTTCGACCTACTCGCGGGGCTGACCGCGTGCGGCGAGCATCTGCTGCGCTACGGCGGCCATCGCGCGGCCGCCGGCCTCGAGATCGAGCGCGGGCGCGTGGCGGACTTCGCCCGCGCGCTGTCCGCCCACGCCGAGCGTGTCCTGCGCCCGCGGGACCTGGTGGCGGTCGAGCGCGTGGACGCGCTCGTCGGCGGCGACGAGCTCGGCATGGAGCTCGCGGAGGAGCTGCAGACGCTGGCCCCGTTCGGCCGCGGTAACCCGTCCGTCTCGCTGATGATCGCCGACGCCACGTTCGCGGACGTCAGGCCGATGGGGGAGGGCAAGCACGCCCGCTTCACGGTCGAGTCACGCGGCGCGCGCGCGCGGGCGGTGGCGTTCGGGACGGGCGGGCGCCTGCCGCTCGCCGCCGACGGGGCCGCGGACGGGCCGGCGGGCGCGATGCAGGCGACGTTCACTCTGGAGGTCAACGAGTGGAACGGCGTCAGCGAGCCCCGGCTGGTGCTGCGCCGGGCGCAGGCGGCGCAAGCGCCCGCCGTGGAGGCCGACGCCGAGGATGCGCACGCCCGCGAGGGCGGCGCGCAGGAGCAGCGCGCGCCGTCGCCGGTCGCCGCCGAGGCGGAGGAGCTCGTGCTGTTCGCACTTTGAGCGACAGCGCCTTCAATCCGCCCCGACCGTCCCCTACCCTTACAGCATGGCCATCGCCGAAGATCCCAAGCAGTCGCAGGCCACCGGCGTGGCGAACGCCACGGCCGTCAAGGACGTGGCCGACGCCGTCGCGCGCCGGCGCGAGCAGCCTGCGCCGGCGAGCGACGCGGCGGGCGCGAAGGCGGGGGAGACCTCCAAGCCGGCCCTCGGCCTGAGCCGGTCCGAGCGGCGGCTGCTGAGCGACCTGTTCGCGATCGTCTCCGAGCACGCGACGGACTCCGCGATCGAGATCGACCGCGCGCGCGTCCAGGACGCGTTCGTATTCGCCTGCGAGCACCACGCCGATCAGCGGCGCAAGTCCGGTGAGGACTTCATCGTGCACCCGGTCGGCGTGGCGCGCATCTGCGCGAGCATGCGCCTGGACACGGAGACGCTGTGCGCGGCGCTGCTGCACGACACCGTCGAGGACACCTCCGCGTCGATCGAGGAGGTGCGCGAGCGCTTCGGCGAGGAGATCGCCACGATCGTCGACGGCGTCACGAAGCTGACGGGCATCACCTTCCAGTCGCGCGACGAGGCGCAGGCGAACAACTACCGCAAGATGATGGTCGCGATGGCCACCGACGTGCGGGTCATCCTGATCAAGCTCGCCGACCGCCTGCACAACATGCGCACGATCGACGCGATGCCCAAGCAGAAGCAGATGGAGAAGGCGCGCGAGACGCTCGACATCTACGCGCCGCTGGCCCACCGCCTGGGGATCCACGCGATCAAGTGGGAGCTCGAGGATCTCGCGTTCGCGACGCTGCACCCGCGCAAGTACCAGGAGATCAAGGGCCTGGTCGCCCAGCAACGCGAGGAGCGCGAGCGCTACGTCAGCGAGGCCGGCGAGTACCTGCACCGCGAGCTGGCCGACGTCGGCATCGAGGCGCAGATCGCGGGCCGCGCCAAGCACTTCTACTCGATCTACTCGAAGATGACCAACAAGGGCCGCGAGTTCAACGAGATCTACGACCTCACCGCGATGCGCGTGATCGTCGACTCGGTCAAGGACTGCTACGGCACGGTCGGTGTGATCCATTCGCTGTGGAAGCCGCTGCCGGGCCGCTTCAAGGACTTCATCGCGATGCCCAAGTTCAACATGTACCAGTCGCTGCACACGACCGTGATCGGGCCCGAGGGCCAGCCGCTGGAGATCCAGATCCGCACGCACGAGATGCACGAGATGGCCGAGTTCGGCGTGGCGGCCCACTGGGTCTACAAGCAGCCGGACGGCGCGGGCGACGAGCGCTCCGGCTGGACGATCGCGGGCGAGGACGCGAAGCTCAAGTGGCTGCGCTCGATGCTCGACTGGCAGAAGGAGCTCTCGGACCCGGGCGAGTTCATGGAGACGCTGCGCACCGACCTGTTCGAGGAGGAGGTGTACGTCTTTACGCCCAAGGGCGAAGTCAAGTCGCTGGCGGCCGGCGCCACGCCCCTGGACTTCGCCTACGAGGTGCACACCGAGATCGGCCACCGCTGCGTGGGCGCCCGCGTCAACGGGAAAATCGTGCCGCTGCACTACGAGCTGCAGTCGGGCGACATCGTCGAGATCCTCACCGCCAAGCGCGAGCGCGGACCCTCGCGCGACTGGCTGGCGATGGTCAAGACGACGCGCGCGCGCAACAAGATCAAGGCCTGGTTCAAGGCCGAGTCCCGCCAGGACACCGAGCACAGCGGGCGCGAGCTGCTGCAGGAGCACCTGCGCAAACAGGGGCTGCCCGCGCAGAAGATCACGGGCTCGGCGCTGCTGGCGGACGTGATCCGCGAGGTCGGCTACCGCAAGGCGGACGACTTCTACATCGCGCTCGGAGCGGCCAAGGTCTCGCCGAAGCTCGTCGTCAACAAGGTCATGCAACGCCTGAAGCAGGGCGAGGCCGCCGACGGCGAGGACAGCGCGGCCGACCTCCTGCGCGTCGGGCGCGCGCGCCGGCGGCCGACCAAGTCCTCGAATCAGTACGGGATCAGGGTGGAAGGCGTCGAGGACGTGATGCTGCGCCTGGCCAAGTGCTGCCGGCCCGTCCCCGGCGATGAGATCGTCGGCTACATCTCACTCGGCCGCGGCATCACCATCCACCGCGAGGACTGCCCCAACGCGACGCTGCTGCGCAAGAGCCCCGAGCGCTTCACCAGCGTGTCCTGGGAAGGCGACCAGTCGACCGGCTTCGTCGTGGAAATCCAGATCGACGCGTGGGACCGCCACCACCTTCTGGCCGACCTGTCCCGCGCGTTCTCGGAGTCCGGCGCCAACATCCTGGAAGCGCGTTGCCTGTCGATGCCGCCGATGGTCAAGAACCGGTTCGTCGTCGAGGTCGCCGACACGCACTCGCTGAAGAGCGCGATCACCCGCCTGCGCAACACCGAGTCGGTGTTCGACGCCTACCGCGTGACGCCGGGCGCCTAGGCGGGCACTGGGCGGCGCGATACTGCGTCCTCGGTCGCTCGCGTGCGTAGCACGCCACGCTCCCTGCGTCCTTGTCTCGCTTGCCCATTGTCCGCCTAGGAACAGTTCAGGAGACGACGCTGAGCGCGTCGGGCATGATCGAGTAGCGCGCCTCGGTGACCTCGCCGAGGTAGTCGCCGTCGACCTGCAGCGGCAGCGGGCGCTCGTCGGCGCTGCGCACGATCAGCTCGTGCAGGTCGCGCAGGGGGGTGATCTGCCGGTGCCTGCTCACGCGCGCCCGCGGCGAGAAGGCGCGCCAGGCGATCGACGGCATCGACAGCAGCGTCGCGCGATGCAGGACGCCCCCGGCGAGCGCGCCCGAGTCCAGCGCCGCGCCGTCGGCGATCTCGATCGGACGGTTCTGGAAGTAGGTGAAGGGCGAGCCGTTCTGGACGATCGCGGTGACCCCCTCGAGCGTCTCGCCGCCGTCGCCGGCCTGCACCCGCAGGCGCGGAGGCGAGACCAGGTAGCGGCGCAGGAAGGTGCTGACGGCGACCCACGTGAAGAAGTACGGCCCCAGGCGGGCCTTCATCTTCGGATTGGCGTCCACGCGCTCGACGACGCTGGCGTCGAGGCCGAGGCCCGAGGCGAACGTGAAGCAGCGGCCGTTGACGACGCCCAGGTCGACCTTGCGCGGGCGCCAGTCGTCGGCCATCGCCAGCAGGTGCTCGGTCGCGTCGACGACGTCGCCGGGGATGCCGAGCATCTTGCCGAACACGTTCGCCGAGCCGCCCGGCAGGCAGCAGAGCGGGGTGCTCGAGCCGAGCAGCCCGTTGGCGGCTTCGTTGACGGTGCCGTCGCCGCCGAAGGCGACGACCACGTCGTAGCCCTCGTGCGCGGCCTCGCGGCAGAGCTCGGTGGCGTGCCCGCGCGCCTCGGTGTCCACGGCGTCGACCTCGAAGCGGCCCTGCAGTGCGTACACGACCAGGTGGCGCAGGCGGTCGGAGACGGTCGTGGCGTACGGGTTGACGATGATCAGCATCCGCCGCTTGCTCTCCGGGGAGGCGAAGCGGAAAGGCGCGTCGGCCTGGCCGGTAAGCTCGTCCTGCGTGCGCGTCGGGGTGCTCACGGCTTGGCCTACACCGAGCACGGCGCGACGTTACCCGCGGGCGTCCAGTCGGCCTCATGGCGCGACTTGCGTTCGCCGATGCGGTTGCTAGACTGTCGCACAGACATAGCTGGACACATCCAGAGGGGTGGAGGGACTGGCCCTACGAAACCCCGGCAACCACCGTCACGTCACAGCGGGAAGGTGCCAATTCCAGAGAGATGTGTGGCGGGCCTTCGTGCTCTTCGCCACACCGGTGACACGGTGAAGTCGAGCGAAGGAGCCCCAATGGCTGTCAGTCATCTGCAGTGCAAGGAGTGCAAGGCGGAGTATCCGCTGGAGGCGCTGTACGTGTGCGAGCGCTGCTTCGGGCCGCTGGAGGTCGCCTACGACCACAGCCGCACGATCGGCGACGTCGGCGAGCTGCGCCGGCGCATCCAGGGCGGACCGCAGAACATCTGGCGCTACGCGGACTTCCTGCCGCTCGCGGGCGGGCCTCCCGGTCCGTCGGGCAGGCTGGCCTCGCGCGTCGGCCTGCCGGCGGGCTGCACGCCGCTGATCCGCGCCGACAGGCTCGCCGCGCGCCTGGGCCTGCGCGAGGTGTGGGTCAAGAACGACGCGGCCAACCCGACCCACTCGTTCAAGGACCGCGTCGTGTCGGTCGCGGTCACGCGCGCACGCGAGCTGGGCTTCGAGACGATCGCATGCGCCTCGACGGGCAACCTCGCCAACTCGGTCGCCGCCCACGGGGCGGCGCTGGGTCTCGAGTCCTACGTGTTCATCCCCGCGGATCTCGAGGAGCAGAAGATCCTCGCCACGGGCGTCTACGGCACCAATCTCGTGGGCGTGCAGGGCAGCTACGACGACGTCAACCGCCTGTGCACGGAGCTGTGCGCGGAGCGTGACTGGGCGTTCGTGAACATCAACCTGCGCCCCTACTATGCCGAGGGCTCCAAGACGCTCGCTTTCGAGATCGCGGAGCAGCTGGGCTGGGAGCTGCCCGATCGCTGCGTCGTGCCGGTCGCCTCGGGGTCGCTGTTCACGAAAATCGCCAGGGGCTTTGAGGAGTGGACCGAGCTGGGGCTGCTCGAGGGCGGGCTGCCGCGTATGAACGGCGCCCAGGCCGAGGG
>JBKQHH010000012.1:0-7379 GCA_052148875.1 Solirubrobacteraceae bacterium
GCGTTTAAGATCCACTTCGGCGACCGCGTCCCCGATACTGCAAACTGACCATCACTGATTGACACCCACGGAGTTACTGTTACACTTAACCAAGAAACCAGCCTACACAGTTAATCTGACGCCCTCGACGCTGAAGGTTGCTGCCGCCGCCCGGTCCACCGGGACATCGCCGGCGCTGAGACCCACCCGCTGCTGCAACGGTGTGAGGAGTGGGGCCAGCTCCGTCGTGTCGCCGACTGAACTCGCGGTCGCTACTGATGCCGTATGGCGGATCTTCGCCTCGGTGATGTGCATCCCGTCGGCCGTCTCGAACTGGAGGTGATACGAGGCGCACTGTCCTACCGACGGCATAGAAATCTCGATCGGCTTCGCAGCCAGTGCAAAGGCTCGCTGTAGCTTCTCTCGGAGCTTGAGGCGTGGGACCGCAGGCGTGGAGTCTATGAAGACAGGGCCGCGGTGAAGCTCAAGATGAACATGGACCTCTTCGCCAGGGGATAGGATCTCACACGTTTGCACAGGCGACGATCCGAACGCCCCATCCGGAGGGACATAGCTCACCGAGTAGATGCCCAGCGCGGCTTGGATCACGGTGGAGCCATCCGGTCCGGTGTCGCCGACGTATTGTCGGCCCCCTCGGTCGAGTCTTACTCGCACGCCCTGCAGCGGTCGGCTAGGTGGCTGGTCATCGAGATTCGGGCCGTCAGGAAAGACATCCTGACTTAGCGTCGCCGCTACGTGAATCAGGCCTTTTCCCTGTGGTGGACTTCGCCGACGAGCTGGTCTGCGGCCACCGAAACGACCGACCATCGGTCGTCTGGGTCGCAAGCGCACGCGCGCTACCTCGCCTACTTCCTGGTAGGAGAACTTGATCACGCGGCTACGTCCGTCAACGACGATCGGCGTAAGAACGAGGAAGTTCCGGGCGAGGTCTCGGGCTAGTGCCATGAAGCGTCCGCTTGCGAGCATCTCCTTCCTCCATTCCTTCTCATCAGGCAGATCGGTCCTCGAGATACCAAGTCGACTCCAGCACTTCATCGCGTCGTCGGGAGTGCTCGTGGCGATGCTCCACAAATCATCGAGCACGCCCACCGGAACGCCGCCAGCGAGGTTGGCGCTGTCGCCTACCCACATGCGCACTCCAGCAGCCAGCACCGCGGCCGCCAAGCGCCCGTTATGCCGGCGGGAGAGCAACGGCAGCGGGCGCCCATCCTCATCGCGCAGATCGAAGTTGATTAGCTCTCGCTTGAGTAGCGTCCCAACCGGCACCAAGGTGATCCTCCGGTCGCCCCGAGAAAGAGGTGTCGGCACGGACGGCATGATGAAGTCCACGCTTACGCTCCGGGCCACCGTATCGGCGTCGATGAACCGCACGGTCTCCACGCGACGCTCGAGCCACGCCGACCAGTCAGAGATCAGGAACAAAAGCACCTCTCCCATCGCGATCAGCTCGCGAGCATCGCCATCAAGATCCCCTAGATCCCCTGGCTCGACGAACAGCATCTCGTTGAGCTGTGGCGCAAGCGACAGGTCTGCTCCCTCATCAGGCGGCTCAGTCATAGCAGGCGGCCGATGGGTCTTGTCGCTGGAACTGGCCCCCCGGCTGCCCTCGGTGCACGAGCATATCTAGGGCCTTCACACGATGCCAAACAAACATAAGATTCTGAATATTCAAATAAAGCGGGCGCAGAATCTTTGAAACTCGTCGCCCGGGCTCCTAATCGGAGGGTCAGATCATTGCGATGTCGTTGCGCGTGTCTTCTTGGGCACGCGCAATTGGGATTCAATAAGATGGTCGACTTCGAGGATGCGAGTGAGCCGACCATAGCGGTTTTTCGACGGATCAGGGTTCGCGCACAAGCAAGAGGAGCGGCGGCCATCGGCCGCGAGCACGCTGCGCACTCTGTTGGGGCGCACAGACTAAGGGAGATGAGATTGATACAGATGCCGGATGCATCCAAGCCCACGGACCCGAAGATCGCTGCCGATCCCCTCCTGCACCGGGTCCTTGCGGACGTCGGTCGCACCCGCAGCGAGGTCGAGCGCTTTCAGGGCGACTCGATCCTTGACAAGACCCGCTTGTTTCCGCAAGTTGAAGACGGGAAGTCCAGCGGCAAGCCCCATCGCCGGCTGATCGGCTATCTCTCGGGGCCGGGTCTTGGCGAAATCAATCTCGCCGATGCCGCTCCGATCGGCAGCATGCTTGATGCGATCGGCATGTGCGAGAACCTGGACCTCATGCTCAATAGCCCCGGTGGCTCTGGCGAGATGGCTGAGAAGTTGATCGAGATGTGCCGGGCACACTGTCGGCGCGAGTTTCGTGTAGTCGTGCCGAACTTTGCGAAGAGCGCGGCCACAATGATCGCGCTAGGTGCGGACACCATCGTGATGGGCTATCTGTCCGAGCTCGGGCCGATAGACCCGCAGTACACGATCTTGGTCGGTCATGCCGAGCAGCTCGTTTCGGGGCAGTCATTCTTGCGCGCCTACGATGCGGCTCAAGCGAAGGTGAAGGAGGCCATGGCAGCAGGCGACTCGCCGGTTGGATACCTCCAGAGCCTCAGCGCAAGCACGATGGAGCCGGCGTTTATCGAGCACTGCCGACGCGGCATCGATTTCAGTCGCGACATCGCGAAGAAGTTCCTACCCAAGTACCAGCTGCGGGCCAAGCACAAAGGCGAAAAGGTCACGAAAGCCAAGATGGACTCGCTCGCACGGGACGCAGCAGAGAACCTGCTATCCGAGAATATACGCTTCAGCCATGGGCGACTGATCGGAGCTGAGGAGGCCCGCGATGATGTCGGCCTCAACGTAGAACTGCTGGACCGCTGCGACCCATACTGGGAAGCGTACTGGGAGCTCTACGTGCGAGCGGAAGTCTATATGCAGACGATGGCTCCGATGGGAGACCGCCCAGTCAACAAGCTCTTCTTTGATCGAGCATCGACTCTCCCCGCCTTCTGAGGTATCCAGTCCGCTCCCAAACACCTGCACCCATCTCTTACGGGCCATGCGACCTAGCGACCGTCGCTCATGCGCTCTCGGGATGAGCTAGCTGCTGCTCACATAGCGGTTGCCTGATCGCGATCGGAGCGGAGTCGTCGGCGGCTTATGTCTGGACTCCTGAGCGAAATTATGCAGCAGGCGCAGCGCTTCCTCTTCACGAGGCTCTAGCCGTGGCTCGTTGCGGCGGCGCGCCAGTGGTGTACGTCGGGCCGAAGTCCGGCCCGTTGCTCCGACTGCCTTAGGCATGTGATCCTCCGTCGTTAGCCGTGGACGTTATCGAAACCATGCGCTCGCTGTGGTAGTAACCGTCGTGCACTGGCATCCATCAGCAGGCCCACCGGAGACACGCCTGAGTGCGTTTCTGACTGCCGCTGTGCTCCCGATAATGCGAAGCCATCGGCGCGGGCCATCCCCCTTGTAGACCGTCATCGGCACGAAGAATACGCATCCGGCCAGTCGGACGAACCGCCGACGCTCGCGTTGTCGCATTGTCCGCTCTTTGGCGGCGGTGGCCCGTCGGGCATCTGCAGCGCCGCGGTCTTCAACAGCGATCATCGATAGGCGACGGTATCTCGGCTGGCATCCGATCGACATGGGTACACGACGTTGTCGTCGATTGTCGTGAGCGGAGTAAGCGCGGACGGAGGATGATGCGCCGATAGACGAGTGGCTTGGGCATGCCGACCGACGCCTCCAAGGTACTGACCGACCGGAACTGCTGGTTTGCCTCCGCTGGCGTCGTGTACCAGGCGTCGCCCCGCGTGCCGTGGCGACGGACAGGTGACTGGTCGGGAAACTGGGCCTCTGGGCTCGCATATCGGCGTCCGACCCCGGCTTCGTCTCACGGGGCGGGCATCTACTATTCCGACCTAAAGCGACGACTCGGGACAAAGTTGGGACAAAGTTCGTGTCCCGCCCGGACGCGTGCACCACGAAAAGCCCCCGCATTGCAGCCACTTTCTAGTGCCGGAGGAGGGACTCGAACCCCCGACACGCGGATTATGATTCGCAAGTCTCGCCCTCGATTTGGCTCTAGTTAGCGGGTTTTCGCCGTAGATACAGGCCCTATTTCAGCCTGGGCGCGGCCCTCTCTAGAAATCCTAGAGAAATCTGCCTCTCGACTCGAACCTCCTTGGCCGGTTCGAGTCGATGGAGGTCTACAGCAACATGAGCGGCAAATCTCGCCCCACGGGGCATCTACAGGTCCGCCCCGACAAGAGGGGTAGCGGACGGTCTTATTGGGCCTTCTGGTACGACCAGGATGGCGAACGCGGCGGACGCCGGCTCGGCCCGGCGCACGTCCGCGACTCAGGTCGGCTCTCGTCGCGCGGCGCGATCATCTGGCGGGCAGGCAACGGACCCCGCCCGACGCCCGAGCACCTGACGCCAAAGGACGCCGACGAGCAACTGGACGCGATCCTGCGCGAGCTGGAGACCGTAGTCGAGCTCCCCGAGCCCGACGAGCAGCAGGCGACGCTCGCGGACGCCCTCTACGGCTCGATCGCTGAGCGCGAACACGAGAAGGGCCTCAAGCGCTCAACGCTCGCCGGCTACAACGCCATGACCGAGCGCATGTACCGCGATCTCGGCGCCGACACTCCGCTGCGCGACTTTGCCGACGGGCGTCTGCGTGCGTACTTCGCTGATTTCAAGTCCTACAAGGTGCGCGGCGAGAAGGCGGCGAAGAAGGCCCGCGCCGAAGGCAAGGAGGTTCGCCGAATCGAGGTCCAACGCTGGACGGCGCAGCCGCCCGGCAGCCAGGCGGTCGAGGTCGCCACCAAGGCCGAGGCCGTGCAGCTCGCGGACGAAATGCCGGGCACCTGGAAGCACCGGCGCCGCGGCGCCTACCGCGTCGTGCCGCTGAACGCCCAGCGCCCCAAGTGCGTCACGTTCGCGAAGGCGAAGGCCCTCGAATCCGAGGGATTCATCATCGCCCGACGCAAGACGAAGGTGTGGATGCTCGTGGCGCCCGCCGCCGCGCAGACTCGCAACGAGTACCGCGATGTCCTCTCTGCCGCCTTCGACTACGCCGTGCGCAAGCGCTGGCTCGACGTGAACCCGCTGGCCGAGGTCAAGCGCGCGAACAAGCGCGAGGAGCGCGAACGCATCTTGCGCCGCGAGGACTTCTACGACACCGACGAGGTTGCCCGCCTCCTCGGACACGCGCCTGGTGTTCTGGAGGAAGCGTTCTGGCTCTGCGGTGCCCACGCGGGTCTACGTCTGCCCGGCGAGGCCCTTGGCATGAAGTGGGGAGCCGTTGACTTCCAGGCAGGCGTGATTCGCCCCTACGACAATTGGGTGCTGGGCCAGCTCGACACGACCAAGACTGGCGACTCGGAGGCCATCCCCATGACGCCTCGGTTGGCTCGCGCTCTGGCGAAGCTCAAGCAGCGCGGCTATGCGACCAGCGATGAGGACTTCGTGTTCGCCTGCGAGCTCGAACCGGAGCGGCCCGTGCCAGAGCGCCCGCTGCGCGAAGCGTTCAAGCTCGCGCTCCAGACGGCCGAATTGAAGCCGATCAAGATGTATAACCTGCGCCACTCGTTCGGCACGAGCCTGGCCGCCAAGGGCGTAGATGTGAGGACGATTCAGGCGCTCATGCGGCACAAGCGCATGAACACGACCGAACAGTACATGGCCTACGCGCCCCGGCCGGAGCTCGCGAATCAGATCACGCGGGCGCTCGATCCCGACAGCCTGCCCGAGAACGTCGTACCGCTGCGTCTTGTCTCCAGCGATGCGACGGCGACGTTCCTTGAGCGCTTGGAGGAGGAGATACCCGCGAAGTGGCTGGCCGAGGTTCAGCGGCTCGCCGCAGAGACCGGAGCGCAGCTCACCGCGTAGCGGCACGTCCCGATGTGCGGGAGCCGGCTTGCCCGTCCATTTTCGCATCCCTTCGGGGATGCGGCCGGGGCTGCCACCGGCCCCGCATCGGGCGGGGCCACCCGTATCCAAAGGAGGGCGCCATGCCTACGCGCACCCGCTGGCCCGGAGACGAAGGCTATGACCGGAGGGAGTTCGCAAGCCGTATCGGCTGGGACGCAATCGCGAATTGGGGACTCAACGGCTGGGACCTCGGCAGCTGGCCGTATGTCGTCGTCTATCACCGCGGCGAGACGGAGCTCGCGGTGGACGTGGAAGGCGACATCGACATCGAGAAGTTCGCGACTCGCGAGGAGCGCGACCGCAAGACCGACGAGATCGCCTTCTTCTACTGGAAGAACGACGAGGAGGAGTGGGTGAACGGCATCGACTCGCACGAGCAGATGCCACCGAACCTACGCGGTCCGTTCTCGTGGAGCCGGCTCGACGGAAGCAGCGAGCCCGTAGTCGGGCAGCTGTGATCGGGAGCACGTTGGTCCTCCGGTGCGGGAGCCCGCTTGCCCGGCCAGTGTTGCATCCCCTCCGGGGATGCGGCCAGGGCTGCGACAGGCCCCGCACCGGGCGGGACCACCCATCCAAAAAGGAGGGCGGCAGTATGTCCGCTGGACTCACAGACTCAGACTCGATGTTCTCCGTGCGTGAGACACCCTGGCACGGGCTCGGAGCCGTACTCGACCGACCGCCGGCGACCGTCGGCGAGGCGATCGAGGCGTCGGGGCTCGGCTGGACCGTCGCCAAGGAGCCCATCGCGATCGACCGCGGCGAAATGCCGGACGCCGATTGGTGGATTCCGCGTTGCGAGGAGATTCCCGGCTACTACGCGACCGTCCGCCAGGACACCCGTGAAGTGCTGGGGATCGTCGGTGAGCGCTACCGCCTCGTGCAGAATCACGAAGCGTTCGCCTTCATCGACCAGCTGCTCGGCAGCTCGATCAACTTCGAGACGGCCGGCAGCCTGCACGGCGGGCGCCGCGTATGGGTTCTCGCCACGCTGCCCGAGCACGTCGAGGTCGGCGGCGACCCGGTGCGGCCCTACGTGCTGCTGATGAACAGCCACGATGGCTCGACGGCGGTCATCGCCGCCACGACCCCTGTCCGCGTCGTCTGTCAGAACACGCTCAATTGGGGGCTTCGCAAGGCGCGGCAGAAGTTCTCGATCCGCCACACCGAAGCCGTCACACAGCGCGTCCACGAGGCGCGGCGGGTGCTGGACCTCTCGATCAACTACTACGAGCAGTTCAAGCGCTTCGGGGACGAGCTCGCCTCCGAACACTGCACCGAGCGTCAGCTGCGCGCGGTCCTCGATGAGCTCTACCCGAACGGGACTGACGACTCGATGAGCAGCCGTGCGCGTAGCTCACGCCAGCAGACCAAGGACCGCATCGCGGAGCTGTTCCTGCGCGGCGATACGCAGGGCAACGCGCCGGGCTCCAAGTGGGCGGCGGTGAACGCGATCGTGGAGTACGGCGACTGGATTCGCCCGCTGCGCTCAA
>JBKQHH010000013.1:0-5485 GCA_052148875.1 Solirubrobacteraceae bacterium
TACCGGGCCCATGACCAGATGGTTGGCGAGCGCCGCCTGCGGTCGCACCAGCTCGCGCAGCTCAGCGACCGCGGCGACGTTCGCGTCGACGTAGCGCGCGACCTCCTCGTCGCTGCACTGCGCGAACGTGCGCGCTTCGATTCCCTCATAGCGGTCGGCCACGTACACGGGCAGCAGGCCGCGCAGGTCCGGACGGTAGACCGTGCCGCGGCCGCGCGGGCCCGCGGGGCCGCGCTCGGCCCGCGGCCGCTGCAGCGCGCGCACCCGCAGCGCCCCGCCGTCCCAGTCGGCGGTCGCGTCGACGAACGGCTGGCGCTCGGGATGGCGGTCCTGGCTGAGCAGGTGCACCTCGTGGCCGAGCCCCACCAGCGCGGCCGCCAGGCGCGCGTTGTAGACGTTCGAGCCCGTGCCGTCCAGCAGGTAGCCATGGAAGATCAGCACGCGCACGGACGCGCAGCCTATCCGTGCCGCGATCTCTCGCCCACCCGCTCAGGTAAAGTTGGGGACATGAGCACAAAACAGCGCTACCGACTGCGCAGTCCCTCGACCGGGCGCGAAGTCGTGATCGAGGCCGAGCCCGACCAGATCTACCGGGACCGCGAATCCGGCGAGCCGCTGGAGGTCGTCGGCAAGATGCTGCCGCTGGCGCCGTCCAGCTCGCGGCTGCCGTGGGCGGTCGAGAACCTGCGCTTCTGCCCGTGGTGCGACCAGCACGCCCAGAAGGACCTCAACGACTGCCCCACGTGCGGCAGGCGCATGGGACCGTTGTGAGAGCTCGCGCCGCGCTCGCCGCGTGCGCGGCGCTGCTGTGCGGGCTCACGATCAGCGCCTGCGGCGGCAGCAGCGTCTCGGACGCGGTCCCGAAGAGCACCCCCGACATAACGCCGCCGACCAACACCAGCGCCGAAGCCGCCGCCGCGCAGACGACCTCCACCTCGACGACGTCGACCAAAACGAGCAAGGCCAGCGAAAGCACCTCCACGAGCGGGGAAAGCGCCACGAGCGAAAGCGAACCATCCTCGAGCGCCGCCGCTCCGAGCACGGAAGGCACCTCCGGCGGCGCCTCGGCCGAAAAAGAAAAACCCGCCAGCGAAACCAAAGAATCCGCGGCCGGCGCGAGCCCCACCGGCGGCGCCAGCGCCCCGTAGAGCTACGGCGTGCTGATCAGGGTGGCGCTGTAGGTCAGACGCGCAGTCTGGTAGAGGCAGTAGTACTGGGCCGCGGAGCCGATCGTGGTCTGGGTGGTCTCAGAGCTGGTGCTGCTGCAGCCGCTCTTCGGCCGGCTGGCGCGCCAGGAGGTGTCGCTGCCGAAGTGAAGCGCGAGCGCCGGCGCCCACGAGGGCACGGTCAGCGCGACGACATAGCCCTTCTTGATGGGAATCGTCGTTTCGAGCGGGAACTGCGCGGTCTTGCCGAAGTACGGCTGCAGCTTGACGAGCGGGCTCTGCGCCACGAGCTTGTACGTGAGGTTGGGTTTGCGCTGCGGCGCGAGGATCGCGATCCCCGCTTCGGATTCGCCGCCCTCGTGTTCGTCGAAGAACTTGATCTGGGTGGTGTTGGGGGCTCCCAGTGAGATCGTCCAGGCGACGATCGTCCCGGCGCGCGGGGCGCTCAGCAGGTTGTGTTCCGAGCCGACCTTGACCTGGAAGCCCGTCGTGCGGCTGACCGCCAGGCACGGGTTCGACGGCCCGCTCCCCGGACAGCTCGGTACCGTCGCCGGCGTGGTCGTGCCGATCACGCCCACTTCCGTCAGCGTCGCGGGCGCGACCGCGGGCAGGACCAGCGCAAGCGCCACGACGCTCGCGAGCACGGCTATGGATATTCGTCTCATCTGTGCCATTCAACACGCCTGCGCGCTCGTTGTAGCGGTTTGACTACTTCGCTATTGCCCGGACAGTTCCTGCGCCGCGGCCTGGATCTGCGCCTGATCGCCCTCCGATGGTACCCACGGCAGCCGCAGCGGATCGTCGTCGTAGCGCGGGATGACGTGCACGTGGAAGTGGAAGACCGTCTGCCAGGCGGCGCGCCCGCAGGAGTTCAGCAGGTTGACCCCGTCGGCGCCGAGACGCTCCTTCATGCGTCCGGTCAGGCGCTGGGCCGCGACCGCCACCGCGCCCAGGTCCTCGCGATCGACGCTCAACAGGTCCATGCTGTGCGCGCGCGGGATCACCAGCGCGTGCCCGCGCGTCGCGGGGGCGATGTCCATGAAGGCGATCGTGCGCTCGTCTTCGTCGACGATCGTCGCGGGCAGCTCGCCGGCGACGATCTTGCAGAAGATGCAGTCGGGGTCGGCCATGCGGCGCAGATCCTAGCCTTGCGCCAGCCTGCGGGCGTAGTCGAGCGCCTGATCGCGGCTCTCCAGCTCGCCCGCGTACTGCGCCTCGGCGAGCTGCTCGAGCAGCTCGCCCACGCGCGGACCGGTGGCGATGCCGAGCGCGCCCGCCAGCTCGTCTCCGCGCAGCAGCGGCTTGGGCGGCCCCTCCGCGCGCCAGCGCAGGGCGTCGGCGAGCATGCCGCGGGCGACGGCCAGGTGCGCCCGCACCGCCTCCTGCGCTCGATCGCCGCGCGTGGCGAGCCGGTCGGCGATCGACAGCAGCGTCACGTCGACCTCGACGGGCGAGCACGCGCGCAGGTAGGCGAACACGGTCCTGCGCGCGAGCGGCTGCGGCTCGTGGACGAGGAACCCCAAACGCAGGTGGTGGCGCACGAGCGCGGCCACGTGCGCGCGCAGCCGCTCGCTCGCGCGCAGCCGCTCGAGCACCGCGCGGGCGAGCTCGGCCCCGCGAGCGTCGTGGCCGATGAACGTCACGCGCCCGTCCTCGGGACGGACCGCGCGCGTGAGCGGCTTGGCCGCGTCGTGCAGCAACGCCCCCCAGCGCAGCGCGTCTGCGCGCGTCAGCTCGTCGGCGAGCGGCTCGGCGAGCAGCGCATCCACCTCGCCCCGGCGCCCGCCGATGCACTCCTCCAGCTCGGCGGGAACGGGCCCGGCGCCGCTCGTCAGCTCGACCGTGCGATCGAGCACCTCGAGCGTGTGTCCGTGGACGTCGAGGTGGTGGAAGCGGCTCTGCTGCACTCCGCGCAGGGCCTCGAGCTCCGGCAGGACCACCGCGGTCGCCCCCAGCGCGCTCATCAGCTCCAGGCCCCGCCGTGCCTGGCGCGCGGCGACGATCCGCCGCAGCTCCGCGAACACCCGCTCGGCCGACACGCCGCTCAGCCCGCCGGCGTGCGCGGCGGCACGGCGCACGGTCTCGGTCTCGGGCTCCAGGCCGAGCTCCACCGCCAGGCGCACCAGGCGCAGCACCCGCAGGGGGTCCCCGGCGAACGCGCCCGGTGCGGCCATCCGCAGGCGTCCCGCCCGCAGATCGGCCAGGCCGCCGAGCGGGTCGATCGGCGGTCCCCCGGCGATCGGCTCGGCGATCGCGTTGATCGTGAAGTCGCGCAGCGCGAGGTCGTCCTCGATGCCCTGCCCGCGCAGCGGCTCGACGTCGACCTGCCAGGCGCCCCCGTGCGCGACCACACGCCAGGAGCCGAAGTCCTCCGAGAGGGCGAAGCACGCGGCGCGCCCCGCCGCACGGGCGACCGCGCGCGCGGCCTGCTCGGTGTCGCCGGCGACGACGACGTCCACGTCGGCCGTCTCCCTGCCCAACAGGCGGTCTCGCACCGCACCGCCGACCAGCCACGCGCGCGTGCCCGCCAGCGCCGTGCGGGCCACGTCCACGCCGGCGCTCATGCCAAGCCGGCGTCCGCCGTTCGCGCCCGCGCGCCCGGCGCGCCGGCGTCGAGCGCAACGCCGTCGCGGTGGTAGACGCGCGGCACCCGCGGCGTCAGCGCGCACGTGATCTCGTAGTTGATCGTCTCCAGGCGGCGGGCCACCTCCTCGGCGGTGATCCGCTCGCTGCCCTGGATGCCGATCAGGATCGCGCGTTCGCCGCGCACGCGCTCGGGGTCGACGTCCAGGCCGAGGTCGACGGTGATGCTGTCCATGCTCACGGTGCCCACCAGCGGGTGCCGGCGCCCGCCGATCAGCACGTCGGCGTTGTTGGACAGACCGCGCCGCCAGCCGTCGCCGTAGCCGATCGGCAGCACGCCGATGTACGTGTCGCCGTCCGCCACGAACTGCCGCCCGTAGCCGGCGCTCTCCCCCGCCCGGCACAGCTTGGCCTCGGCTACGTAGGAGCTCAGCTCGAGCGCCGGCTCGAGCGCCCGGGCCGCGGGGTCCCTGCCGAACGGATCCATGCCGTAGATGGCGATCCCGCAGCGCACCATGTCGAACTGCGCCTCCGCCTCGCGCATCGTGGCGGCGCTGTTGGCCGCGTGGACGATCACGTCCGGATGCTCGTCCTTGACCGTGCGCGCCCAGCGCGTGAAGTCGGCCAGCTGGCGCGCGAAGAACCCGTCGTCCTTGAGCTCGTCCGCGGTCGCGAAGTGCGTCATCACGCCGGCCAGCCGCACGCCGGGGGCCCGCTGCGCGGCGGCCGCCACGCGCGAGGCCTCGGCCGGGTCGCGGGTTCCGAGCCGCCCCATCCCGGAGTCGAACTTGACGTGCACGCGCCCGCCGCCCGCGGCGACGACGTCCTGCAGATAGCTTTCGTTCCACACGACCACGTCGGAGTCGGCCGCCAGCGCCTCCTCGAGCTCGAGCGGGGTGAGCGCGCCCATCACCAGGACGCGCACGTCGCGCAGGCCCGCGTCGCGAAGCTCGTGCGCCTCGCGCGCGTCGGCGACCGCCAGCCAGCTCGCGCCGCCGGCGAGCGCGGCGCGAGCGCTCTGCACCGCGCCGTGACCGTAGCCGTCGGCCTTGACGACCGCGCACAGAGCCGCCCCGTGGCGCAGCTGCGTGCGCAGGCGCGCGCAGTTGCGCTCGATCGCGGCGAGGTTCACGCTCGCTCGCGCCCTGCGCATGCTCGCCCCGTCGCTCCCCTTCGACTCCGCCCGCATGCGCCCCTCGGGGCGTGCCCCGTCAGTCATCGCCATGCGCTCCGTCGTCCATCGCCGTGAACCCCCTCATCCGTCGCCCTCGACAGCAACCCCGCGATCATCACACGCCCGGCGGCGGCGCGCCGCCGGCAGCGCGGCGATCACGTCCGAGGCGATCACGCCCTCAGCCGCCCCGAGCCTGCGCGCGGCCTGCCTGCCGGCCTCGGCGTGCAGCCACACGCCCGCGGCGGCCGCCGTGAATGCGTCGAGGCCCTGGGCGAGCAGCGCGGCGATCACGCCGGTGAGCACGTCGCCGGTCCCCGCCGTCGCGAGCGCGGGGCTGGCGCCCGGGCTCACGGCCACGGTCCCGTCCGGCTGCGCGATCAGCGTGTCGTCGCCCTTCAGCACGACCACGGCCCCCGACTGCTCGGCGGCGGCGCGCACGTGACGCAGACGCTAGCGCTCGACCTCGGAGCGCTCGAGCTCCAGCAGCCGCCCAAGCTCGCCGGCGTGCGGTGTCAGGACGGTTGGCGCGCGCCTGCCCGCCAGCTCGGCGAGCCGTCCCGCG
>JBKQHH010000014.1:0-9855 GCA_052148875.1 Solirubrobacteraceae bacterium
GCTGGTGGGTGAGTTGCTTTCGCTTGTGGGTGTTTCCAAGGGGTTCTGGCGTGGCCAGGCGTATGTGGGGGTGCTCAAGGACGTCTCGCTTGACGTCGGCGTCGGCGAGGTCGTCGCCATCACGAGCCGTCGCCGGCTGGGCGGCAAGACGACGCTGCTGGAAATCGCCGCCGGCATGCAACACCCGGACTCGGGGAGCGTCACGCTCGCTGGCCGTGACCTTCAGCCAGCCCGCAAACGCTGGTGGGCATTGTGGGAGGCTTCGCCGGAGCGCTCGGGAGGCCCGGTGCTCGGCCATGACGTGGTGTGGGTCAGCGGCAACGGTCCGCACCGCGAGCTTGAGGTCTCCAAATACGTCGGATCGCCGCTGGCGGTGCACGGCAGCAGCGACGTGCGCACGCTCGCGGCAGAAGCGCTTGATCGCGTCGGGGCGCGGGACTGCGTTGGCCGCCGCTGGGGGGAGCTGTCCAACTGGCAGAGGGCGCTCGTGGGCCTCGCTCGAGGATTCGCCGGCTCCCCGCAACTGGTGGTGTTCGACGACATCCTCGACGGGCACACCAGCCGCGACACGGACGCCGCCGCCGATCTTCTCCGCTCGCTGCTCGCCGAAGCAAACCGCCCGTGCGCCGTCCTGCTGAGCACCGGCTACTACGAGGCTGCGGTCGTTCTCGCCGACCAGGTTTGGACGATCACCCCACGAGGCACGCTCGCGCGACGCTCCGGGAGAACCCCCGAGACCACCAGCGACGACGACGCGACCATCCTCCCCTTCCCTGCACCCGGCGAGCGACAGGACTCCCACCGCATAGGCTCGGGTTAGACGTGCTTGAGCTCACCGACGTCGCCAAGCACCACACGCTCGGGCACGTGACTGTCCGCGCGCTCGACGGAGTGACGATGGCAGTCGAGCGAGGCCAGTTCGTCGCCCTGTATGGCCCGAGCGGTTCCGGCAAGACGACGCTGCTGGACCTCGTCGTGGGCCTGCGGTTCACGCCCGACCGCGGCGCGGTCACGGTCGACGGCCGCAACGTAGCTGCGATGAGCCGTGCGGAGGCAGACGACTATCGGCTGCACAAGCTCGGGATCATCGGTAGTCACCTGATCCTCCAACCAGGCGCGAGCACTGTTCGGGCGGCAGCGGTCAGGCTACGCATGGACGACGTTCGACACGCCGAGCAGCGAATCACGCCGCTACTCGTACAGCTTGGCATCGGCGATCGCCTCGGCCACCGCGTCGAGCAGCTTTCGATGGGCGAGCGGCAGCGCGTCGTGATCGCGCTCGCGCTCTCGACGGACCCACAGCTGGTGATCGCCGACGAGCCGACGGGCAACCTCGACACCGAGAACACGCGCCTCGTCCTCGGCGTCCTGCGCGACCTCTGCCGCGAACGCAAAGTCGCGCTGCTGCTGGCAACCCACGACCGAGAGGCCGCCGAGTTCGCCGATCAGGTCCTTGAACTACGCGACGGCAAGCTCGCGCCGGTCCCCCGCCTGCACGTCGCGGGGGAGAGCCCGGCCGTCGCTGCACGAGGAGGGCCGTGAAGCTCACGAACGTTCGCTACGTCCTCGACGGGCACGTCCGCTCCAGGGCTGTCTCCCTGCAACTGGCGTTTGCCGCGCTCGGCTTGTCAGTCGGCGTGGCACTCCTGTTCGGGTCGCAAATCTCAAGCACAAGCCTAACCCACTCAGCCGCGCAGCTGAGCACAACACAACTCGTCGGCGCCGCCCAGGCGCAACTCGACGCGCCCGGCCCCGAAGGCTTCCAAGAGGCGCTGCTCCGCGACGTCCGCCGCATCCCCGGCGTGCTCACCACGCTGCCGATCCTTGAGCGGCAGGTGAACCTCATCGGCGGGTCCGGCGAACGGTCTGTCGATCTCGTCGGCGTCGAACCCGAATCGCTGCGGGCAACGATCCCGCTGCTGCACGAGTTCTCGGCGAAGCTGCTCAACAACGCCCACGGCATCGCCCTTCCCAAGCCGCTCGAAAGCGAAGTCAACGCGGGCGCGGTCGTGAAGCTCCAAATCGGCGCGCAGTTCGTCCGCACGCTCGTCGGAGCTAGCCTCACGCCCCAAGACATCGGCGGCCTCACGCACAGTCCCATCGCGCTCACGTCGATCCGCTACGAGCAACTCATCACCCACAGCCAAGGCCGGCTGACTCGCATCTTCGTGCACTATCGACCCAACGATCGCAGCGAGGTCCATGACGCTCTCAACCGCCTCGCACGACAAGCCCACGTGAACCTCAACCCCGCGAACTTCGACCAAACGCTGTTCAGCGTCGCGGTCAAACCCGAGAGTGAGAGCGAGGTTCTGTTCAGCGCGATTTCGGCGCTCGTCGGGTTCATGTTCGCGCTCAACGCGATGCTGGTGGCGATCCCAGCTCGCCGCAAACTGATCGCCGACCTGCGCGAGGAGGGCGCAAGCCTCAAATCGCTCCTTCAGGTGCTGCTAGCCGACGCACTGCTCATCGGGGCGCCAGCGTGCGTGATCGGCCTCGTTCTCGGCGACGCCCTCTCGATCGCCGTGTTCCACACACAGCCCGGATACCTGTCGTTCGCGTTCCCGGTGGGCACTGCTCGAACCGTCACGGTCACAAGCGCAGTGATCTCGGTGGCGATCGGGATGGCGGCGGCCGTGCTCGGAGTCCTGTGGCCCGTCCGCCACATTCTCAGCCGCCGGTTGCGCTCACCACACGAATTGATCTTGACCCGACGCGTCAGGATCGCCCTGCTCGCAACCGGAGCACTCGCTGTCGCCGCCACTACCGCGATTCTGCTCGCCGACACGAGCGCGGCGATCGTCGGCAATGCCACGCTGATAGTCGCGCTCGTGGCGCTGATGCCGCTTCTGTTCGGGTTGATGGTGCGCTTGTTCGCGCTCGCCGTGCCCTTCCTCGGCCGTCGCGGTCGTCTCGGTGCCGAAGGCGCCCTCGACGAGCTGAAAGCCCCTCAAACGCGAGTCAGGTCTCTTGCCATCGCGGTCCTCGCAGCAGTCGCCGTGTTTGGGGTGGTCGAGTTCGAGGGGGTCGCCGCGAACCTCCAGCGCGGCCTCGACGCCTCCGCGCGTGCCCTTGACTCCGACGCCGACATCTGGATCACGCCGCGCGGAAGTTCGAGCCTTCTCGCCACGGTCAGCTTCGACCCGCTCGACGTCGCACAACTGGACCGCGTCCCGGGGGTGCAGAGCGTGGCCGCCTACCACGGCAGCTTCCTCAATTGGGGCACCCGCCGCCTGTGGGTGATCGCTCCAGCGGCCCGCTCGCCGCACATCGTGCCCGCCAGTCAACTGCTAAGCGCGAACGCGGCGCTTGCATCCTCGCGCCTGCACGCCGGCGGATGGGCGCTGCTATCGAGCGCGGTCGCGGACGAAAACCACCTGCACGTCGGGGAGGCGTTCACGTTGCCCGCGCCGCGCCCGGTCACGCTCCGGCTGGCCGGAATCACAACAAACCTCGGATGGCCGCCCGGCGCGATCATCTTGAACGCCAACGACTACGGTGCCGGATGGGAAGAACTCGACCCCACCGCCTACCAGGTCCAGACTGCCGCCGGGGCCTCGACCACGACAGTCCGCGTCCGTCTCGCAGCAGCGCTCGGGCCGCACACGGGGCTCGCGGTCGAAACCGGACAGGAACGCGAGCGGCGTCACTATGCGCTCGCAGCACAGGGGTTGGCACGGCTCATGCAAATCCGCCGCCTTGTCCTCGTTTCGGGAATCCTCGCGCTCGTCGCGGCGATGCTCTCGCTGCTTTGGCAGCGCCGCGACAGGCTCGCTTTCAGCCGCTGCAACGGTATCCCCCAGCGCGTCCTCTGGCGCTCGCTGGTATGGGAGAACACGATCCTCTTGACATCGGGCAGCCTCATCGGCGCGGTGTGGGGTCTGTATGCACAGTTGCTCGGCAGCCACTTCCTCGCCGTTGTCACCGGCTTCCCCGTCGTGTTCGACATCGAAGGCGTCGCCGCGATCACCGGCTTTGTTGTGGTGAGCCTTGTAGCCGTCCCGATCCTCGCGATCCCGGGGTGGTTGGCCGCGGGTGTCCGGGCCAGGTCCGTCAGCCCGGCGTACTGACGCGCATCCGACGGCTTACCGCTACGAGAGCTCCGAGCCGGCGCCTCTCTCATGCAGACAACTGTGCGCTCTCCTGTCATGCGCCGCGCGGGAGATCGCCTGGGGCCTGCCCGCCGTCGCACGAGAGGTCGCCCACTGGCGGTCATTCGCTGAACGCATCCCCGACGCGCCGATCCGGCACGACGCGCTCAGCGCGCTCACACGCAAGCGCGGCCAGACGGACGGCGCCGCGCTGTTCTCGATTCTCCCCCGCGCACGGAACCTGCAGCTCCTGCGGCTGCTGGTCGCCTACCAACTCATCTGGGACTACCTCGACAGTATTCACGAGCGCTCACCCGACGAGGCAAACGGCAGGCAGCTTCATCTCGCGCTCGTAGACGCACTGCGGCCGGGCAGCGATCGCGCCGACTACTACCGACACCATCCCTGGCGCAACGACGGCGGCTACCTAGCGGCCCTCGTCGAGGTCTGCCGGGAGTCCTGCCGGTCGCTGCCGTGCTTTGACCGCGTTCAGCCGCTCGTGTTGCAGGAGGCACGACGCGCGCAGGTGCTGGCGCTCAATCACCTCGGCCCCGCACGCCGGGACGCGGCGCTGAGGGAGTGGAGCGACCACGAGTTCCCGACTGCCCAGGAGGCGAGTTGGTTCGAGCTCAGCGGTGCGTGCTCGGCAGGGCTGACGATCTTCGCGCTACTCGCGCTCGCAAGCGAACCCAGCTGCGACAGCGAGGAGATCGTGCGCACCCACCGGGCCTATTTCCCGTGGGCCTCCGTCGCCGCGACGATGCTCGACAGCTACGTCGATGAGCCCGACGACGCCGAGTCCGGCGACCACATCTACATCTCGCACTACCCGTCGAGTGCCGCGGCGACCGAGCGCGTAGCGGAGCTGCTGCAGCGCGCAATGCGTGAGGCCGCAGCCCTCGACGGCGGCGAGAAACACATCGTCATCGCGGCCAGCATGGCGGCGCTTTACCTCACCAAGGACAGCGCCCGGACTCCCGCGATGCGTGACCGAACGAGGACGCTCGCCGCCGCAGGCGGCTCGCTGACTCGGCTGCTGATCCCCGTACTGCGGCTCTGGCGGACCGCCTACGCCGTGCGTTCTACCTAACACCGAAAAGGAGAAAGAAATGTCCACGAAAACCCAGTCACTCGCAGTTCGCATTAAAGGTGAGCTCCCGCCGAGCGGCCATCTGCCCGCCGCGCTCCAGACTGCCGGCTGCCGCTGGTTTGCCTACCGCTACTTCGAGGCGGCACAGCGGCGTTTTGGTGACCGCTTCTCGGTGTACCCGCTCGACATGCCGCCACTGGTCTTTCTCTCTGACCCGGACGACATCAGGGCCGTGTTGACCGCCGACCCACAGGTGCTACACCCCGGCGCAGGATCGGCGATCCTCACACCACTGATCGGAGCCCGTTCGTTCATGCTGCTTGAGGAGGACGAGCATGTTGCGGGCCGCCGCGCTATCAATCCCGCGTTTCACCAGCGCGTGATCGCACACCACACGTCGATCCTGCTCGATACCATCGAGCATGAGATAGCGACGTGGCCGACGGACACCAGCGTCGCCCTGCATCCACTGATTCGCTCACTCACCCTGCGGGTGATCTTGAGGGCGATATTCGGCGAGCACGAGAGCGTCGAGCGGCTTCACACAGAGTTGATCCCGACGTTGAACATAAGCACGAGCTTTCTGCTGCAAGAGCCACGCCTGCGCCGGCTTCCGGGATGGCGCTCGTCATGGCAGACCTTCACGCACGCCCAGGCCAAGGTCGATGAGTTGCTGTACGAGCTCGTGCGCGAGCGCCGCTGCCAAGCCAACCGGGAGCCGGCCGACCTCGTCGACCTGCTGCTCGGCGGGCGGCGCAGCGACGGCTCACCGATGCCCGACAGCGAAATCCGCGACAACCTCATGTCGATGATCCTCGCCGGGCACGAGACGACCACCGGGGAGTTGTCCTGGGCGTTCCAGCTGCTCGCGCAGCATCAGGACGTCCAAAGGCGCCTACATGACGAGATCGCCGCCGACAACGACGACGACGAGGCATACCTCACGGCCGCCGTGAACGAGACGATGCGCCGCCGGCCCGTCTTCCTGTTCGTGATTCCTCGCGAAGTGATGGAGCCGCTGGAGATAGGCGGCTGGCTCTATCAGCCACCGGCACACTTGGCGGGCTGCACCTACCTCATGCACCACAACCCCGACATCTACCCGAGGCCGTTCGAGTTCAGACCCGAGCGCTTCCTCGAGGAACCCCCTCAGCCGCGCACCTGGTTGCCGTGGGGCGGAGGGAAGAAGCACTGCCTCGGCAGACATTTCGCGCTGCTTGAGGTCAAGACGATCCTCCGTCACGTGCTCGCCGAGAACCGTGTCCTGCCAGCCAGCCAAAGGCTCGAGCCGCCGCGGTGGCGCAGCGCCATTCTCGTGCCGGGCCACGGGTGCAGGGTAGTCCTATCTCGTCGGGCTGGGAACACAAGGGCCTTTTCGCACGCCTAGAGCCCGTTGCCGTGGCGCAGATTTCGTTGCCGTGGCAACGCTTTTTGCGCCACGGCAACGTTTCTATTTCCTTGGCACACTTCCGCATGTTGGGCCAGGAGCGCTGTGCCAGTATGTTGAACCGTGTTGCGGCGAGCCACATTCGGGCCAACCAATCGCGGCCGTGGGCCGCACTCCCCGCCTCGCGTATTCGAGAGGCTGGACGAGGCCAGCGAGACGCGCCCAGCCCCGCTCGGCCGAGGAGCCCGAACGTGCCCGCCGCCGCGAGCGGCTGCACAACCGCGCGTTTGGGACGTGCGGTTCCTACTGGCCGATCGCCGAGGCGGGCGGCCGTGCACACACGATCCCCGAGACGCCGGAGAGGCCCGCTAACCGGGAATGCCACCAGCAGGCGCAAGCTCAACCGACGCCCCGCCGAAGCGCAGCCTTCGTGACGAGGCAGCCATTCGCGGCGAGCTGATCCGACGCCTCACCAATACCGAGTTCCCGGACGCCGAACTCTCGATGGTCAGGTCCGTCAGATGCGACACCGAAGGCCGAGCAGCCTACGTGGTCTACCTATTCGATGACGCCGACGGCAGGTTCGAGCTCCACAGAGGCTTCGCGCGCCTTAAGCGAACCTGGGAAGCTCTCGCTGTCCAGATCATCGGCGTCAGCACCGAAGGCGACGACGAACTCGCCCATACGAAGATCACACAGGGAATCCCGCACTGGCTGATCCCCGACCCGCAGGCCCGGCTCGCGGAGTCGCTCAGGCTGCCGACCCGCTCCACCTGCGAGCGGCAATCCTACGACCCGCTCGTTCTCGTCGTGATGGAAGGCATGATCGTGCACGTCTTCTACCCCGTCACAGCGACTCGTGTCGCCTCGCAAGTCGTAACGTGGCTGCACCTGCACCTCCCTACCAGCGAGCCGACCAGCCCGCACCGCGCATGTTGATGGTCAGCCTCACGCGCCTAGCCCTGCGACCGCCAGCACCACTCTGCTGCGTGTCCGCCCCCAAGCCGGGGCTCGCTCTCACACTCCGACGCCTACACGCGCAGCGATTCGGTGCGCCACGCACCGCATGCGGAGGGCCAAACCGCGGCCGTTTCGGCGTGAGCGTGGGCGAGCAGAAACGGCCGCCCCCGAGCGACCGCAGGGGCCGACGGCCCAGCACACTGCTCACGATTCCGGCAGACCGTCCCGAACGCGCCGAAATCCGGCGGGTGTTCGGAGAGAACGTTCGCCGCCTACGCACCGGAGCGGGCCTTTCTCAGACCCAATTGGCGCGGCTCGTCGGCGTCGGCCATGACACCATTTCGCACATCGAGCGCGGCAGTCAGCCGCCTCACTTTTTCGTCAGCCTGATGCTCGCAGACAAGCTCAGTGTGAGCGTCGGCGCGCTGTTCGCCGGCGTGCCTGCGCCCCGTTTCGACGCGAGCGCGGAGCGGATTTTCGCTGTCGTATCAGAGACTCCTCGACTTACCACCACGGCCCTTGCCGAACGCACGGGCCTGAGCCCCGCACACATAAAACCTCTGACCGCGAGACTCGCGGGAGAAGGCCGACTGGTGCAGCGAGACGGGTGGTGCCTCGCACGCACCAAGAAAGGGTCCACAACATGAAAAGCACAGTGCGCATACTTCCCGCTGGGGTAACTCGTGCCCTCAATCGCGGGCTGCGTGAACAACTCGCGATCGTCTCCGACGAGGTGGGAGCGGCGGCGTGCACCTTGGCCGCTTGCGACGGCCCCTGCCCTTGCGAGGTCGCGCTCTGCAAGCAAGACCGCTTCCGTGCGGCGCTCGACGCGATCGGCTGGGGAAGGCAAGCCCGCGCCCGCCTCGACCTCTCCGTACACGGCGAGGCAGCGCTAGTCGCTATCCAGAGCACACTCGAAAGCGAACGTAACCTCGCACAGACCACCGACAGCAACTCAACCCGCGCATCCGCCCGGCGCAACGTCGAGACCTTGACCCGGTTGCGCCGCACGGTGCGCTCGGGCACCACTCCAACGGCCGGCGCGCAGGCTGCGGCGTGACAAGCCCCACTCAATATCTGCCGAACCGCCGGATATTGCGTGCGCACGATAGGACTGAGCGCGACGCCATGACTCGCGCATTTGGCGAGAACCTGCGACGCCACCGCGACGCCGCCAAAATGAGCCAGCGCGAGCTCGCGGCGCGAGCCTACACAAAGTTCGACCGAATCTCCCAGCTCGAGAGAGGCGTGCGAGAACCGAACCTCCACACAATCGTCGAACTTGCCGACGTGCTCGGGGTGCAGCCCGCCGCGCTGGTTGAAGACCTGCCCGTTCCGCGCCGCGAAGCCAGCGCAAGCGAGATCGTCGCTGCGGTTATCGCTGACCCTGGCATTCAGATCGATGCCCTCGCGGCGAAGCTAAGTGTGAACCCGTCCTACGTCTGGTTGATGAGTAGCCGCCTAACCCTCGAACAGCGTGTCACCCGCAGGGAACGGCAGTTGTGGCCCGGTCCAGCGGCCACGGCGAGCTGAGTCGAGCAGAACCGTGGGCGGATCGGCGATCAACGACGAGCAGGTGCGGGCGATCCACACCGTCTACCTCGCAGGTGGCGCGATTGACGAACTCGCGGAAGTCCTCGGAGGCTCCGGCGCCGAGGTCCGATCTCGGATGGAGGCGCTCGGCCTGCCGATGGAGCGCGAGCGCGAAGCGTGGCCGGCGAGCCCGCCAGCACTAGCCGAGCAGCACATCATCGTCGCCATACTCGCCGCGCGGATCGACGCGCTACGCGGCGGAACGACGTTGCAACACCTTGCCGCTGCGAGCCACGTCACCGAATCCGGACTCTACAGGATGAAAGGCTCACTATCAGACCCGTCGCTGATGACCGTTCTAAAAGTGTGTGCCGGCCTCGGCGTGGAGCCCGGCGAGTTGCTGCACGAACTCCCGACGCCGCAACACAGCAGAAGGCGACGAGGATGGCATCCGTCCATCCGATGAACGTGCAAGCGGTCGACATCCTGTGGTCTGAGCCGCAGACTGCGGCGCTCATCCGCCTGCGCGAGAGCGTGGACTTGACCAGCAGCCAGATCGCGGCCCGTATCGGTGCCTGCCAGAGCGAAGTTGACATCCAAATCTGGACCTTGATCCGCCAAGGGCGGATCGCCCCTCGCCTACTGAACGACGTGAGGCTGGGACGACCTAGCCCGGTGAAGCGCTCCTGGGCAGCTATCCGCGCAGAACTCGCCGAGATGTACGCTGCCGGGTGGCATCACCAGACGATGGCCTGGTGGCTCCACCTGACGCGAACCCAGGTACAGACGCAACT
>JBKQHH010000015.1:0-16981 GCA_052148875.1 Solirubrobacteraceae bacterium
GGCGCTCTCCACGCTCGAGCAGACGGCCGCGCTGTCCGAGCACTTCCAGGTCACGGGCTGCACGAACCTCCAATACAAGCCCACGATCGCCGTATCCACGCAGGCAAAGGCAAGCAAAGCCAACGGCACGAGCCTGAAGATCAAGATCACCGCCAAGCCCGGCCAGGCGAACACCGCGAAAGTCCACCTACAGTTCCCCAAACAACTGCCCTCACGCCTGACCACCCTCCAACACGCCTGTCTGGCGAGCGTCTTTGAAGCCAACCCCGCCACATGTCCCGCCGGGTCGATGATCGGCACCGCGACCGCGCACACCCCCCTACTCTCGAGCCCCCTCACCGGACCGATCTATCTCGTCTCCCATGGAGGAGCAGAATTCCCCGACGCCGAGATCGTACTCCAAGGAGAAGGCATCACGATCGACCTCGACGGCAACACCAACATCAAAAAAGGAATAACCACCAGCACCTTCAACAGCGTCCCCGACGAGCCGTTCACCAGCTTCGAAGCGACACTCCCCCAAGGACCACATTCCATCTTCGCAGCGAACCTCCCCACCAAGGCCAACTATGACATGTGCGGCCAGAAACTCACGATCCCCACCACCTTCACCAGCCAAACCGGCACCACCACCACCCAAGGCGCCAGCATCGCGATCATCGGCTGCCCAAAACACAAAAAACCCAAGCACACCAAACACAAGAAGTAGCCTGGTGAGCGGCCAGTTCACCGTCGCTGCCGCGGGGTGTCTCTGACTCGGTTGCCATTTCTCCTGATGTAGACAAACCGCCGCTTTCGGTTACCTCCGGAATTTGGGCCGATAGAGGTGATCTAGGGTTCGCATGTGTCGGGTGAGGGTCTTGACTCGCGGGCCGCGATCACGCATCCTCCCTTGAGGTCTTCCGCGCGGGCTCGTCGGCATAGCCGGCCGGGCCGTGCGTGGTGGGCCGCTAGCCCGCATTCGTCAGTAGCGGTGCGGTTGGTGGTGGCGCTGGAGGGCTGGAACGTCCGCCTGGGCGGGGAGGATTGCGGTTGCGAAGCCTGTCAATCCACCCGCTCAGGAGGTTCACCTTGGAGGTGATCGGAAGTGCGTCGTTTGGAACGGTAGATGTGCTCGCGGACGGCACGGGCTTGTCGTCTCGCGCGGGGAGCGCGCTGCTGGCGCTGACGGCGCAGCGGCTCGGGCTGACCGACGGCCTGAGCGGGGCGCTCGCCGGGACGCGCCGGCGGCGTTCTGCGCATGATCCGGGGCGGGTTCTGTGTGATCTGGCGGTGATGGCCGCCGACGGCGGACGCTGCGTCTCAGATCTCGCGGTGCTCGCGGGACAGCCCGCGCTGTTCGGGAATGTCGCGTCTGTGGCGACCGCCAGGCGGGTGCTGCTCTCGATCGGGCAGGCGCAGATCGACCGGGTGCGCCGGGCACGCGCGCTCGCCCGCGAGCGGGCCTGGAAGGCCGGGGCAGCACCGGGCCGGGTGATCCTTGATTTCGACGCGACCCCGATCAGCATCCATTCCGAGAAGGAGCTGGCGGCCGGGCACTACAAGGGCGGGTTCGGCTTTAACCCGCTGCTCGCGTCCTGTGGCCGGGAGGTACTGGCCGGGGTCCTGCGGCCCGGGAACGCCGGCGCGAACAATGCTGAGGATCACCTGGACGTCCTCGAGCTCGCGCTGGAGCAGCTACCTGAGAGCGTCTTGGATGGTGAGATCCTCGCCCGCTCGGACTCCGCTGGCGCCAGCCACGCGTTCGCGTCCGGCTGCCGGGAGTGCCGCATCCGTTTCTCGCTGGGCTACGCAATCAACCAGACGCTCCGCGAGCAGATCCTCGCGCTCGGCGAGGACGCTTGGAGGCCGGCGGTCAACCAGGATGGGCAGCCACGCGATGGGGCATGGGTGGCGGAGCTCACGGGCCTGGTGAACCTGGATTCCTGGCCGCAGGGCACCCGGCTGATCTGCCGCCGCGAGCGCCCACACCCCGGGGCGCAACTCTCCTTCACCGACCTCGACGGTCACCGCTTCCAATGCTTCATCACCGACCAGCCCGACCCCGATATCGCCGCGCTCGAGGCGACCCACCGCCAGCACGCCGAAGTCGAGGACCGCGTCAAGACACTCAAGGCCTGCGGCGCCGGGTACCTCCCGTTCCAGTCCTTTCAGGCAAACACGGCGTGGTTTGAGCTCGCGCTGACAGCCCACGACATCCTCGTCTGGACACAGCAGCTACTCCTCGACGGCGAGCACGCCACCAGCGAACCCAAGCGGCTGCGCTACCGCATCCTGCACGTCGCCGGACAAATCACCCGCCACGCCCGCCGCACCACACTGCACCTCCCCGCCGACTGGCCCTGGGCCAGCGCGATCCTCCACGCATTCAAGCGCCTGCACACACTTCCCGCCTACGGCTGAGCGCCCAGCCCGCGCTCACCGTCAACCTCGCAGCACCAAGCCGGACATCCCGCGCTCGCCGCCGCCCGAAAACACGGCCAAAACGACCCAGACGAGCCGCACACGGCCCCCGCACACCCCACCACCGCTGACCGCTACCGCCACAACCCGCGATCTCACCCAAAGACCACCGGCAGTTCACCTTGATGACGAATCGAGGCTAGCCCGGACTTTGCGTTAAGCAGTTGCGGCCCCGGTGGTCGGGGCCGCTGACTGTCCGCCTGGGCTGGGATTCTGGGGTTGTCGAGACCTTGGAATCGAGCTTTGGAGGATCACCTTGAAGGTGACACGCGATGGGCGTCAGATCAAGGTAGATGTCGTGCCGGACGGAGAGGGGCTGGTGTCGCACGCGGGCAGCGCGCTGCTGGCTCGAGTGGCCGATAAGACGGGGCTGACGCGAGCGCTGTCGCTCGAGTTGGCGGGTCTGAAGCAGCGGCAGTCCGGGCACGATCAGGGCCGTGTGATCCGGGATCTCGCGGTGATGCTCGGCGATGGCGGCGACTGCCTGTCAGACCTCGGCGCGCTCGGCGATCAGCAGTCGCTGTTCGGCGATGTCGCCTCTGCCTCGACGGCGTTCCGGCTGATCGATCGGATTGCCAGCGACCCGGTGGGCCTGGAGCGGCTGCGCGGCGCTCATGCGCGGGCACGAGCGCGTGTGTGGAGGTTGACCGGCGCCCCGAAACGTCTGACGATCGACCTCGACGCCACGCTCATCGGGTCGCATTCAGAGAAGGAGGGCGCGGCGGGGAACTTCAAGGGCGGCTACGGGTTTCACCCGATGCTCGCCTACGCAGATGAGACCAGCGAGTCGCTGGCCGGCGAACTGCGGCCGGGGAACGCCGGCGCGAACACTGCGGCTGACCAGATCGCGGTGGCCGAGCAGGCCATTCAGCAGATCCCCGCCGAGCACATCGAGGACATCGACTTGCTGCTGCGCGTTGACTCGGCTGGCGCCAGCCACGAGCTGCTGGACTGGTGCCACGAAGGCCGGATCGGATTCTCCGTGGGCTATGACCTGACCGAGACGGTGCGCACCGCGACCCTCGAAACCCCAGACAGCGCCTGGGTCTCCGCACTTGATCAAGACGGCAGCCCGCGCTCCAACGGGCAGGTCTGCGAGATCACCGGCCACCTCGATCTCTCGGCATGGCCGGCCGGGTCGCGTGTGATCGTCAGGCGCGAGCGCGCGCACCCCGGCGCGCAGCTCTCATTCACCGACCATGACGGGCATCGCTTCCAGGCGATCCTCACCGACCAGCACGGCGAGATCGCTGCGGTCGAGCGCGTGCACCGCGCTCGCGCAAGGGTCGAGGACCACATCCGCAACGACAAGGACACCGGGCTGCGCAACTTGCCGTTCCGCGATTTCGAGCACAACCGCGTCTGGCTTGAGATCGTGCGGATCGCACACGACCTCATCGCGTGGACCCAGCGCCTACTGCTCACCGGCGAGCTCGCCCGGTGCGAGCCCAAGCGCCTGCGCTACCGGCTGCTGCACGTCGCCGCCCGTCTCGCGTTCCACGCTCGCACAGCAACGCTACGAATACAAGCCAGCTGGCCCTGGGCCACCGAGCTCACCATCGCGTTCCAGCGCCTCAGAGCGCTCCCGCTGCCTCCTGCCTGACCCCGACCGCCACCCCGAGACGACCAGGCTCACCTCCGGCGCGACGCGCCCCACGAAGCCTGCCAACACACCCGCGTCAAACCACCGCCAGCGACCCCGCCCGCACCGCAACACCCCGCAACCCGATCCTCCGCGGCCGCCCCAACTGGCCCCACCACTCACCATCCCGCCAAACACTCACATCACACAGCTTCCTGCACGATCCGGGCTAGTAAGTCAACGAGCCGCCCCGGCATGCCGGGGCGGAAGAGGAGATTCATACTCATGTCCCGATTGAAGTTGACCCTCGTGGGCCTGCTCGCGGTGCTGGCGGTGAGCGCCATCGCATCGGCGTCAGCATTGGCATCAGCGCCACAGTGGTATGTAAATGGAGTATTACTGACCGGATCGTTAAACATCGAATCCCTGGGAATAGGGAACACCGTCCTGAAAGGTAAAATAGCAGGGGTCGCGGCAGAAATAGAATGTGTAGAACAGCGCAGCGCGGGTACCATAGAAAATGGCGGAACTCTCATCTTAGCCTTAGGCTTACTCCTTTGGCACTACTTAAGATGTGTCGTCCACAGACCGTCTGGCTGCATAATTCTTCACGAATTACTCTTCTTCCACCTACATATTGATATAGGTATCATCCTAGGGATTCCCTGGGCTTTATATACGCCATCCACGGGCAGCACGTTGGGATTAGTACCCATTAGGGGCTGTGCCGAGGAAGCGAACTACCCTCTCGAAGGCGAGGCCTTTGGCTTAATTCATGATGCCGCCTCTTCTATAGGTTTCGAAGACAAAGGTGTGAATGACAAACTGAAACTCGGCGGGAAAGAAGCCGAACTCGAAGCGGATGAATTAGTGTTAATGGAAGGTGGCGGAGCGATCGAAGCCAAGTAGCTCTTGGTCGCCCGACTGCCGCAGCGGGCCGACATAGGCGCGTGTGGTGGGCCTTCGCGCTCAAGCGATGATGTTGTGGTGCGGGGCCGAATTCTGTTGTGGTGCGGGGCCGAATTCGAATTGTGGCCCCGCACTACGCGCCGTTCGGTCGTGCCTTCGTATGATCGCGGTAGCCTGAGGCGCCATGCCTCTCTCCGGCTTCAGCCCCCGCGTCCGAGCCTGGTTCGAGCAGGCCTTCGCCGCTCCCACCCCCGCCCAGGAGCATGCGTGGCCGGCGATCGCCTCGGGGCATCACGTGCTCGTCTCCGCGCCCACCGGCTCGGGGAAGACGCTCGCCGCGTTCCTGTGGGCTCTGGACCGGCTTAGCGCCACCAGTGCGTCCGCCGCGACGGACGCGCCGCGCGGTACGCGCGTCGTCTACGTCAGCCCCCTCAAGGCCCTCGCCTACGACATCGAGCGCAACCTGCGCGCCCCCCTGCGCGGCATCGGCGCCGAGCATGTGCGCGTGGGGATCCGCACCGGCGACACGCCCCAGCGCGAGCGCGCCGCCATGGCGCGCAACCCACCTGACATCCTCGTCACGACGCCCGAGTCGCTCTACCTGATCCTCACCTCACAGGCGCGCGAGATGCTCCGAGGGGTCGAGGCCGTGATCGTCGACGAGATCCACGCCGTCGCCCACTCCAAGCGCGGCTCGCACCTCGCGCTCACGCTCGAGCGGCTGGAGACCCTCGTGAGCTCCGCCGGCGGTGAGCCCGTCCAGCGCATTGGCCTCAGCGCCACCCAGAACCCGCTCGAGGAGGTCGGCCGGTTCCTCGTCGGCCCCCACCGCCAGGTGAAGATCGTCGACGCGGGCGCTCAAAAGCCGCTCGACCTGTGCATCGAGGTGCCCGTCGAGTCGATGGCCGAACCCGACGCGCTCCCGCCCGGCGAGCAGCCGGACCCCTTGGAGCCGGTCGCCGGCGGCGAGTCCACACGCGGATCGATCTGGCCGGCGATCTACCCCAAGCTGCTCGAGCTCGTCCAAGCCCACACCTCCACGATCGTGTTCGTCAACAACCGCCGCTCCGCCGAGCGCGTCGCGCTGCGCCTCAACGAGCTCGCCGCGCACGAGCACCGCGCCGACGGGCCCCACGGAGCCGCGCCCCCCGACATCGCCCGCGCCCACCACGGCTCGCTCGCGCGCGAGGAGCGCACCAAGGTCGAGGAGCTGCTCAAGGCCGGCCGGCTGCCGTGCCTCGTCGCCACCAGCTCGCTGGAGCTCGGCATCGACATGGGCGCCGTCGACCTCGTGCTGCAGATCGAGTCGCCCAAGTCCGTCGCCCGCGGGCTGCAGCGCATCGGGCGTGCCGGCCACGGCGTCGATCAGGTGAGCGTCGGGCGGATCTTCCCCAAGTTCCGCGGCGACCTGCTCGAGTGCGCGGTCGTCGCCCGGCGCATGCACGAAGGCCTGATCGAGCCCACCGTCGTCCCGCGCAACGCGCTCGACGTGCTCGCCCAGCAGATCGTCGCCATCGCCGTTTCCGCAGAGCCCGCCGGCGCGGCCGCGGTCGGAGCGGCAGACGGCGCGCCCGGGGACGCAGGGGTCTCGGTCGACGACCTCCACGCCCTGGTAGCCAGCACGCACTCCTACTCGACCCTCTCCCGCGAGCTGCTGGAGAACGTGCTCGACATGCTCGACGGGCGCTACCCGTCGAAGGAGTTCGGCGAGCTGCGCGCGCGCATCGGCGGGGACCGGCTCGCCGGCACGAGCCGCGCGCGCACGGGCTCGCGCCAGCTGGCGATCGCCAATGCCGGCACGATCCCCGACCGCGGGCTGTACGCGGTCACGCTCCCCGACGGCCGGCGCGTGGGCGAGCTCGACGAGGAGATGGTCTACGAGGCCCGCCCCGGCCAGGCGTTCCTGCTGGGGGCGTCCACGTGGCGGATCGAGGAGATCACGCGCGATCGCGTGATCGTCACCCCCGCCCCCGGCGCCCCCGGCGCGGTGCCGTTCTGGAAGGGCGACTCCGTGGGGCGCCCGATCGAGCTCGGGCGCGCGATCGGCGCGTTCTCGCGCTGGGCGGTCGAGCAGGACGCCGAGACGCTGCAGCGCGACTACGACCTCGACGAGCGCGCCGCGCGCAACCTGCTCGCCTACCTGCGCGAGCAGCAGGCCGCCACGCGCGTGCTGCCGTCAGAGCGCACGATCGTGCTCGAGCGCTTCCGCGACGAGATCGGCGACTGGCGCCTTTGCGTGCTGTCCCCATACGGCGGGCGCGTGCACGCCGCGTGGGGCCTCGCGATCTCCGCGAGCGTCCGCGAGCGCTACGGCCTGGAGGCCGACGTGATCTGGTCCGACGACGGCATCGTGCTGCACCTGCCCGACTTCGACGGCGGCCACGATGACGCCGACGGCGCCCCCGCGATAGACGCCCTGCCCTCCGCCTCCGACCTCGTCCTGCTGGAGCCCGACGACGTCGAGCGGGCGGTCACCGCCGAGCTCGGCGGCTCGGCGCTGTTCGGCGCGCGCTTTCGCGAGAACGCCGCCCGCGCGCTGCTGATCCCGCGCGCGTACCCCGGCCGGCGCACGCCGCTGTGGCAGCAGCGCCTGAAGGCGCAGAACCTGCTGGAGGTGGCGCGCCGCTACGACGACTTCCCGATCGTGCTGGAGACCTACCGCGAGTGTCTCAAGGACGTGCTGGACGTGCCCGGACTGCAGGAGCTGCTGCGCGGCCTGTCCACGCGCGAGATCTCGCTGGTGGAGGTCGAGACGCAGACCGCCTCCCCGTTCGCGTCCTCGCTGCTGTTCGACTACGTCGCGACGTACATGTACGAGGGCGACACGCCCTCCGCGGAGCGCCGCGCGGCGGCGCTGTCGCTCGACCGCGAGCTGCTGCGCGAGCTGCTCGGCCAGGAGGAGCTGCGCGAGCTGATCGACCCGCGCGCGCTCGCGCGTGTGGAAGACGACCTGCAGCATCGCTCCGAGATGACCCGCGCGACGGGGCGCGACGGGCTGCACGACGTGCTGCGGCGGGTCGGCGATCTGATGCCCGAGGAGGTCGCCGAGCGCGTCTTCGAGGGCGTCGAGGCCGAGACGCTGCTGCGGGATCTGGAGCGCGAACGGCGCGTCATCCGTGCCCGGATCGGCGGGCGGGAGCGCTTCATCGCCGCCGACGAGGCGGGCCTGTACCGCGACGCGCTCGGCGCGGTGCCCCCCGGCGGGCTGCCCGACGCGTTCCTCGCCGACGTCCCCGACGCGCTCAGCCAGCTCGTCGCCCGCTACGCGCGCACGCACGGGCCGTTCACCGCTGAGGAGCTGCACGCGCGCTACCGCGTCGACGCCGGCGCGGTGCTGCGCGAGCTCGAGCGCGCCGGCGACCTCGTCCGCGGGGAAATGCGCCCGGGGGGCAGCGAGCGCGAGTGGTGCGACGTCGAGGTCCTGCGCCGCCTGCGGCGCGCGTCGCTCGCCGCCCTGCGCAAGGAGATCGAGCCCGCCGATCAGAGGCGCCTGGCGGCCTTCCTGCCGTCCTGGCAGGGCGTAGACCGCCATTCGGGCGCCGGAGCCGGCGTCGACCGCCTGCGCGAGGTTCTCGTGCCTCTGCAGGGGCTCGCGCTGCCTGTCGAGACCTGGGAGCGCGACGTGCTGCCGCGGCGCTGCGGCGCGTACTCGCAGTCGTGGCTCGACAGCCTCTGCGCCAGCGGCGAGGTCGTGTGGGTCGGCGCCGGCGCGAGCGGCCGCTCGGGGCGCGTGGCGCTGTACTTCCGCGAGGACGCCCCCGCCATCGGCCCGCCCGCGGCCGGCCGTGCCACCGGAGGCGCCAGCGGGTCCCCCAGCCGCTCCGGGGGGCCGCAGCCGGGCGAGGACGGGCTGGACATTCACGCGCTCCTGCGCGCGCGACTCGCCGGGGGGCCGTCGTTCTTCACCGACCTGCTCGCCGAGCTCGACGCGCCCGCGGAGGCGCTGCGCGAGGCGCTGTGGGACCTCGTGTGGGCCGGCGAGGTCACCAACGACGCGTGGGCGCCGCTGCGCGCGCCGCGCCTGGCGCTCGCACGCAGCGAAGACGCCCACCGCGGGCAGGGAGGCATCGCCGGCGGGCAGGCAGGCCTCGCTGGCGCGCAGGGCGCGCGCTCGGGTCGTCCGAGCGTGGGGCGCTCGCGCTTCGCCGGGCGCAGGCGCGGCGGCGCGCAGTCTCAGGTCCAGGGCCGCTGGTCGCTCACCGCGCCCGTCTTCCGCCGCGCGGGTGCCGACGGGCCCCTGAGCGCGGGCGGGCCCGCCGCGGCCGACCCCCGCGCGATGAGCGCGGAGCGGCGGCGCGCGCTCGCCGAGCTGCTGCTCGAGCGCTACGGCATCGTCACCCGCGAGCAGGTGCTCGCCGAGGGCGTCGCCGGCGGCTTCGCGATGCTCTACGACACGTTCGCCAACCTCGAGACGCTCGGCGTCTGCCGCCGCGGCTACTTCGTCGAGGGCATGGGCGGCGCCCAGTTCGCGCTCCCCGGCGCCGTCGAGCGGCTGCGCGCGTCGCCCGCGCCCGAGCGCGCGCGCACGCTCGTGATCGCCGCCGCCGATCCCGCCCAGCCCTACGGCGCCGCGCTGGCGTGGCCCAAGCGCGACGGCCAGGACCGCCGCCCCGCGCGCGTCGCCGGCGCGTACGTGGTGCTCGCCGCCGACGAGCCCGTGCTGTACGTCGAGCGCGGCGGGCGCGGCCTGCTCACGCTCGTTGACCCGCAGCACTGCGGCCGCGAGGCCGGACGCGAGGCCGACCCGCTGCGCGAGGCGCTCGCCGCGCTCGCGCACGCCGTCCGCGCCGGGCGGGTGGGCAAGCTCGCGCTCGAGCGCATCGACGGCGAGCCCGCGATCGCCTCGAGCCTCGCCGGGGCGCTCGTCGAGCTCGGGTTCCATCCCGGCCCGCGCCGCCTGACGCTCACTGCCTGACGGCCACTACGGCCCGGTGGCCGATTCGAGACAGATTGTCTCTGTCTCAACCAGAAGCCTTCCGGTGGGCAGAATCCCCAATGTCCGTGCGTTTTTTCGCATTGGCCCGAATCGCCTTGTCTGTCGGACGTTTGAGCAGGATGGAGACACGGGTGGAATCGTTTCGGAACTCTTGTTATTAAAAGTCGAGAGAACTTGCACAGGGAGGCGTTTTGGTCTACCTTCTAGAACAGTGGGGATGAGCCGAACAGGGAGCCAGGTCGCACCGCTGTATAGGCGTCTACCGCACGGACCCAGTGGCATGGACCGTGAGGAGGTCGCTCGAAACCAGCGCGCGCGACTCTACGGGGCGATGATCGAGTCGATCTCGCAGCGTGGATACCAGGCCACGACGGTCGCGCACGTGATCGGCCTGGCGGGCGTCTCGCGCCGGGCGTTCTACGAGCTGTTCTCGAACAAGGAACAGTGCTTCCTCGCCACCTACGACATCGTCGTCGCCCGCGCGCGCAAGCGCGTGCTCGACGCCTGGGGCCAGGAGCGCGGCTGGGCCAACCGCCTGCACGCCGGCTGCAAGGCGCTGCTCGACGACGTCGCCGAGTCCCCGAAGGGGCCAAGGCTCGTGCTCGTCGACGCGCTGGGGATCGGGCCGAAGGCCAGGGAGCGCATGCAGCTGGCCGGCTTCACGTTCGAGCGTCTCGTCGCCGGCGCCTTCCAGATGGCGCCCGACGGCGTCGGCTTCCCGCGGCTGACCTCGCGCGGGATCGTCGGCGGCGTGCGCCAGGTCGTGTTCACGCGCATGCTCGAGCACCGCGAGCGCGAGCTGTACACGCTGACCGACGAAGTGCTCGACTGGATCGAGTCCTACCGGATCCCCGCCGCCGCCCGGCTCGGCGTGCCAGCCCCGACAGCGCCCGCGCACCAGCCGCCCGTTCCCGCCGCGTTCCTCGCGCGCGACGACAAGCGCGCGCGGGTGCTCGGCTCGGTCGTCCACCTCACGCTCGACGAAGGCTACTCGCGCCTGACCGACCCGCAGATCGCCCAGTTCGCGGGCATGTCCACCGAGGCCTTCCACAAGCAGTTCGCCAACAAGGAGGAGTGCTTCCTCGCCGTCCTCGACGAATTCGTGCGCGAAGCGCTCGACTCGGTCAGGGGCAGCTTCGAGGACGCTGCCTCCTGGCCGGAAGGCGTCTACCGCGCGATGGTCGCGTTCATCGAATACCTCGTCGCACACGAGGCGCTACTGCGGATCGCCTTCATCGACCTGTTCGAGGTCGGGCCCAGCATGACCGGACGGCTGACGCGCTCGGTCGAGGGCTTCACCAGGCTGCTGACCGAGCAGGGCCCGGTGCCGCGTCGCGGGCCGGAAGTCGCCCACGAAGCCGTCAGCGGCGCCCTGTGGGCAATCATCTCCAGCTACGTCGCCAACGGCCGCCTCTCGCGGCTGCCGTGCCTGGTCGACCACCTCACGTTCACCGTGCTCGCGCCCTACGTAGGGCCGAAGGCCGCGATCGAGGCGATCCACGCAGCACGCAAGCCGCTGCGCTCCGTCTGAGCCGACTCTGCGATCGTAGCGGCGATGATCGAGTCATCGCCAGGGCGCCCGCGCCGCGTGGGCCACAAGGGGGCCGCGCACATCGAGCCCGGCAACACGCTCGCGAGCTTCGACGCCGCGCTGCGCCACGACGTCGACATGATCGAGCTCGACGTGCTCAGCGAGCACGCCGACGGCAGCGGCCGCCTGCTCGTAGCGCACGATCACGAGGACGCGCGCGAGCGCACGCCCGTCAGCTTCGAGCAGGCGCTCGAGCACCTCGCCGGCCCGCGCTTCGCCGGCCTGGAGCTCGACGTCGACGTCAAGCTCCCCGGCTACGAGCTGCGCGTGCTCGACGCCCTGCGCGAGTTCGAGCTCGTGCCGCGCACGCTCGTCAGCGGCATGTTCCCCTCCGGCCTCGCTCGCATCCGCGCCGCCGAGCCCGCGCTGCGGCTCGGCTGGTCGGTGCCGCGCGTGCGCCGCGACTACACCACCGACATGCTCACCGCCATCCCCGCCCTGGCGATGCTCACCGGCTACCGCGCGACCCTGCCGCGCCGCGCCCGCTCCGCGCTGCGCGAGGGCCGCTTCGACGCGATCATGGCGCACTGGCGCGTCGTCACGCGCGGGCTCGTCCGCGCGGTGGCCGAAGGCGGCGGCGAGCTCTACGTGTGGACCGTCGACGACGCGCGCATGATCGCCAAGCTCACCGACATGGGCGTCGACGGGATCATCACCAACGACCCGCGGCTGTTCAGCCGATGATGCACGTCGCCGCGCTGTAGTTCGCCGGGTCGGCGCCCGCGAGGCTCCTGTGCCCGGCGGCCGTCGGCTCGGCGCCCGACACGACGATCGTCCTGCCGCGCCGCCACTGGAAGTCGACGACGCCGCGCAGCGTCACCGCCGGCTTGCCCGCCACCGGCTTCAGTTCGAAGCTCGTCCCGCCCTGGCGCGCGGAGGCGCCGGTGCCGACCGCCACGAAGCCCGAGCTCGCGCCGCTAGCGAGGTTCACCCACCGCCCGCTCGCGCTCAGGTACTGCAGGCGGAAGCTCATGTACATGCTGTCGTGCGCGTGGCCGTCGCCCGGCATCGAGCCGCGGATGCCGACCGTGCTCGGCTGGTCGGCGGGGTCGCACACGTCGATCGTCGCCCACAGTTCGTGCGAGTGCAGCAGTGCCCTTTCGGCGGCGGTCGGCTTGCCCGCCTTCGTGGGGGCGGACGTGGCCAGCGCTGGGACGGACGCGGCGAGCGCGGGCGCCAGCGCCGCGGCAACTGCCAGGCAGGCGTTCAGCCGCTTTGACGGGAGCATGCAAATGACGATAGCGCCGGCCGTAGCTCTGGAGCGCCGGCGATGTTTCGGCGGCGTCGTTGTGGTATCCCCTGGGGCGATGGGGGCGACGCGCTCAGCGGACGTGGTCGAGCTGCTCGGCAGCGTGCCCGTGTTCTCGACGCTGGAGCCCGCCGACCTCGAGCGGATCGCGCAGCTGGCCGTGCCGCGGCACTTCGAGCCGGGCCAGGCGGTGTTCCGCGAGGGCGACTCCAGCGACACCTGCTACGTGGTCAGCGAGGGCCACGCGCGGGCGGTGCGCAGCCACGGCGACGGGCGCACGATCACGCTCGCCACGTTCGGGCCTGGAGACATCTTCGGCGAGCTCGCGATGTTCGAGGACGAGCGGCGCTCGGCGACCGTCGAGGCGATCGAGCCGACGAGCGTCGTCGGCGTGCTCGGCCCGGACATGCGCAGGCTGATGAACGAGCACCCGCAGATCGCCGCGCGGCTGGTGATCGCCCTCGGCCGGCGCCTGCGTGAGACCAACGAGCGCCTCTCGCGCCAGTCCTTCCAGACCGTCCAGAGCCGCGTCGCGGTGGTCCTCTCGGAGCTTGTCGAGCAGGAGATCGCCGCCGGCAAGGACGGCGCCGACGTGCTCGTCACAGCCACGCAGGCCGACCTCGCGCAGCTCGCCGGCTCCTCGCGCGAGTCCGCCAGTCGCTTCCTCGCCGTGCTCGAGCGCGCCGGGGTCATCTCGCAGGGGCGCGGGCGCCTGACCGTCCACGACCCGAAGGCGCTGGAGCAGTATGTCTTCTAGGCCCTCTCGATCGTCGAGGTCCTCCAAGTCTTCGAGGTCCTCCAGGTCGTCCAAGCGGGCGTCCAAGGCCCCCAGGTCGCAGGCGCGCGAGTTCTCCGCCGGCGGCGTCGTCGTGCGCGGCGAGGAGGTCGTCGTGATCGTCCCCACCCGCCGCGCCGCCGACGGCTCGCGCGTGCTCGCGCTGCCCAAGGGCCACGTCGACCCGGGGGAGACGCCGATCGAGGCGGCCACGCGGGAGGTGCGCGAGGAGACCGGGATCGTCGCTGAGCCGGTGTGCGAGCTGGGCGAGTCGCGCTACTGGTACAGGCGCGACGGGCGCACGATCGGCAAGTCCGTCGCCTTCTTCCTGTTCTCCTACCTGGACGGGGACACCGCCGACCACGACGACGAGGTCGAGGAGGTGCGCTGGATCGGCCTGCGGCAGGCGCGCACGGCGCTCAGCCACGCGGCCGAGCGCGAGATGGTCGAGCTCGCGCTGGCCCATCTCGACAAAGACCGATAGCCTGCCGGGCGCGATGCAGGTCCTCAACTTCTACTCCACGATCTTCGCCGACGAGCTCAAGCGCGGGCGCAAGACCGCGACGATTCGTCTCGGCGACAAGTCGGGCAAGTATCGCAAGAACCAGCTCGTGCTCGTCACGATCGGCTACCAGTACTCGCCGCGCGAACGCATCTTCGACGCGGTCATCGACCAGGTCGAGGTGATGAAGCTCGCGGACCTCTCCCCGCGGGACATCAAGCACGACAACCCCGAGTTCCGCCGCCACGAGGAGCTGATCAAGTTCCTCGAACAGATCTACGGCCGCGGCGTGTCGATGGAGGACACCGTCACCGTCGTGCGCTTCTCCCAGATCCTCGAGAACCCCACCGGGATGACCGAGGCGATCAAGGGCTTCGGCGGGGCGCAGAACTGACCAGGCGATCGATGGCGCTGCACGGAGCGGCGTCCTCGCTCGCTCGCCTGTGCCCCGAAGAGGTGCGTGCACAGCACGCCACGCTCACTGCGTCCTTGCTCCGCTTGGCCCTCGACCGCCTGGCCGGCCAAGGTCGGGATACGCAATATACGTGTACGTTTGTACTCGCTTGGCGCGTACATATCGTCGCGACTATCGAGTACACTAGCCGCATGGCTCTCAACCCCTTCATCTGGGAGTACGCGATCGAGGATGGCGTACCGCGGAGTTCCTTTGCGCATGAGACCGCCCTGCAACTCAAGGCGGGTACGCACATCGCGCTGTTTGGGCCTCGAGGCACCGGCAAGACCAGCTTCACGCTGGAGTTGCGCCGGGAGCTTGCTCGCGACCACGAGCCGGATGCTCCGCCCTGGCAGATGCTCCGCGTCGACCTGCGTCGTGCGATCAGCCTCCCGGCCTTCATCGGCGCGGTCAGGACCGCCCTGGATAGACACCCCGACGGACAGCTTCGCCGTCGCGCGGGCGATGCCTGGAGGCGCTTGGAGAAGACCATCGGGATCAACCTCGGCGTCGTCGCAGCCGGCGTGCACACCACGGGGCGAGTCGTACTCAACGAGGCCGAGGTGCTGCACGACCAGCTCCTCGCGCTCACGCAGGCGACTGACCGCCTCGTGGTCGTCTTCGACGAGTTCCAGCGACTCAACAGCTGCCCAGGCGAGCCCCTGAGCATCATCCGCTCGGCGCTGATGGAGCCCGACTCGGGAGGCCGCGTCAGCCTGCTCCTCACCGGCAGCCTGCGCGAGAAGCTCGAGCTGATGCTCCACACCGACACCGAGCCGATCTGGGACCAGACCCACGATGTAGCGCTGCCTCCGATCGAGGCCGAGCCGTTCGCCGCCTACCTGGAACACGCTTTCGCGGCCTCAGGCAAGCCCATCGACGAGCGTGCCGCCGAGCTTCTGCTCGAATTGACCGAGTCACACCCGAAGCGCACGCAGCACCTGGCCTGGCAGACCTGGGAGGCTGGCGAGGACGGGGAGTCGATCGACCGTGACGCTGTTCAGGCCGCCTTCGATCAGCTGCTGTCAACTCGCTCCCACAGCACCGATTTCGGCGCCATCGTCGATGGTCTGCTCGCGGGAGAGGACAGCGACGTCAATGGCGCAAAGGTCCTCTTCCTCGTGGCGGGCGGTGCTTCCCCTGCCAGTAGAGCGGCGCCTCCTCGCTACGGCCTGAGCGGACCAGATACCGCCAAGCGCGCACTGGAGCGCCTCCGCACACGCGGAGTCGTCGAGGGCTCGGGCTCACACTGGCGGATAGTCGACCCACTGTTCGCCGAGTGGCTACGGCGCAACGACCCGCTTGGGATGGACCCATCTTCCTTGCTGGACTGGTGACGTCTTGGCGCACCGAGGGACTGCGACTTTTCCTACACGAGCGCACTCCGAGCTCTCCCGCAGGCGCCTGATCCCGGCAGTCTTGCCGGGCGACTGCCAGCCGCCCTTGATTTCGGTCGAGTTTCCTATATATTGAGGATGCAGTTGGCACTCTCCACCTGAGAGTGCCAAGAAGAGGCGGTTCGCCCAGTCGATAGAGGGCCGCGGGCCGCCGGTCGCATTCTCGAGACGGAGGTTTTTTCAACATGAAGCTCAAGCCCCTGGGCGATCGTCTGATCGTGCGGGCGATCGAGGAGGAGCTGACCACCGCGAGTGGCCTCGTCCTGCCCGACACCGCGAAGGAGAAGCCGCAGAAGGGCGAGGTCCTCGCCGTCGGCGACGGCAAGATCGATGACAACGGCAAGCGCGTCCCGCTGGACGTCAAGGAGGGCGACGAGGTCCTCTACAGCAAGTACGGCGGGACCGAGATCAAGGTCGACGGGGAGGACCTGCTCGTGTTGCGCGAGTCGGACGTCCTCGCCAAGGTCGCATAAGGAGATCTGAGAGATATGGCTCACAAGGAACTGAAGTACGGCTCGGAGGCGCGCAAATCGCTCGAGGCGGGCGTCGACGCGGTCGCCGACGCGGTCAAGGTCACGCTCGGCCCCAAGGGCCGCTACGTGGTGCTCGACAAGAAGTTCGGCGCGCCGACGATCACCAACGACGGCGTCACGATCGCCAGGGAGATCGAGGTCGAGGACGTCTTCGAGAACCAGGGCGCGCAGCTGGTGCGCGAGGTGGCCACGGCGACCAACGACGTCGCCGGCGACGGCACCACGACGGCGACCGTGCTGGCCCAGGCGATCGTCAAGCAGGGCCTGAAGAACGTGGCGGCGGGTGCGAACCCGCTGGCGCTCAAGCGCGGCATCGAGCGGGCGGTCGACGAGGTCGTCAAGAACATCGCCTCGCAGTCCAAGGAGGTCTCCGGCAAGGACCAGATCGCCCGCGTGGCGACGATCTCCGCCGGCGACGAGGAGATCGGCGACGTGATCGCCGACGCGATCGAGAAGGTCGGCAAGGACGGCGTGGTCAACGTCGAGGAGGGCCAGACGTTCGGCATGGACCTCGAGTTCACCGAGGGCATGCAGTTCGACAAGGGCTACATCTCGCCCTACATGGTCACCGACCAGGACCGCATGGAGGC
>JBKQHH010000016.1:0-17298 GCA_052148875.1 Solirubrobacteraceae bacterium
GTCCCGTGCAGGGGCAGTTCGCCGTCGACATCGCCCCCGCCCCCAAGCTCACGCACGTCAACCCGAACACCGGCCGCGTCGAAGTGGGTCAGTACCCGGCGACTCCGTAGGCGTACGTAGAAGCCACGCAGAGGCCCGCCGCGTTTGGCCGGCTGTCGAAAGCTCCACCCCTCCGATTTCGCCATCCGGTGATCCCCTTCGGCCAGGTTGGCACTACGATTGCGTTCCGCCCCGCGCTCTTAGGAGCCGGCGCACCCCAGCCCTTCTTCAGGAGGAATCGACCCATCCCATGCCCAGGACCCGCCAGCAAAACGTCACCGCCGCGCAGTGGAGCGCCAACGGAGCCGCGCTCGGCTCCAGCGACCTGACCCTCCCGGACAACCAGGTATTCGGGGCCAACGTCTTCTCCCCGGCCGTCCAGCGCCGCCGCCTGCCCAAGCACGTGTACAAGGCGCTGCAGCGCACGCTCGCGCGCGGCGAGGCGCTCGACACCTCGCTCGCGGACGCGGTCTCGCAGGCGATGAAGGAATGGGCGCTGGAGAAAGGCGCCACCCACTACACCCACTGGTTCCAGCCGCTGACGGGATCGACCGCCGAGAAGCACGACTCCTTCTACGGCCCCGCCGGGGACGGCACGGCGATCGCCGAGTTCTCGGGCAAGGAGCTGATCCAGGGCGAGCCCGACGCCTCCTCGTTCCCCACCGGAGGCATCCGCGCGACGTTCGAGGCTCGCGGCTACACCGCCTGGGACCCGACCAGCCCGGCGTTCATCCTCGAGAACCCGAACGGGGCGCTGCTGTGCATCCCGACCGCGTTCACGTCGTGGACGGGCGAGGCGCTGGACCACAAGATCCCGCTGCTGCGCTCGATGGACGCGCTCTCAGGCGCGGCGATCCGCGCGCTCGACCTGCTCGGCGTCGACGATGCCGCACGGGTGTTCACGACGATCGGCTGCGAGCAGGAGTACTTCCTGATCGACGAGCAGTACTACTTCGAGCGCCCCGACCTGCTGACGACCGGGCGCACTCTGTTCGGCGCCAAGCCGCCCAAGGGACACGAGCTCGACGACCACTACTTCGGCTCGATACCCGAGCGCATCCTCGCGTACATGCTCGAGGTCGAGCTGGAGCTGGCCAAGCTGGGCGTGCCGATCAAGACGCGCCACAACGAGGTCGCACCCAACCAGTACGAGGTCGCGCCGATCTTCGAGAACTCGAACGTCGGCGCCGACCATCAGATGATCACGATGCAGATCATGCAGAACACCGCGCGCCGCTACGGCCTGGTGTGCCTGCTGCACGAGAAGCCCTTCGCGGGCGTCAACGGCTCGGGCAAGCACAACAACTGGTCGATGGGCACCGACACCGGCCTGAACCTGCTCGATCCCGGCGACACGCCGGCCGAGAACCTGCAGTTCCTGTTCTTCTGCGCGGCCGTGATCCAGGCGGTCAACAAGCACCAGGCGCTGCTGCGGGCCTCGATCGCGAGCGCCGGCCAGGATCACCGCCTGGGCGCCAACGAGGCGCCGCCGGCGATCATCTCGATCTTCCTCGGCGCCGAGCTGGAGAAGGTCTTCGGCGCGATCGCCGCGGGCAAAGTGCAGCCCTCCAAGCCCGGCTCGTTCCTCGGCCTGGGCACGCCGGTGCTGCCGCCGCTGCCGCTGCACGGCGGCGATCGCAACCGCACCAGCCCGTTCGCGTTCACCGGCAACAAGTTCGAGTTCCGCGCGCTCGGCTCGAGCTCGTCGCCGGCGTTCCCCAACACGGTGCTCAACACGATCGTCGCCGAGTCCGTCGACGAGCTCACGGAGAAGCTGAAGGCGGCGCTGAAAGGCTCGGGCGCGACGCTGGAGAAAGCGGTCACCACCGTCGTCAAGGAGGTGTGGGCGGCGAACAAGCAGATCGTCTTCGACGGCGACGGCTACTCCGAGGCCTGGCACAAGGAAGCCGAGAAGCGTGGTCTTGCGAACCTGCGCACGACGCCGGACGCGCTGCCCTGGCTGATCGAGAAACAGACCGTCGCCGCGTTCAAAAAGTACAAAGTGCTCTCCAAGCGCGAGCTCGAGTCGCGCTACGAGGTGTTCACCGAGCAGTACGCGACGAACATCAACATCGAGGCCGAGACCGCTGCGGCGATCGCGCGCACGATGCTGATGCCGGCGAGCGTTCGCTATCTGAACGAACTGCGCGAGTGCGGTCTGGAGGAGCTCATCGGCGAGATCGAACCGCTGGTCAAGGAGCTGCACTTCGCGCTGACGAAGCTCGAGGACGCCAACCTCGACGCGAACCACCCCCACGGCTCCGCGCAGAAGGAGGCCGTCTACATGCGCGACAGCGTCATCACGGCGATGGAAGACGTCCGCGACGTCGCCGACCGCCTGGAGAAGCTCGTCGCCGACGACCTCTGGCCATTGCCGAAGTACTCGGAGATGCTCTTCATCAAGTAGTCCTGCGTGGCGCCACCCGCCTGGCCGGGGGGCCCGACCGGGACGCGCGGCCCGCCGCCGCGCGTCCCGGCAAGCTCTCTCGCCGCTCCCTCAGAGCAGGAAGTGGCGGCGGCCGGTGCGCTCCCGGTAGGTGCAGTCGAGCACCTGCGGGCAGCGCCTCAGCCAGCCGTAGTCGTAGCCGGGCTGGACCCCGACGACGATCACCAGCTCGTAGTCTTCGGGACCGAAGCCGGAGGCGTCGCGGCGGGGGTCGGGGTCGACGCCGTGCATCGGCTCGCCGTCGACGCGCAGCGCTCGCACCAGCGGGTCGTGGAAGTCGACCTGCACGCCCTCCGCCTGCAGGCGCGAGATGATCTCGACCGCGGGCGCGTGGGCGCAGTCCGCGACACCGGGCTTGTAGGTGACTCCCACGACGAGCACGCGGACGTCGCGCAGGTGCCGTCCGGAGCGCAACAGCAGCTCGTGCGCGCGCTGGGCCACGCGACGGGGGCGAGCGGCGACGGTGCGCATCGCCTCCTCGGTGAGCGTCGCCGGGCGCCCACGCTCACGGAGCGGCTGCAGCAGGTGGTGGGGATCGACGCCGACGGCGTGGCCGCCGACACCCGCGGAGGGGTAGTGAGCCATGAACCCGAACGGCTTGGTTGCGGCCGCGTCGGTGACCTCGATCGGGTCGAGCGCGTGCGTACGGCAGACGTCCGCCATCTCGAACGCGAGCGCGATGTTCACGGCACGGAAGCTGCTTTCGTACAGCTTGACCATCTCGGCGGCCGCGGGCGAGGAGACGCGATGCAGCTCCTGGCAGATGGGCCGCAGCAGCTCCGCGGCGTGCCCGAAGCACGTCTCGGTCACCGCGCCCACCACGCGCGTGCACCGCAGCTGCTCGCGATCGCCCGCCCCGGGGTCGATGCGCTCCGGCGAGAACGCTACGAACACATCCTCACCCACGCACATGCCGCGCTGCGCGAGCGGCTCGACGAGCAGCTCGCGCGTGCTCCCCACGTGCGTGGTGGATGTCAACACGAGCGTCTGTCCCGCACGCGCGTGTCGCACGATCGCCGCGCACGTGCGCGCGAGCGCTTCGCAGTTCGGGTGCCCCTGCGGGCTGACGGTGGTGGGCACGCAGATCAGCACCCGGTCGGCCGCGTGGACCGCCTCGAGCTCGTCGGTCAGCACGAAGTCCTCGTCGCCCAGGTGGGCTCGCAGGTCCTCCCTATCGCCCTGCGAGATCTCAGCCTGCCCGCTGCGAATGTCGCTCAGGCGGCTCGAGGAGGTGTCGATCCCCACGATCCGCAAGCCCGCACGGCGCAGCGCGATCGCGCTCGGCAGGCCCGCGTAGCCGAGGCCGACGACCGCGACGAGCGGCTGCCGGGCCCCGGCTTCGCGTGTGATCCGCGCGCCGCCGGCAGCCGTCTCCCGCGTCGGCTCGCCGGGTCGCGCGCGGATTGTCTCCTCGTCCTGGTGTCCGACAGGTGCCTCGAGCAGAAACTGCGGTGTCATAGTCAAAATCCCCCTACTCGCTTTGGCCGTCGCCGGCAGTGTGCACCCTCGCGAAGCGGCTGAGGTGAATGTTCGACGCTTAACCTATGCTCGCGTCCCCCGCGGCCTACATGCATGCCGGCCGCTTCGGGCAACGGGCTGCCCGAAGGGGGCTGGGACGGTGAAGAGGCGCGTCTCCGCGCCGCTGACGTTGCTTGACCGGCGAGGGCTGACGGTTCATCTACCAGCCCCGCCAGCGCGCCAGCGCCCGGGCTCTGTCACCTGTAGTCCCGGCACCCTGGCGAAGTGACGGATGTTGCGCGTCACCAGCGGCGCGCGCGCCTGAAGGCAGATGCCGGCCTGCATGGCGTCGCGTATGTCGATCCCCGTGCCGGCGGCGCGCAGCTGGCGCAGCACACCACCACCAAGGACGGCCGCCTCACGGGTGAGCATCAGGCATGGCGCCGCCATGAGCACGTCGGCGTCAGTGGGATCGTGCTCGTAGTCACGTCCCAGAGCCAACTCGAAGGCGGTGACGGCCGTGATCCGGTAGCCGGACGTGCTGGCCAACTGGTCGACCAGCTCCCGCCCCGGACCGGCATCACGAAGGTGATCGATCAGGACGTCGGAGTCTAGGACGGGGGCAGTGGCCACGTCGCCCATGCCTCTTTGCGCTCGCGCTCCCACTCCTCGACGTCCATCCCGCTCCATGCACCTCTGGCGGCAGCGATCGCGTCGACAAGGCGGCGGCGCTCAGGCTCCGACTGGAAGTACTCGCTCAGCGCCTCCTCGACGATCGGAGAGAAGCCGCGGACGCCACGATCGACGGCGGCGGACTTCAGCCGCCTGTAGATGGGATCAGAGAGCTCGATCGTCGTGCGCATGCATGCATTGTAATGCATAAGAGCGAGGCCATGCCAGCGCCTCATGGATTCGTTCACGCTTCGACGAGGCCGTTGCGGATCGCGTAGCGGGTCAGCTCGACGCGGTCGCGCATGCCGAGCTTCTCGAGGATGTTCGCGCGGTGGCGGTCGACGGTCTTCTCGCTGATCACCAGCGCCTCTGCGATTTGCTTGTTGGTGTAGCTCTCTGCCACGAGCTTCACGACTTCGGTCTCCCGGGGGGTGAGCGGATCGCGTGGCGTCTCGCCGTTGCGTGCGCGCCGCAGGTAGTCGTTGATCAGCGCGGTGACCGCACCGGGATATAGAAACGGCTCGCCTCGGATGGTGGCGCGACAGGCCTCCACGAGGTCGCGGTCGGCGGCCCGCTTTACGACATAGCCCGAGGCGCCCGCCCTGAGCGCCTCGTAGAGGTACTGCTCGCTCTCATGCATGGAGAGGATCAGCACGCGTAGATCCGGGCGGCGTTGCTGCAGCTCTCTCGTGGCCTGCAGTCCGGTCATGCGAGGCATCGAGATGTCGAGTATCGCCAGGTCGATGTCGGTGCTCAACGCGAGCTTGACGGCCTCGGCGCCATCGCTCGCTTCGGCGACCACTTCCAGGTCGGGCTGAGCGTCGAGGATCAGCCGCAGTCCACGTCGCACCAGTGCGTGGTCGTCGGCGAGCAGGATCCTCGTCTTCAGGCGTGGCACGACGCACCGTTCAGCGGCAGCTCGAGACGCAGCTCGGTCCCCGGTCCATCCGTCGGCGTCTGGATCCTGAGGCTGGCGCCGATCAGTCCGGCTCGCTCCTGCATCCCGCGCATCCCGTTCCCGTCTGTCGCGTACCCGCTCGGCAGGCCCCGGCCGCGGTCTCGGACGGTGAGCGTCAGCTGCCCGGCATCGGCTTGGACCGTCAGCTCCGCCGTGTCCGAGCCAGCGTGGCGCGCGACGTTCGTCAGCGCCTCCTGGGCGATTCGGTACACGGCAAGCTCCGCTTCGCCGCTGAGCTGCGGCATCGGCGTCTGGATCTGACGGTCCACGCGCAAGCCCGCACGCCGTCCGAATCCATCGCTGAGCGTCGCCAGCGCGCTGGCAAGCCCGAGGTCCCGGAGCGCCTCCGGCCGAAGATCCGTCGCGATGCGCCTGACGTCCTCGAGGCTCGCGCGCGCCGCGTCCTGTGCTTCACTCAGTTCTCCGCTCAGGTTGGCCGGCAGGCGCTCCTGCAGCCGGCTCAGCTGAAGCAGCACGGCGGTCAGGGTCTGGCCGACTTCGTCGTGCAGTTCCTGGGCGATTCGCAGCCGTTCGGACTCGTGCGCGTCGACGATGCGGCGGGCAGCCTCACGCCGCTCCAGTTCCAGCCGCGCGAGCATCTCGTTGAACGTCACGGCGAGCTCGCCTGCCTCCGAGGTCGCCCGCGCGTCGGGGATCCTCTGTCCGGGCTCGCCGAGGTCGACCCGACGGGCGAGCGCGGTCAATGCCTGCAGCGGCGCCAGGAAACGGTGCACCACGACCACGTTTATGAGCGTCACCAGGGCGAGTGTGACCACGAGAATGCCAGCCTCGTCCAGCTCGGGCGAGGAGAACTTCCGCGGCGCGAGAATCAGGGCTGTCAGAAGACACGCCGCGATCAGCAGCACCGCGTTGCTCACCACGAGCCGTTGACGCAGCGACCGGTAATGCCCGCGCCCGGGTCCGCTTCGGGCGCGATCCTCGGCGGATGAGCTCATCGCAGCATTCTCGCGCGCCACGACCGCACGCCCTAGCAGCGCTCCAGGCAAAGGTATGACTGCACGCTCGACACCTCGCCGGGCAACGCCTCGAGCTTTCGCAGCATCGCGGCCTCACGAGAAGACAGCTCGCGCGCGGACATGCCCAACGTCTTCTCGATCTCGATGCGCGGTATGCCCGCCATCAGCATCCCGAAGATCGGCTGCTCGGTCTCGTCCAACCTGCGACGCAGCATGTCGGCGATCGGCTGGGAGGGCTTCGGCAGCAGACGTCTGCCACGATTGACCGCCCTGACCGCCTCGCAGAGCTCTGAGCCGAGACCTCCCTTGTTGAGCACACCGTCGGCCCCCGCGACAGCGCAGCACGTGGCGAGATGGTCGTTGGCGAACGCCGAGTAGATGATCACGCGAGGCGGCACCGCCATCTGCTTCAGCCGCCGGCAGGCCCACAGGCCGTCGCGCCCGCCGAGGTGATGATCGACGATTGCGACGTCGATGCCCGACAGCTCTGCCTCGGCCACGGCGCCCTCGGCATCTATGCACACGACCTCGACGCTGAAGTCGCGTTGCCCCTCCAGCAGCTGCACCATTCCCAGTCGAACGGCTGGATGATCGTCCACGACCATCAGGCGGATCCGACGGCGCTGCGAGTCAGGCGGCGAGTCGAGCCAACTGTCGCGATCGACACTGTCAGGCGCAAATGTTCGCGTTGCGGTCAGCATGGTTTCCTCCTTGGTCGTGATTCACTCTCATCAGACTCGCATGCGCCGCACCGTCTCGGAATGGGGTGAGCACCCCATCTGTGCGTGAAGCTCGCAGGTGGGAACGGTTACGCGCCATTTGCATTTCCGTTAACGGCGCTTTGGGACAGCCTCCGTTGCGGGTGCCCTGACGGCACGCACGAGCCGCGGAGGCGAATCGGCGGCCGCCGCAACGCAGATCGACGATCGTCACGCTCAGGACGAGGGCGTCAGGAAGTAGACCCGCGCTGGTGGGACCGGCTCCCATGAGTAGACCGACCATGAGCGCCCCCCATATCTCACGATGCCGCGCTGCGGGAGCCGTGCGGGCACTGCGCCTCCAGCGATTCGCGTCGAGCCGGAGCGTACATAGGCAGGGCCGCCGGTCGTGCCATGCAGGATGTCCACGAGATCCTGGTAGTGCGCCTGCAGTGGCATCAGGCGGTCCGCGATGTGCATGGCGATGCTGCCCCATGCCGCGAGCCGCACGGAGGGGCAGCTCGCGGCGGAGACGGCGGGCGTGGGAGCGGGGATGAGCAACGCGACACGGAGGTCGCCGCTCGGAAACGCGCGGGCGCTCAGAAGCTGGACCTCGTAGGAGGCGCCCCCCACTCTCACCGACGAGCCGTTACTCACCGTGGACGGAGCGTGCTGAAGCGTTCCCATGAGGAACGAGCCGTTCTTGTAGAGATCGACGGGAACGCCGATGAAGCGGCTCACGAGCTTCACGTAGCCGAGGTCGTCCTGCACCGACATCACGTATGTTCCCAACGTCCTGCCCTTCCACCGCAGCGCGCCGGAGACTGGAGCGATGATGTCTGGCCCGCCGACGTCGGCCATCACACGTCCGGCCTTCACGACGCGCAGCCGCACGATGTGCCAGTGGGGCGTGTAGACGATCGTATGCACAGCTGAGTACACCGCCGCTTCGTTGTCGCCGGCCAACGCGCTCAGGAGCGCCTGAGAGCCGGTGATGTGGCCGATATCCGCGTTCACCTCGCTGCTGTGCAACTCGTCCTCGTAGATCCCCTGCGCCACCGTGCCGTCGACGCTCGCGATCGTTGCCGCGCTCGCCGGCCCGCACGGAGAGGAAGGGGCACCGACTGCCACGCCGGACACGCTGATACCTGTCGCGACGCTCCTCGCGGAAGCCGGGCGTGCAGGCCCTCGCCGCGCCGGACCGGGATCGGCGTCGAGCGTGGCGCCCATGATCGCGCCGGCGACGAGCACAACGGCGACGACCGGCACGAGTCGCCGCGCGATCCGGCGCTTTCCCGACGCGAACATCGTTCCAGTGTTGCGTACGGTCCTAAGCACCACATTAGTGAGGCGTGAGAGCCGCCACATGTACGCGACCGACTAGGCTCTGCGACGCGCGCCGCTGCCGGCGCGAGGCCGAGCCCGGGGCGCTCTGGCGACGCGCCGGCTTCTGCGCCGCTGCACGAGGAACGAGACGACGCACGCCGCGAGCACGAGCGCAGCGATCAGCCCGGTGATGGCCAGGCCCGGGCTCGCGATCAAGAGCATCAGGGCGCCGGCCACGCCGAGCCCGACGTCGACGCGTGCCAGCCTGCGCCTGCGCCGCGCCTGGCGGCGTCGCGTGCGTAGCGCGGAGATGTCGGCGGGGGGCGGCGCGAGCTCGGTGGGCCTCTGGCGTGATGAGCGCGCGGCGCTCATCGCTTGATCCTGCGGAAGAGGGGACGGGGAACGAGCTTCGTCGCGAGCATCAGCCAGCGTAGGGAACGGGGCGCCCACACGGTGTGCGCGCCGCGGTCCAGCCCGTCCACGACGACGCCGGCGACGGCCAGAGGCGTGGTTGCCAGCGGCGCCGCATCGAGGCCCCGCGTCATCTTCGTGTGGACGAACCCCGGCCGGACCACCAGCACGTGCACGCCGTGTTCGTGCAGGTCGTCGCCCAGCCCCTGCGCGAGCGAGTCGAGGCCGGCCTTCGATGCCCCGTAGACGGCGTTCGCCCGCCTCGGACGCTCGGCCGCTACCGAGGAGAGCACGACGATCGTTCCCCCTCCCCGTTCGCGCAGGTGTCTGGCCGCGTGCATCAGCAGCGAGCCGGCGCCCACGAGGTTGACCTGCAGCACAGCCGCCGCCGCGGCGATGTCCGCCGGCAGGCCGCCGCGCCGGCCGAGCACGCCGACGGCGACGATCACGATGTCGGCGCCGCCCAGCTCGTGGAACGCCTGCTCCAGCACCTCCTCGTGGCGGCCGAGCTCCAGCGCGTCGAGCTCGAACGTGATCACCCGAGGGCACCCGGCCGCGCCGAGTTCCTCGGCCGCGGCGCCGAGCGCGGCGGCGTCGCGCCCCACGAGCGCGACGTCTCGCGGGGCCCGCGACTGCAGCTCGCGAACGATCGCCAGCGCGATCTCGGAGCTGCCACCGAGAACGAGCACGCGACTCCCGCCGGAGCCCGGGGCTGCGCTCATGCGCCCGCTCCGCAGAGGCCCAGGCGCGCGGCGAGGTCCGAGCGCAGGACGCCCTGCGGATCGACCCGGGCCCGCTGAGCGTGGAAGCGATCGAGCTGAGGGTACATCGCGTGCAGCGCCTCGCGGCCCAGGCGGGCGTCCTTGCTCAGGTACACCCGCCCGCCCGCGCCCGCGACCAGCTCGTCCAGCTCGTCCAGCGCCGGGCGCAGACCCTGCGCGTCCGCCGGCATGTCCATCGCGAGCGTCCAGCCCTCCAGCGGAAACGAGAGCGGGCCCCCGAATGTCGCTCCCAAGCGCTTGAACACGGCGAGGTAGACCGGCAGGCGACGCGTCCGGATGAGCCCGAAGCAGCGCTCGAGAGCGTCCTCCGCGCCCGTAGGGATCACGAACTGGTACTGGATCAGGCCAGCGGAGCCATACAGCCTGTTCCATCTGCCGACGAAATCCAACGGGAAGAAGTAGGGCGCAAGCGCGAGCGGGCGGCCACGCTCGCGACGCGGCGCCGCCGACCAGTGCAGCGCGTTGAACGCGCGCACGCTCGACGGCCGCAGGAGGGCGCCGGGAAAGCCGCGGGGAACCTCCAACGCCGGGCGTCGCGAGAGCGTGCCCGGATACCCAGCTCCCGCACCGCGACGCCTGCGGATCGCTGGTGTGAGGCCACCCGCGGGCAGCGGGTCGGCGCGGCCGACGACCGCCCGACCCATCTTCCTGCCATCTGCCAGCAGGTCGAGCCAGGCCACCGAGTAACGGTGGCGCTCCTCGCCGCTCATCAACGCCAGCGTCTGCTCGAGATCGTCCGTGCGATCGGTGTCCGCGGCGACCCAGGGGGAGGGCAGCAGCTCGGCGCGAACGCTCGCCTCGACCACAACGCCCGTCAGGCCCATACCTCCAAGCGTGGCGTAGAACAGCTCAGGGTCGCCGTCAGGCGTGAGCTCCATGACCGCACCCACGGGCGTGCACAGCGAGAGCGAGGCGACATGCCGGGCGAACCCTCCATCGCGGTGATGGTTCTTGCCATGGATGTCGCTCGCGATCGCTCCCGCGAGCGTCACGTGACGCGTACCGGGAACGACCGGGAGCGTCAGGCCATGCGCGGCCAGACGCGCCATCAGCCCAGCGATCGTCGCACCCGCCTGCGCCGTGACCAGAAGCCCCTCCGCGTCGATCGAGACGACCCGATCGAGCGCTGTCATGTCGAGCACCGTGCCGCCGTCGTTCTGAGCCGCATCCCCATAGCTGCACCCGGCGCCACGCGCGATCACGCCGGCGTCGCCGCTGTGGGACGCCAGCGCGTCGAGAACGTCGGCAACCCCACGCGGCGCCACCACACGGCAGCTGCCGCGCGTCGTGCGCCCCCACCCGCTCAGAGAGCGAACCGGACGCGCCAACGGCTCGCGCGCGCTCAGCTCAAGGACCGACATACACGCCGCCGAGGAAGAGCACGCCCCACGTAAGGCCGAGAGCGAGCAGCATGCGATCGCGCAGGATCAGTTCCTCCGGAGCCTGTCCACCGCCCCTCCCGATCAGCATCGTGTAGCGACCGAGCCACAGCACGAGCGGGACGATCGAGAGGCCGTACCAGGCGATGTGGTCTGGTCGCGTGAACGCCCAGGAGGTGTAGGCCGCCGCCGCCGCCGTCGCGGACGCGGCGAGCGTGAGACGCAGACGCCCCAGCGAGTAGCGGCGAAGCGTGGCGCGCGCGGGACCGGTCCCGGCATGCGCGCGAAGCTCGGCGTAGCGCTTGGCCGCTACGAGGAAGACGGCACAGCACGCCGTCACGATGACAAACCAGCGCGACAGATAGATGTCGGTCGCCACGCCGCCTGCCAGAGCGCGGATCACGAACCCGGCCGCGACGACCAGGATGTCGAGCACCACCACCCGCCGCAGCCACAGGGAGTAGCTCGCCGTCAACGCCAGGTAGCCGCACGCGAGGACTCCAAGGCCGGGAGTGATCGCGACCCCGAGCGCGATTCCCGAAAGTGCGAGCGCCGCGGCCATCCACAGGGCCGCGCGCGGGGAGAGCTCGCCCGCGGCCACGGGCCGCAGGCGCTTGCGCGGATGCTCGCGGTCCTGTTCGCGGTCGCGCACGTCGTTGACCAGGTAGGTGGCGCTCGAGATCATGCACAGGACCACAAGCGCGCCGGTGGCCTCGAGCGCGATCGCGGGGCGATCGATCCAGCCGGCCGCGGCGGGAGCGGCGAACACGAGCATGTTCTTGCTCCACTGTCGAGGCCGGCATGCCCGCAGCACCACGCCGCGCGAGAGCCCGACACGCCGGCGAAGGATCGTCGGCGGCTGCACTCGGACTGGTGTCGCAGACATGCGGAGAGCCCTCTCGGAGGCCGGGTTGTCCTCGGCGAGTGCCTCAAGGGGAGCGATGGCTGAACCTCCAGTAATTAAGTGAAACGACAGTAGATGGTCTGCTGCTCGGGCGACGCAAGGATTCCACACCAGCACCCTTTCACCCTCATAAAGAGAACCACTGGATAGATGAGAGTATTCTCAGTGAGAATCCGCTCATATTCACGCGAGTCGGCGTTTCGGGTCGCCCGGCGATCGGGCTCAGTTCGCGACAAACGTGAGGAAGTCACGACTGTAGGGCTTGAAGAACGCGCCCGCGATCCCACGCTGACCCGATACCAGAGGCGCCGGCGAGGGACCGGCCGGATGATGGGGATAGAGGTAGCCGGCAACCCACCACGGGTTGATGTCCAGCTCGATCGCGCGCACCGCACCGGCGGCGATCAGGGCGCCAGCGAGAGCGCCGGGTGACAGGTGCTCTCCCGCGGCCCAGACGAGCTGCCCGGTCGCGGTGATCCCGATCCCAGATCGTGCGACCACCGTGAGCAGGCCGATGGTGCCGCCCCAGCATCGAACGACGCAGCTGGAGACACTCGCCGCGGCGACCCCGTGGTCAACGAGCAGCCGCTGGTTCTGCAACACCGAGAAGACCGCCTTGCGCGGGCTCGGCACGCCCGCTTCCCATGCGCCGATATCGGTGGTTCCATCGGTGTAGGTGACGATCGACGCGAGTCCCGCCTTGAGCGGGACGGCGACATGACCGCCGGACATGAAGCCAACGTTCGTGTAGGTGAGCTTGAAGCCGCCGTTTACGGCAGCGACGAGTCCACGGATCTCACGCGCGGCGATCCGGTCGCCATAGGTCCAGCCGACCGTGCCGCCGTCGCTCGAGCCGGCGTGCAGGGAGAGATGCACGAGTTGCTGATCGATGCGCATCAGCGTCACCCCTGAACGGCGAGCGACCCATGCTGCGGGACGCCCGCCGACCCATGCCGCCGCCGTCCAGCTGGCTGTGAGCGAGCGCCGTCTCACCTGGAGCGTCGGAGGGGCGCTCGGAGCGAGCGCACTCGAGCGCGACGGGAATGTCCCCGATTTCGTGGAGCGCCCAGACCCGTGCGACGCGTCCGAACGCCCGACGCCGGCGCCGATGTATGCACCTGTCGCGGCGAGCGCCGCGACGGCTGCGAGCGCGATGGGGCCTCGCCGCAGGCCCGTTCGCTGCGGACCGTGGGCCATGACGCTGCGCCTCAGGGGCAGGCGCGCTCGAGGCGCTGGTCGGCAGAGTTGCCCGCGTGGCCGGGGGAGCCGCCGGCCAGGTAATGCCACGAGCCGTGCGTGCGGTCAAAGACGTACGCCCGGGCGCCCGCTTCCGGAGTGCGTTCGCATACGACGGCGAGGCTCGAGTTCGACCGAGACACGTACACGCCGCTCACCGCCGAGGAGTTGCCGTCGTTGGCGGCGAAGGACCTCATGATCGCCGCCCGCTCCGCCCTGGTCGCCGGTCTCGCCGACGAGCCCCCAGCCAGTGCGCTCACAGCAAAGATCGACGTCAGCACGACGACGACCGCGGCTATCGACGACGAGCGAACCACCCGGCGAGGTCTCATCCGCGCACCTCACCTCGCTGCGACCGTCGCCGGCCGATGACGAGTGAAACCAGGCAGACGCAGAGTGTCGACAGCGCGGCGACGGCCACTATCGCAAGTCCCGGCGCGATCAGCAATGCCGCCACCGCCGCCGCCAGCCCGAGAGCCATGTCGAGCCGAAGCGGGTTGCGATGCATGTGCTCCATGCGCGTCTCGGAGCGCGGCCCCGATGAGCCCCGTCGCATCGGGGTGGCGGCGCTCACCGATGAGGAGTGTGGGGGACGCTCGAGGAGGGGCATGCCCTGTCGAGCTTGAGGGTTCTGGCTAACGCTTGGCTAATCGGATGATGAGAACTCTCACGCAGTTGTGCGAAGCGGCAGGCCCCGGCACGCTGCGCCTCGACCAAGACCCAGGCGCTGTCATTAACGGCAAGACCCACTCGGGGGTGAGAAGCCTCTCATAGCAGCTTGCCGTGGTGGCGCATAGAGCTAGCATCGACGTTTCGATGCAAGGAGATATCTCCACCGGCGATGTGCATGATCACGCTCGCGCGCGCCAGCCTCTGCAGCGACAGCGAACGCGCGATCGCGCCGATCGTTTGCCCCGCGGCGTCCACGCACGCCGGCGCCTGAGGACGCTTGCGGCTGTCGCTCTGCTTGGCGGCGCGGGCGTGTACGGCTTGGGCGTTGGACGATCCGATACGCATGTGAAACGCGCGGCGGGCGCCGTGACCACCGCAAGACGCGTACGCGGAGCGCCGAGACCGCGTCCGGCTGGGACTCGCGCCAGCCTCGTGCCGCCGATCGTGGTAACCACGCCACCGCGCCCGAACGCAAACTGGACGGTGGTCGCCCAGGTTCACGGGCAGCCGGCCGCGTGGCTTGCGCAGCGCTCGGGCGTGACCCTGCTGCGCGTTGATCAGCAACTCGTGCACCTCACGCTGCATGCCGGCTCGAGCGATGGCGGAGTGACGGGCTGGACCTACGGCGACCGCATCACCCCACGTGAGATCCACCTGCTGCTCGCCGCCGTCAACGGCGGTTTCAGGCTCACCTACCGTGACGTGGGCTTCATGTCCCGCGGCCACGTGGCGGTTGCGCTCAAGGCCGGGCTCGCCTCGATTGTCACCTACACCGATGGGACGAGCGACATCGGAGCCTGGCGGGCCGGTGTGCCGAGCACGAGCAAGACGGTGTTCTCTGTGTTGCAGAACCAGAAACTGCTCGTTGACCGTGGCGTTGCGTCGGCGACGGTCTCGAACTGCATCATCGCGTGCTGGGGTGAAACGATCGGCGCGCAAACCGCGGTGGCTCGCTCGGGGCTGGGGATTACCGCGGACGGACAGCTCGTGTGGGCCGCCGGCGAGCGGCTTCTACCGGCCGAGCTCGCCTCTGCGCTGATCGGCGCCGGCGCCGTGCGTGCGATCGAGCTGGACATCAACCCCGACTGGGTCGCCGGCTATCTGTACATCCATAAGCCGGGCGGTCCCTCGCCCGTGCCGCTCGTGCCAGGCCAGCTCGGGATCGCCGGCAAGCTGCTCGAACCGTACAGCCGCGACTTCCTGGCGTTCGTGGCCGACTGAGCCTGTGTGACCGGGCGCCCAGCCGCACCCATGAGCTTCACCACCTCCAAGAACTGGGACGCTCACGTCGCAGACGCCGAGCTGATTGCGCGCGGCGCCGGGTTTTGCGAGCTGCGCGACAGTATCCTGGAGCTCGCCGAGCCACGGGCGGGAGATGTGGTGGTGGATCTTGGCTCGGGCACGGGACTGCTGTCCCTGGCGTTTGCGGAGCGCGCCGCCCATGTGTGGGCAATCGACAGCTCACGCGCGATGAACGAGTATCTCCGCGTCAAGGCACGCAGCGCAGGCCTCGAGAACATCGAGACCGTGCTGGCCTCTGCTGTCAGCCTCCCACTCGTCGATGGCGTCGCCGATCTCGTGGTCTCGAACTACTGCCTGCACGAGTTGCGTCGCGCCGAGAAGTACCGCGCGCTCGCCGAGGCAAGGCGCGTCCTCAAGGCTGGCGGACGGATCGTGATCGGCGACATGATGTTCTCGTTCAGCCCGTTGCACGCTCGCGATCGCCACGTGTTGAGCGTAAAGCTGCGCACGCTCGCGCGTCGCGGATTGCCAGGGATCTTGAGGCTGCTGAAGAACGCCGCCCGGCTGATCAGCGGACGCGGGGAGCACCCGGCCGATGCTGCCTGGTGGCACGAGGCATTGGCGCGATCCGGCTTTCATCACATAGAGGTCAACACGCTCGCTCACGAGGGCGGCATCGTCACTGCCAAGATGCCTGCGGCCGGCTAGGGCTCGGCTAGCATCGAGGCCGTCCCCGGAACGCTGCCCAGCGAGGCGAGGCTTGCCAGCGCCCCGTTTCTGTGCTCGAGGTAGCCGTCGAGGAACGCGATCGTCATGCGCTCGACGATCGCGAGTTGAGGTTGCTGATCGGAGTAGGGCGGCAGGTGTTCGGCGCCGATCAGGGTGAGCAGATACTTCGGCCGCCGCGCAGCTTCGAAGAATTCGTGGGTGGCGCTCGGCGGGTTGACGGTGTCGGCAGTTCCCTGCGTGGCCAGCAACGGCGGGCCTCCCTGCGGAAACGTGAACCCGCCGACACCCGGTATCTCCGCGCCCGACAGGATCACCGCAGCGCTCACGCGCGGGTCACGGAAGTAGCGGTCATACGCGACGGCGAGCGCCGTGTCGCCGCCGTCGGACTGTCCGGCGACCGCGATCCGCGCAGGGTCGAGGAGACCCGCAAGGGGGCCGGCGCTCGCGCTGCTGAGGGCGAGCATCTGGGAGATCACGAAGCGCATATCCGCGGGCTGATTGACCAGGTCGGACTCATCGGGCCCACCGGGGGCATCGGCATTCTCGAGCGGGAACACGGGCGCGGCCACGACGTACCCCGCCCGTGCCCAGCTCTGCAGCAGGCGTGCATAGAGCGCGGGTGTGACGGCGAAGCCGTGTCCGAAGATCACGAGTGGAAACGGGCCATCGGCGCGCGCCGCCGGCGCGTTGAGCAGGTCGGTTCGATCAGGCGCTCCGAGCGCCGGATAGCGGACCTCCGTGACAAGCGTTCGCGGCTCGCTGCTCCCGTTCGGGAGCTCGATCGTGCGGCTGGTGTCGACCAGTCGCAGTACACGCAGTCCGACCGCAAACGAGGACGGCAGAGACCTGTCATTCGAGCTCCTCGTCACCCCCGCGCTCGGACTCGGCGGCGTGCCGGTCCCACCGTGGCGCCGCGGTGTGCGCCCGCCACCGGCAAGCGCGACACTCAGCGCAACGGCCGCGACAGCGAGCGCGAGGAGTCCCGCCGCAAGCAGACGCTGGCGCCGAATGGCCCGTCTGCGGCTGGCGCGCTCGCGCTCACGAGCTCTTTGAGGAGCGCCGCCCAAGCTCACCGACGCACGGCTAGCACGTACCAGAGTAGATCGACCTGCCTGGCCCCGACGCCGGTTCGTCGACCGTGCCCGAATCAGTGGATCGTAGGATCGCGCCGAGGTGAACGACGTACCACACGCCACGCCAGGAGATCATCGAGGCGATGCCGAACGACCGCAGCTGTCCGTACTCTCGGTAGACGACGCGGGCGTTGGGCATCTCGTAGTAGCCGACGCTGTTGTAACAGACGCCCGGCTGAATCCAATGCCCGTAGCTCGCCTTGACGTTCACCGCGACGAGACTGGCGTGCGCGGCG
>JBKQHH010000017.1:0-8349 GCA_052148875.1 Solirubrobacteraceae bacterium
ACGTCGAGGTCGTGACGAACCTCGTCGAGGGTCTTGTGGCCCCGCGGGTCGTTCTCCCGGTAGCAACCGAGGCACGCCAGGTTGCACTTCTTGGTCGGCTCCAGCCAGGCGATCGCGTTGTCCGGCAACGACCACGGCAGGCGATAGAGCTGGCGATGATCGATGGTCGCGCTCACGTCAACCGCCTTTCGGGTAGGCCTAGACAGCGGATCGTGCCACCTCGCTCTTCACTGCCGAGATCTCCAGTGCGATCTTGACCTTGTTGCCGAGCAGGGCTCCGCCCGTGTCGAGCGCCTGATTCCAGGTGAGGCCGAAGTCTCTGCGGTTGAGCTCCCCGCGCAGCTCGAGCTCGACCCGCTCATCGCCGCCTGCTTCGTGTGTCATCCCGCCCAGCCGTGCGTCGAGCGCGATCTCACGGGTGACGCCGCGCATTGTGAGGTCGCCCACGATATGCAAACGCCCGCCTTCGACGTACTCGATTTGGGTCGAGTCGAAGCGGATCTCCGGATAGCGCTCGACGTCGAAGAAGTCGGGGGAGCTTCGCAGGTGCTCGTCGCGTATGGACTCGTTCGTATCGATCGACGCCGCCTTGACCACTCCCGCCGCCCGCGGGGCGCCTGACCCAGTTTCCAACACTCCATCGAACTCGCGGAAGCGACCGTTCACCGTCGCGAGCATCATGTGCTTCATGGTGAACGCGACGCTCGAGCGCGGAGCGTCGATCGACCACCTGCCTGAGGGGACGACGCTTGCGCCGCTGGCCCCGTCTACCACGGACATTCAGAAACCATCCCTGATCGGTTGATGATGCTCGATGGGCAGGCTCGCGGCTGCGCTGCGCCGGCGCATCGGTAGAAGACCCCATTGTCGGTCCGTGATCCGCACGGTCAACGTCGGGTTTGCCCAGGTTCAAACGCGGGATACGCGAGTGAATCGCTGCTGGCCACCAACTCGAACAGAGCGCGCGGTCATGGCTTGCGCGTGCGTCCGCGGTCGAGCTCCTTGCCGAAGGCCACCTCGACGGCCTTGGTCATCGTGGGCTGGAAGGCGGCGGTGAGCGCCTCCGAGGCGAGCGGGCGCAGCTGATCGAGCGCCGCTCGCACCTGGGGCCAATCGGACTCGGGCCGGCCGGCGTCGTCGAAGGGCTTCCAGATGAAGTCCAGGAAGATCTGCACGAAGGTCTGCGCGATGCGGTCGGTGTGGCGTCTGAGCTTGTCCATCATGTCGAGCGCGGCCTCCAGGGGGACGCCCAGACCGACCAGCCGCTCGCCGGCCCCGAGCAGGGTCGGGCTGGGGGCTTCGAAGCTGTTCTCCGCGATCGGTATCACCAGACCCAGCCTTTCGGCCTTGGCGATGAGCTTCTCCTCGACGTCGCCGCCGAGGCGCTCGAGCAGGTCGGCGCGCTCGACGATCTCGGGCGTCTCGGTCTCGAAGGGGGCCATCAGCGAGCGGGTGAAGCCGAGGACCTCCTCCCCGACGCCGCGAGCCTCCTGCATCAGATGGGCGATCGCGGCGAGGTTGAACCCCTGGGCCTGCATCTCGCGGATCAACGCCAGCCCCGCCAGGTGCTCGGCGCCGTAGTAGCCGACCCTGCCCTGCACCTCCGGCGGGGGAATCAGGCCGCGCGACTGGTAGTTGCGCACATTGCGCACGGTCAGCCCGGCTGTCTGGGCGAACTGGTCGATCGTCAACCGCTGCTCGCTCTGTGCGCTCGCCATGCCCTGAGCATATCCGGATCAATGGCACACAGAATAATGTAACTTAGATCTATGGTACTATAGATGGTGACACGTTGGTGCGGAGTCGCTTTTTCGACGATCACCATCCAGGAGGTAGCGATGAGCAAGCGGCGTGAGCCGGCCGGCATCGTGCCGAGGTGGCGATCGTGGTCGACCCTGATCGCCTGGGGAGCGGCGATCGCCGCGCTCGCGTTCCTCGGCAGGGGCCTGGAAGGCAGGCTCGCGCCGATGTCCCTGGCGGTGCCCGGCACGCCCTCGTCGAGAGCCGAAGCGATGCTGGCCGCCAGGTTCGGCAACACGGTCCCGATCGCTGTCCTGCTGCGCGGCGAACCCGCGCAAGTCGACCGCCAGGGCCAGCGGCTGGTGGCCGCGCTGCGAGGGATCGGGCAGGTGCAGGTGCTCTCGCCCTGGGATGGGTCGGTGACGCTGCGCTCGTTGCGCCCCAACCCCGGGAGTGCGTTCGTGCTCGTGAACTTCATCCGGCCCGCGAGTCGCGCCATGGCGGTCGTGCCGCTCACCGAAGCGGTGATAGCCCGCACCGTGCGGCACCCGGTGCGCAGCTACCTGACGGGCGTAGCCGTGATCGGTCGTGCGCTTCAGCAGGCAACGCTCGCGGACACCGAGCAGGCCGAGATGATCGCGCTGCCGGCCCTGATCCTCGTGCTGCTGCTCGTCTTCCGCTCGCCCGTGGCCGCCGCCGTGCCCCTCACGATGGGCGCAGCGACCGTGATGGCCGGCCACGGCCTGCTGTGGCTTGCCAGCTTCCTGACGCCGATCAACTCGCTGGGAGTCGCCATCGCCGCGATGATGAGCCTCGCGCTCGGCGTCGACTACGCGCTGCTGATGGTCTCGCGCGTGCGCCAGGAGCTGGCCGGCGGCTGCGACCATGAGGCGGCGGTGACGATCGCGTCCAGGGCCGCCGGACGCACGATCGCCGCGGCGGGCGGCACGCTGGCGCTGACGATGCTCGCGGCGAGCGGGGTGGCGACGCCGGGGCTGCTCGGCCCGGTGGCGATCGGAGTCGTCATCTCCGGCCTTCTGAGCGTCGCGCTGGCGCTGACGGCGATGCCGGCGCTGCTGCGCCTGCTCGGTCCCCGCCTGGACCGCTGGGAGATCCGGCTCACCCGCTCCGCTGCCGCCGGGCGCCGCACCGGAGCGGGAGCCCTGGCGGAACGGCTGATCGCCCATCCCGCGATAACGGTCCCGCTGATCCTCGTCGGGATGCTGGCGTTGGCGGCCCCCGCCGGCGCGCTGCGCATGGGCCCACCGGACGCATCGGAGCTTCCCGCCTCCAGTCCGGCGCGGATCGCGGTGCGGATGGTGGAACGCACGATCGGACCGGGGTGGTCGGCGCCGTTCGTGATCGTGACGAGCACCGGCAGTGGCGCGATCACCACCCCGCAGCGCCTGCGGGCGCTGATGCAGTGGCAGGAAGGGATCGCCCGCGAGCCCGATGTGGCGGCGGTGCTAGGCCCGGCATCGGTCGTGGGCGCGGAACGCGAGCTGACGGAAACCCATGCGGCGCTCGCATCTGCGCCCAAGCGCCTGGAAGGAGCCCAGCACGGGATCAAGGGTCTGCGCTCGGGACTGGGCCGCGCAAGCGAGGGTGTGGCGGCACTGCGTGGTGGCCTCGTCTCGGCCGCAGCCGGCGCGAGATCGCTCGGGGGCGGCGCCGGACGCGCAGAGAGCGGCGCCGAAGGGCTCGCCGATCAGACGGGCACAGCCGACGATGGCGCCAGGCGGCTCGCGATCGAGACGGGTCGTGCTCACGCGGGCGCCAAGCGACTCGCAACCGAAACGGGCCGCGCGCACGCGGGCGCAACGCGACTCGCAACCGAAGCCGGCCGCGCCGGCGCCGGCGCGAATCAGCTGCAGACGGGCATCGCCCAGGCGGCAACGGGATCGGCCGCGCTCGCGGGCGGACTCGACGAAGCGGCCGCGGGCGCCGAACGTCTCGCCAGCTCCGATGGTCAGCTGACGACCGGCGCGGCACAGTTGGCGCAGGGCATGGACACACTCGATGACACCGTGCACGCGATGCTGGCGCCGATCGAGGAGCTCGCCGAACAGCTCCACGCGTGGGCCGGTTGGATCGCCGCGCTGCGAGCCTCCGACGAGCAGCTGCGCACCCGGCTGAGCGAAGCGACGCACGAACTCGACGCAATGACCGTCGCACGCGGCGACCCACGCTATCCGGCGCTGGCGCAGGACCTCGCCGCCATCACGCAGCTGAGCGAACAGAACGGCCTCTCACAGCTTGCCCGGATCCAACAGCAGCTGATCCAGGGCCTGGAATGGCTCGCGGACCTGCCGGCGGAGCTCTCACGGCTGACCGCCAGCCTGGACCAGCTGCGCACGGGCGCCGACCGGCTCGCCACCGGCACGAGGGAATCCGAAGAAGGCGCGCTCAGGCTCAGCTCCGCCCTGCACGGTCTCGCCGCAGACGGGCACACCCTCAGCGGCGGGCTCGCCGGGTTGAGCGGCGGCGCGAGCCAGCTCGCCTCCGGGCTCGACGGGCTCACCAACGGCGATGCCCGGCTCGCGGGCGGGCTCGGCAAGCTCACCAACGGCGATGCCCGGCTCGCCGGCGGGCTCGGCAAGCTCACCAGCGGCGGCGCCCGGCTCGCCGGCGGGCTGGGCAAGCTCGCTGCCGGCAACGCACAGCTCGCGGGCGGACTGGGCAAGCTCGCCGCCGGCAACGCACAGCTCGCGGGTGGGCTCTCCGCCGCGGGCGGCCGCACCCGAGCGCTCGCCGCCGGCCTGCACGGGACGCAGCGGCCGCTGCAGAGCTACGCGAGCATGCTGCACGGCTACCAGCAGGACTACCGGCTGCTGCACGCCGACTCGCCGAACGCGCTCGACTCCGGCTACCTCGTGCTCACCGCGCTCGACGGCACGGTCTCGCCGGTGCGCGAACAGGTCGCCCAGCTGGTCAACGTCGATGGGGGCGGCCAGGCCGCGCGCATGATGGTGATCGCCTCCAGTCCACCCGACGCCCCCGCGACCGCGGCACTGAGCAGAAGGCTGCAGCGCAGCCTGCCCGCGCTCGCCTCCGCGACCGGCGGCAAGGTCGAGATCGGCCAGGGAGCGCAGTACCTGCTCGACTACACCAACGCGAACACGGCCCGCTTCCCGTGGCTCGTGCTCGCCCTGGCGATCGTCGCCGTGCTCACGCTGGTCGTGGTGCTGCGGGCGCTGCTGCTGCCGCTGATCGCCGTCGCGCTGAACCTCGCCACGATCGCCGTCGCGCTCGGCGCGCTGGAGCTGCTCACCGAGGAGCACGTGCTCGGCGGCCCCGGCTACATCGACGCAGCGTCGGGCGCCGGCATCCTCTCGATCATGTTCGTCCTGTCGATCGACTACGAGGTCTTCCTGCTGACACGCATGCGCGAGCGGTGGGTCGCCGAGGGCGATTCCGACAGCGCGATCCGGCACGGCCTGCAGCACACCGCCGGGGTGATCACGGGCTCCGCCGCGATCATGGCAGCCATCTTCCTTGCGTTCGCCGCAGCCGACGTCATCCCACTGCGCCAGTTCGGAGTCGGGCTGACGATCGCCGTGCTGCTCGACGCGACGATCGTCAGACTGGTGCTGCTGCCGGCGATCATGCGCGTGACCGGACCGCGCATATGGTGGCTGCCAGACTGGCTCGAGCGCAGGCTTCCGGCCGTGGAGTGGGCGCCAACGGACTCTGCGAGCCGACTCGTGAGAGCCCGCGCCCGCGCACCGCGCGCACCCGACGGCGCCGGCTGTAACCGCCTCACCGGCTTGGGGTTGTTGAAGGTGAATGCACCGGTGGCGCCCAAGCCACCGAAAGGGTCAAACCACCCGAAAGGAAGTGGTTAAGATGCCGAGTGCCAAGACTGTGGTCCCTGAGACCTTCGTCGAGGACACATCCGTCGACGAGAGGACGGACCTACCTGAGCAGTGGCTCGAGCTGGCCAAGGTGAGCCAGCGAACTGCGATAGAGACGGTGCGCAGGTTCCTCGAGACGGCCGAGAGCATGCCGCTCGTCGGAACGGGCCTGTCGATCACCGAGCGCCTGGCGCACATGGAGTACGACGCCCTGCGCAGCATCGTGCACAGCGCCGCGGACGTGGATGTGAACGTGGGCGTAAATGTGGACGTGCTATCGAAGGGCCTGCACGTCGACGTGCTGTCGAAGGGGGTGAATGTGAACGTGCTGTCACGGGAGGCCACACCCTGACCCCCGCTCTCATCTCTCCCGAGCCGAGATGGGCGCGTCAGACTCGAAGGCGTCGCTCGTCTCCGCTCGGAAGCCTCGCCTGCGCGGGCGAGCTCCGTGCGTAGCTTGAGCACGGTCACATCCGAACTCTCTACGGATGGCACCGCCGGTGGGCCGGCCTAGGGTTTCAGCCGAGAGGAACTCGTCCGAGAGGAAGTCATGCAGCGCCTCAGCCCTCAAGACGCCGCGTTCCTGCATCTCGAGGATGCGGTGAGCCACATGAACATCGGCGCGGTGGCGATCCTCGAGGGGCCGGCGCCCGGATACGAGGCGCTCGCGCGGATGATCCGAGCGCACCTGCCGAGTGTCCCGCGCTACCGACAGAAGGTCCATTTCGTGCCGATCGCGCTCGGGCGGCCGGTGTGGGTGGACGATCCGCACTTCAACCTCGGCTACCACCTGCGCCACACCGCGCTCCCGTCGCCTGGCGGGGATCAGGAGCTGCGCAATCTGGTCGCGCGTGTCATGTCCCAGCAGCTCGATCGCGGCAAGCCCCTGTGGGAGATGTGGATCGTCGAGGGGCTCGGCGAGCAGCGCTGGGCGGTGATCACCAAGGTGCACCACTGCATGGTCGACGGCGTATCGGGGATGGAGCTCCTGAGCGTGATCCTCGACTCCGAGCGCGACCCCGAGCCGCCGCCACCCGACGATTGGCGCCCGGAGCGCCAGCCGATGGGGGTGGAGCTGGCGCTGGAGGCGCTCGCGCGGCGCGCCGTCAGCCCGTACGAGCAGCTGCGCGCCGCACGCTTCGCGGCGAGCTCGCCGGTCCGAGGGGCCGGGACCGCGATCGCGACCGCGCGCGGGCTGTGGGCGATGGCCGGCGCGGTTGCGCCGCCGCCGCCATCGTCGCTCAACGGAGCGATAGGCCCCCACCGCCGCTGGGCGTGGGCGCGGTCGCAGCTGTCGGACGTCAGGCGCGTCCGCGGCGCGTTCGGCGGCACCGTCAACGACGTCGTTCTGACCATCGTCGCTGGCGGCTTCCGCGCGCTGCTCGCCGCGCGCGGAGAGTCGACGCAGCGCGACGTGCGAACGCTCGTGCCGGTGTCCGTGCGCTCCGGCGAGGAGCATGGCGAATACAACAACCGCGTATCTGCGATCTTCGCCAACCTGCCGGTGGGAATCGAGGATCCGGTGCGGCGGCTCGCGGCGATGCGGGCGCAGATGGAGCACCACAAGCACTCCGGCGAAGCCGTCGCCGGCGATGTCCTCGTGGGTCTCACCGGGTTCGCGCCCGCGATGCTGCTCGCGCTCGGGCTGCGCGCCGCCACCCGCATGCCGCAGCACAGCGTCAACACGGTGACGACCAACGTGCCCGGCCCGCAGCTGCCGCTGTACGCGGCCGGGCGCCGGATGCTCGAGTGCTTTCCCTACGTCCCGATCGCGGGGCACGTGCGGATCGGAGTGGCCATCTTCTCTTACGACGGCGGGCTGACATTCGGCGTGACCGGTGACTACGACCATGCGCCGGACATCGATGTGCTGTGCGACGGAATCGAGCACTCGATGCACGAGCTGGTGGCGACGGCCGAGCGCGACGCTCGTGCAGGCCGGGTCGATGTGCCCCGCGCAGGTCGCGGCGCACGGCGTGGCGTGCGCGCCGGGCGACTTCCCGCGGACGACCACGCGTCGGCGGGAAGCGCCTGACTCGGTGCCAGTCGCTCCCCGCCGGTGTGGCTACTTCGTGTCGTCTGATCTGGTCAGCGTCTTGCCTGCGCTGTCCACGACCTTGCGCAGGAACTCGTACTGGGTGTGGACCAGACGCTGGGCCATCTCCATGGCGGAGTCGGTGATCTCCTCCCTCCTGGACGGGCCCTCTCCACGTGGCGGCAGTGTCTTGTCGACCGTCTCGACAAACTTGCGCACCGCGTCGATCGCCGTCCTTGCGCCCTCGTCGAGCGATTTGAGCACGTCCTCTGACAGCTCGGCCGTCCGATCGACGGCCTTGCTGACATCGCGCTCCCGATGGGATGGGCGGCGCGTGGGAGTTGCCGCTTTCTTTTTTACCGGCGCGGGACGTTTGGTCTTCGTCTCGGGCATCAGCTCCACCACCTTTCGGGACCTTGGCCCCATACATAGCTTTTGCGAAAGTTGGGGAACCGTGCGCTTCAGGTCCACTCCAAAGCTCCGCCTGTTCGCCAACGACCGTATGTCAGACCGATGGCCGTGGCATCCGGAGAAACTCCTATACGCGCGCGGGCGGACTACTTCCGGTCTTGCAGGATCGGCGCGAGGTCCGACGTGTCGGGGGGCTACTGCCGCAGCTGCCCTCAGGCGGGAATCGCGAGCGCCTCGGGCGCCGTCGCCAGCCAGGCACGGAGGCGCTCGTAGACCTCGGGGTGGTTGAGCAGCGAAAGGTGGTGGGTG
>JBKQHH010000018.1:0-51735 GCA_052148875.1 Solirubrobacteraceae bacterium
GCCACCTCCGACACCCGCGCGCAAGCACTGCCACACTGGATCGACCACTACAACGAGCGCCGCACCCACTCAGCGCTCGGCAACCGGCCACCACGCGCCCGCGTTCGGGACGTCACCGGGCACAACAGCTAGGGCGGCCGGTACGCGTTAGCTCCCGGCGCGGCGGCGCAGCTGCTTGCGCTGGCGGGCATTGAGATGATCGCGCAGGTCCAGCGCCTCTTCGCCCAGCCCCATCGATTCGGCGCCGTCGAGGATGCGCTGGGTGCGCTCGAGCCCGACCAGTTCGAAGACCTCGTCGAGTCGCTCCTTACCCTCGAGCACGAACGCGATCCGTAGTAGGTCCTCGTCGGTGAGCTCCTCGATGCAGCCCGTGAGCGTTCCGTCGTCGAGGTGGGCAACGAAGCGGCCCATCGCGACGTGCTCCCCGGCAGCGGCCATGGCGGCGGCGATCTCCAGCACCCGGTCGCCCGGCATCGACGTGACGACGTCGACGGCGCGGCGCGGATCGAGCTCGGCGGAGAGCTGGGCGAGGAAGTCGATCGAGAAGTGCCCCGAGATCTCCACCGCGCGATCCGGATCGAGCAGGCCTGTTAGGCGCGCGCAGATGAGCGGTCCGAGCGCGTGCTCGCCGATCGTCGCGAGCGTGTGCGCGGGCAGCAGCCGCGCGGCATCGGCAGTTCGCTGCAGCAGCGCTTGGTCGTCGTCGTAGAGCAGCTCGGTGACCGCCTCCCGGTAGTCACGCAGCTCAGACGCGGGAACCTGATGGACATACGTGAGCGACTCGGGCCCGTCGAGCCCGAGCAGGCGCGCTAGCTTGGCGGCCTCGGCACGGCTTTCGGTGGCGGCGCTCATGCGCCCAGAGCTCGGCGCACGGCGCCACGCAGCGGCCACGGGATGTGCTCGAACGCCTTGTCGATCGATGTCGCGAGTTCACGCCGCTGACGTCGCAGCGCCGCCTTGGTGTGGACGGTGAGCTCAGCGGCACGCTCGCTGTCAAGCGATGCCGGCGGGTCGGGAAGGCGGTCCGTGGGACGCGGCATCGGATTGGACGGCTCGGTCACCCCTGGGACGGGACCGGCGCTCCATGGAAGTCACGCTGCTTGCGATCGTCCGAAGAGTTCCGGGACGCTGGCTCAGCCACGAGCCGCCGCCCCGCTCTCGATCCCGATCAGGGCCATCTTGCGCTCGACTACCTCGCGCTGCTCCGCGAGCGGGTGACCGCACGCTCCCGGCTCGCCGCCGTCGAGCTCGATCACGCGGCCATTACGCAGTCGCAGTGTCAGCCGGCATGGGAACGTCATGCGCAGCGCGCGCGTGTCGAGCGTGTTGGTGCCACCCTCGCCGGGACCGAGCGCCGCGCGGCGCAGCTGTCCGAGCAGGCGCGGCTCGCGTGCGAGGGCGCCCAGGTCGCGCATGCCGTGCGACAGATCGGTCATGTGCAGTTCGCGCATTCTGCGTCCCACTCTGGGCCACGCCTTCACGGGCACCTCGCGCAGTGTGGCGCCTCCCCTAGCAGCGCCGTCGAGCGTGGCGAGTGTCAGCTCCCAGTCGTGGTGCACCGTCGTGCGTGCCGCCAGCTCGCCGATCGCGCTCTCGTTGTCCGTCAACCACGTCTCGGTCAGCTCGTTGTGGGTGAGCCTTCCGGCCAAGAGCGCCACGGCGACGCTCAGCTTCGCCGAGAACGCCACGCCCACGGGGCGCAAGCCCGCGCGCTCGCCGAGTGCCTCCATCCCGGCCGTCAGGTAGCCGCCGGCTATCTCCACGTCTCTCACCTCCGCGGGACGCACCTCGGCGGAGACGGCGGCGTCGACCGCTGCCTGCAAGTAGGCGCAGCCGGGATACGGCTTGAACGCGAGCGTGTCACTCAGCCACACCTCGCCGAGACCTCCAAACGCGCTCGGGCGCGGCACGAATGAAAAGTGGGTGAGCAGTCCACGATCATCCTCGATGATCTCGAGCGCCCCCTCCACGCCCCTGGCTGCCAAGAGCGCCGCGCGGGCGCCTTGCACCGCCGGCTCGGCGGCCGTGAGCAGCTTCGTCGCCGGCCCCATAAACCCCGGCCACAACCCATAGGGAGGCTGGTAGAGCGCGATTGCGAGCGCGTGTGCCAGGCGTTGCGCGTCGAGACCGAGTCCGACCCCGGCGGCCACGGCGCCGGCGGCGCAGTGAATCGACGTCCAGAACTGGCCGTTGTGGGGGCCGAGGAACAAAGCCAGCCCAAGACGCCCGGCGACCTCGTTGGCGGCCACCTGCGCAACGAGCGCACGAGAGGGCTCATCCGCGGCAAACGCCCGCGACACTGCCACCGCCGAATGACCGGTGTGGCCCATGTAGAGATAGTCGTCCCAGTCATGCGCGATCGACGCGGCGGCGCTAGCGAACACCTCGCCGAGTGGTCCCTTCCCGGCGACGTCGGCGAACGGCGCCGCCTCGCGCTCTCCGGCTTGGGCCGCAGCCGTGATCGAGGCCCTTTGCAGCTCGCAGCGCTCGCGAACGCCCTCCGGTATGTCGGCCTCGGTCAGGCTCGCCGCCCAGCTACCGATCCGCTCGCAGATCGTCGTCATCGTCGCTTCATACCAGAAGGCTGATTGCACGACCCCGATTGAGACATGCAGACGGGTCACGGAGGATCGACTAGGCTCGGATCGTGGATACCGCCTGTGTCGATGGAGTATTGCTTCCTCTGGCTGAGGCTCTCATCCCGGTCACCGACGACGGCCTGCTGCGAGGTGACGGTGTCTTCGAGGTCATGCGACTCTACGACGGCGTGGCGTTCGCGCGCTCGTCCCATCTCGAGCGGCTGGCGCGCTCGGCGGAGAACCTGCGTCTCGCGCTCGACATCGGCGAGGTCGCACGCGATATCGATGCACTGCTCGCGAGAGCCCATCCAGGCGACGCGTTGCTGCGGGTCCTCGCGACGCGGGGCGGGCACCGCGTCGCTCTGATCGAACCGTTGCCGCAACCGCGGGACGCGCTGACGCTCGGCTGCGTGACCTTCGCACCGGTGCGAGTGCTCGACGGCATCAAGTCGCTCTCCTATGCAGCCAATATGCTCGCGACAAGGCTCGCGCGCGAGCGCGGCTTTGACGATGCGCTGCTCGTGACGCCGCACAGCCACGTGCTGGAGCTGCCGACCGCCTCGTTCTTCTGGGTCGCCGACGGAGAGCTGCGGACGCCTCCGCTCTCCGAGCACCTCCTCGACTCGGTCACACGTCGGATCGTGATCGAGATTGCCGCGGCGAGGGAGAAGGTCACTACGCGCGCCGATCTCGAGTCCGCGGAGGAGGTATTCGTCGCATCGAGCGTTTACGAGGTGATAGGGGTGAGTCGTATCGAGGAGCGTGAGCTTCCTCCCGGCGGGCCTGTGACCCGGGCGACCGCGCGCAAGATGCGCGCACACGTCGAAGCGGAGTGCGCGACCCAGTGATGGTCTGCAAGCCGAAGGTTGGACGCGGCATCGGATAGGCGTTTGCGGCTCACTGCACCCCGACGGTGATCGGCTCATGTCCCTCGGCAAGCGCTTCGCCTTCGGAGCGCTGCTCTACTCCGGCCCGGCCACCGTCCCGTTCGGCGAGCGCCTTGCCGCGATCCCGCTGCAGGGGCTGTGGGCCGACCAGGAGACGTAGATCGCCCGCAACGGTCGAGCTCCACGGGGAGTGAACCCCGAGGAACCATCTATACCTGGGAGCATCGACCGCACCGACAGATCCAGCCGCGCCAGGGCTTCGCGGCGCGGGTGAGCCTTCGCGGCGCGCTCTCTCGCGACGCCGTTCCGACTCCGCGCGGGGATGGGCACCCGCTGATCGAGCTGATGCTCGCGCGCGTGGCCGAGGCCAGCCGGCGCGGGGCACGCACCGATCGGGCGGTGATCGCCCTGGCGATCGAGGGCGGCGGCTCGCGGGGCGTGATCTCGGCGGGCATGTGCCTGCGGCTCGAGAAGGCCGGCCTGATCGACGCGGTCGACGTCATCTACGGCACCTCCTCGGGTGCGCTGAACGGATCGTTCACCGCGGCCGGCCAGGCGGCGCTCGGCTCGACCAACTACCTGGACACGGCCAATCCGCAGTTCGCCAACCCCCTGCGCATGCTGGCGGGGCACGCGGTCATCGACTTCGACTTCCTGTTCGACGAGCTCATCTCCAACCGCAAGCCGTATGACGTCGAGGGCCTCGCCGCGGGCCCTTCGTTTCGGGCGCTAGGCGTGGATCTGACGAGCTCCACGCCGCGGGTGCTCCGCGACTTCGCCGACGTCGAGGAGCTGATGGACGCCGTGCGCGTCAGCTGCTCGCTGCCGCTGCTCTCCGACGGTCCGATCTCGTTTCGGGGCAGGCCGATGGCCGACGGCAGCCTGATCGAGTCGATGCCGTACGCGACGGCGCTGGCCGAAGAGGCCACCCATGTGCTGGTGCTCCGCTCGCGTTCGAGCGACTTCCGCAGGGATCCCTACCCCCGCGCCCTGATCGAGCTCGTCCGCAGGACGGCCCATCCGGCGGTCGCGCCGATGATGCAGGCGCGACCGGATCGCTACCTCACGCCGTCGCCGCGGGCGAGCCAAGCGAGCGCATCTCGCCGATCCAGTCGTCGAGCTCCTGCCAGCGCTCGTACAGCCACACGATCAGCTTGTCGCGCTCGCGCGGCACGTCGGCCGCGGGGAAGCGCCAGAACTTGAGCCGGACGGTGGTCCCCACCAGCGCGCCGGACCAGATGTCGCTGATGTACTCGAAGCCGTCGAGGCCGAAGTGGCCGAAGATCACGACGTCGGCGTCGCGCGCGGACTGCAGCAGCTCGACCGTGCCGCCGAGCCGGGGCGGCAGCAGGTTGCGCAGGCGCGCGGCGAGCGGCGCGATCTCGGGTTGGCGCTCGGCGACGATCTGCTTGGCGCGGGCGAGCTTGGCGGGGGTCCAGCGCGTTCCCTCGGGGTAGACCAAGAGCCCGTCGCTCGTGGACATGTCGACGGTCAGCGCGCGCATCCGCTCGAGCTCCGCGGCGGTGTCGCCCGACGCGCGGCGCACGAACAGCGTCGGCACCCAGCGCCCGCCGATGTCGATCGTCGGCAGCATCTGCAGCTCGCGCTTGATGATGAATCGGAAGCCGATCCCGTGCGCGCGGCCGACGATCACGTCGGGGAGCGCGTTGTCGATGATGCTCGCGTGGCGGATCATCACCAGCACGGGACCCGGCCCGGCGAGCTCGAGGCCTTCGACCTCGAAGCGCAGGCCGAACAGCGCGCGGATGCCCGCGAGGTGGCTGGCGAGCCAGCGACGCTTGAGGCGATATACGCGATCGCGTCGACGCGGGCCGTCGCGTCCGGCCGAGGCGACCCAGATGCCGAGCAGCCCGAGCAGCCCGTACAGCTCGCCCACGAGGAACCACCACAGCATGGCGAGCAGGCGGACCGCCATCCAGGGCTTGCGCCGCCGCAGCCACAGCGCCAGGTCGACCGCCGCCGCGCCGATCAACAGCACGGGCGAGAGCAGCGTTACCAGCACCAGGGCGACCACCTCGACGGCGATGCCGCGCACGCGACGCCACACCCGGGCGGCGCGCGGACTGTCGTCGGGGATCAGCGGACCCAGGGATCCATCGTACTCCCGGCGGGCAGCACCAGGACCGACGGATGCTGGGAGTCGTGCAGCACGGCGACGTCGACCGGGCGCAGCGCGGTCGCGGTGGCGAGGTCCTCGCCGGTGCCGGGGTTGCGCGCGTAGCGGGGGTGGGCGCCGGAGGAGACCTGCAGGCGGATGCGGTGGCCGGCGGCGAAGCGATGGCCGATCGGCCACAGCTCGAAGGCGACGCGCGCGCTGCCGTCCGCGGCCGCGTCGAAGCGCCCGGGCGCGACGCGGACGAGCGCGTCGCACACGTTCCACGACGCGCCGGCGGCGTCGACGTCGCACACGCGCGCGAACAGGTCGAAGTGCGGCGAGCTGGCGCGCACGTGCAGCTCCACGCGCACCGGGCCGATCGCCTCGACGGTCTCATCCAGGGGGTCGCCGGTGTAGGCGAGCACGTCGGGCCGCGCCTCCAGGGCGCGGTTGTCGAGGACGGGCTCGCGCGTGAGCAGCACCGGTCCGCCGAGCGAGGGCGTGGGGTCGGCGGGGTCGTAGCGGTAGCGGTCCCCGCCCCCGGCGTCCGCGTCTCCGCCGCCCGCGTCCCCGCCCCCGTGGTCCGCGCCCGGCTCGACGTCCTGAAGGCGGGCGCCGGCGGCGAGCCACAGCCGCCGCTCGCCCGTGCCCGGCGGCGGCCAGCCGGGCAGCTCGCGCCAGCCGCCGCCGGAGCGCTCGCCGGTGACGAACACCCGCACGCGGGACGGCGCCAGCAGCCGCTCGTCCCCGAGCAGGTGCGCGCGCAGCCAGCCGAGGCCCTCGTGCAGCCCGGCGGCGAGCATCCCGGGCGAGGTGTGCGTCCACGGGCCGATGATCAGCTGCGGGGCGCGCCCGGCGGCGTGCAGCGCGGCGAAGTCCTCGAGCATCCACGGCAGGAAGATGTCCTGCCAGCCGCCGACGAGCTGCACCGGCGCGGTCACCCGGCCGACGCCGGCGGCGAAGTCGCGGGCGACCCAGTAGGCGTCGTCGCGGCCCGGGTTGGCGAGCGCCTCGCGGAACCACGCGACCTCGTCGCCGGTGGCGCGCGCGTCGAGCTCGCCGATCGGCAGCTGCGCGAACAGCGACGGCAGGCGGCGCAGGCCGCGGATCATCGCCAGCGGCGCCAGCCGGCGCTCCTGGGCGGCGACGAGCACCAGCCACGAGCCGGCGGTCTCCAGCGCGAGGCTGCCGCCGAGGTAGGTCTGGCCGTGGAACTGCGATGCGCTCACCTGGATCGCGAGCGCCGCGAGGTCGTCGCCGGCGTCGGGCGCGAGCGCCCACTGCACGAGCCCGAGGTAGCTGGGGCCGATCATGCCGATCCGCTCGGCGTGCCAGGGCTGCGCGCGGATCCAGCGCAGCGTGGCGAGGCCGTCGGCGCGCTCGTCGAACGGGCTGAACGCGCCCTGCGAGCCGAACGTGCCGCGCACGCTCTGCACGAGCACCTGCAGGCCGCGCTCGGCGAGCAGCCGCCCGAAGATCAGGCCGAACAGCTGCCGGCGTCCGTAGGGCGAGCGCACGAGCACCGTCGGCTGCGGCTCGTGGCTGCTGGCGCCCGTGACGTAGCGGTCGGCGAGCAGGACGGCGCCGTCGTCCATCGTGACGCGCAGGTCGCGCTCGCACACGACGTCGCGGGTCTGCGCGCGCGGCAGGCGCATGCGCCGGGAGACGATCGCGCTGGCGAGGCTCACGGCGGACCAGCGTAGGCGCTCAGGCGGCCGACGTGTCCTCGGGAAGGGAGGGGCGAGTGGGGCGCCGCCGGGGCTCGGGTACGCCGTGGCTGCGCCTGTGCGCGGCCGGGGTGTCCCGGCGCTCGGCGAGCCAGGCCGCCAGGTCCGGGGGAAGCCCGTCGGGATAGGCGTCGTGCAGCGCGTCGGCGAGCGCCGCCTCCTCGATCAGCCGCCGCTGCGGATGCTCGGCGAGGAACACCGTCAGCGCCACCAGGGCGCGCGGGTCGACGGCGGGCGGCGGCGATGCGATCGCATCGGCGATCGCGCTCAGGCGCGCGCGCAGCTCCTCGGCGGTTTCGATCGGCGGCGGATCGTCGTGCAGCGCCGCCGTCCACGTCTGCTCCTGGGCCTCGTGGTCGCCCTCGGGGTCGATGATCTCCCACGCCAGCTCCGACAGGGCGAGCAGGTCGAGCTCGTTGAGGGGGGTGGCCATCTCGCCCCCAATCCTCGCTGCGCCAGACGCGCGGAGAAACCGTAGCGACTACGGATCTCGGCTCTCGGCTCATTCCCGCTCGCGCGCGGCGAGGAACGCGTGCAGGCGCTCGTTGTAGGCGGCGCCGGTGGCGGGGATCGTGTGCCCGCGCCCGGCGATCACGGCGCGCTCCGCGCCCAGGCGCGCGGCGACGGCGTCGCACACCGCCTCGAACACGGGCGAGTGCCCGCCGGAGATGACGAGCTTGGGGAACGGGGCGGCGCGGAGCTGCTCGAGCGGCGGGTCGGCCTCCCACGGCGGGCGTTCGCGCATGAGCAGGCGCACGCCGTGCAGCAGCTCGCCGTCGAGCTGCTCGGGCGTGTCGTGCGTGGAGCCGACGCCGCCGCGGAAGGCGTGCAGGAACTCCAGCGGCGTGAACGTGGCGGCGCGCTCGTACAGGTATTCGCCGCCGGCGATCTGCGCATCGACCAACGGGTCGCCGGCGGCCACCCGCATGCAGCCGGGCTCGGAGACGGTGAAGGAGCGCACGGCGTGCGGCCGCAGCGCGGCGGCGTACAGCGCGATGACGGCCCCGTACGAGTGCCCGACGAGGTGCGCGCCGTCCCCGAGCAGCTCGGCGATGAGCGGCGCCTCGACCTCGAAGTCCCCGCGGGCAAGCGGCGGGCTGCTCCCGAACCCGGGGCGGTCGGGCAGGCACAGGCTCCAGTGCTCGGCGAGCGCCAGCTGGTGGCGCCAGGTGCGCTCGGCGCGGACGACGCTGCCGTGGACGAGCACGACGGGCGGCCCGGAGCCGACGCGCGTGACGCCGAGATCCTCCGCGCTGACAGGAGCGTTCGCATCTGCCATCCAGCGGTGATCGTAGATCAGGCCGGGGTACCCGCTGCCGCGCTTCTCGTACGGGGAGGTCATGCCGCAGGTGGGTTGAGGGTCGTGATCGCCTCCCTCAGGCTGGTGTCGGTCGGCGGGAATAATCCGGATCTGCCCGCAGTTGATTCCGGATTTGCCGCCCACAAATTCCGGATCTGCCGGAAGTGGAGGTACGATCTTGGCGTGATCGAACGCCGGATGCGGCCGCTCGTGGTCGAGGCACTCAGAGATACCCGCGTGGTGATGGTTATGGGTGCCCGCCAGGTGGGGAAGAGCACTCTGTGCCAGGCGATCGCGGCCGAGGAGCACCCTGCCACGTCGGTCAGTCTCGACGACCAGGGCGCCCGTGAGACCGCGCAGGCCGACCCTGCAGGGTTCCTCGCGGGGTTCGATGGCCCGGTGTTCATCGACGAGGTTCAGCGCGCGCCCGAGCTGATCCTCGCGATCAAGCAAGTCGTCGATCGCGAGCAGCGGCCCGGGCAGTTCCTGCTGACCGGCTCGGCGAACATCCTGAGCTCGCGCAAGGTGCACGAGACCCTCGCCGGGCGGATTGAGCTGACCAGGCTTTGGCCGTTCGCGCAGGCCGAGCTGGAGGACGACGGTGAGGGGAACCTGGTGGATGCGCTGTTCGCCGCGTCGAATCGTGGGCGCGCCTATCGGCAGAGGCGCGTTCGTCTCCAGAGCCGCCGCCGGCGGCTACCCCGAGGCCCGCGTGCGCATCGGCCGGCGGCGGGACCGCTGGTTCTCGAGCTATCTCGCAACGACGTTCGAACGCGACCTGCATGCGATCGCGGATCTGCACAAGGAGCATGAAATGCTGCGGCTGCTCTCGGTACTGGCGACCCGCTCGAGCAACCTGCTGCGTTACGCGAACGTCGCCGACTCGCTCGAGCTCGACGAAAAGACCGTCAAGAGCTACATCGGCCTGCTCGAGGCGATCTTTCTCGTCCGGACCGTGCCTGCCTGGCGGCCTGGCTTCCTTGCGCGAGTGCTGCACACACCAAAGATCTACGTCACCGACAGCGGCCTGCTCGCGCACCTGCTCGGCGCCAACGAGCAGAGACTCGCCGCGGACGACCGTCTCACCGGCATCGTCCTCGAGACCTTCGTCGCGATGGAGTTCATGAAGCACGCGAGCTGGAGCGACGTGGACCCTCAGATCTACCACTTCCGGGACCGCCACGGAGCGGAGGTCGACCTCGTGCTCGAGGACCGCTCCGGCCGCGTCGTCGGCATCGAGGTCAAGGCCAAGGCGTCCCTCACCCAGAACGACACCAAGACCCTCGCCAAGCTCAGAGACGCTCTCGGCCCTCAGTTCGTCGCGGGCGCGGTGATCCATACGGGCGAGCAGACCCTGCCGCTCGGTGACCGCCTATGGGCACTACCTGTGAGCGGGCTGTGGGCGTGAGCGCGACCCGTCTGCGGCGTTGCGGGGCGAGCACGCGTCAGTGTGCTTCGGCCTTGGTCGTGACCCGCCGATCTGCGGGCAGCACGAACAGCACCTCTTCTTCCCGGCGGTGGCGCCGCTTGTACCAGCTCTCGATGAGCCCAGCCGGCAGAGCAGCCGCGGCCGCGGCAAGGGCCCCCGCCGCGAACGAGTGGTGACTCGGGAGCGTCCACCCGACCATCCCGATGACGAAGCCAGCCCCGACCGTCACTGGCTTCGGCGCGTGCGTGCGTCGATCGTCACGCTTAAGCCGTCGCCACCAGGGCGTTGCCACCTCTGCAAACGGGTCAGACATGTGGTGGCTCAACGATAACCGTCCGGGATCGACACGACGAGGGTGCTCCTTTGTCAGATCGCGTTTGCGGATGCGCCGGCGCTATGGTCCAGCGATGCAGCTGAGAGTGTTCGCGGAGCCGCAGGAAGGCGCGAGCTACGAGCAGCAGCTGGCGGCGGCGCGGGCGGTGGAGCGGCTGGGCTTCGGAGCGTTCTTCCGCTCCGATCACTTCGTGCGGATCAGGCCGGGCGATCCCCTGCCGGGGCCGACGGACTCGTGGGTGACGCTGGGCGCGCTGGCGCGCGAGACGAGCACGATCCGCCTGGGGACGCTGGTGACGTCGGCGACGTTCCGCCTGCCGGGCCCGCTGGCGATCGCGGTGGCGCAGGTGGACGCGATGAGCGGCGGCAGGGTGGAGCTGGGCCTGGGCAGCGGCTGGTTCGAGCGCGAGCACTCGGCGTACGGCATCCCCTTCCACACGTCGGCCGAGCGCTTCGACCGCCTGGAGGAGCAGTTCGCGATCCTGGCGGGCCTGTGGGCGACGCCCCCCGGCGAGCGGTTCTCGTACGAGGGCGCGCACTACCGCCTGCTGGACTGCCCGGCGCTGCCGAGGCCGGCGGGCGCGTCGGGGCCGCCGCTGATCGTGGGGGGCCTGGGCGCGCGGCGCACGCCGGCGCTGGCGGCGCGCTACGCGGCGGAGTTCAACGTGCCGTTCGCGGGCGTGCAGCGCACGCGCACCCAGTTCGAGCGGGTGCGCGCGGCGTGCGAGCAGGCGGGGCGCGACCCGGACTCGCTGGTGTACTCGCACGCGGTGACGGTGTGCTGCGCGGCGAGCGAGAGCGAGCTGCGCAGGCGCGCGGAGCGCATCGGCAGGGATCTGCAGGAGCTGCGGCAGAACGGCGCGGCGGGTAGCCCGGCGGAGGTCGTGGAGCGGCTGGCGGCGTTCGCGGAGGCGGGCTCCGAGCGCGCGTACCTGCAGGTGATCGACCTCGATGACATCGACCAGCTGGAGCTGCTCGCCGCGGAGGTCATGCCGCAGGTGGGTTGAGGGTCGGGGCGCCTTTCGCCCGCTCGAGCTTGTGGGTCAGGTTTGTATTAGGAGGATGCCTGGGCGCGGCTTCAGCTCTTGGCGCGCGGTGATCCCAAGCAGCGGGAGCGACTATCCGAGTTCGCGACGGAGCGAGCTCCTCGTCGGCCGGCTGTACTGCCCAAGGCGTCATCCAGCTGATCGGTCTCGGCGGCGGCCGCGCTACGCGACAGAACGGCGTCGAACGCCGCGATCAATGTCGAAGGCGCACCTGGGGCGGCCAGCTCGGCGGCGAGATCCCTCGCGGTGAGCGGACCCTCGCCCAAGTGTTTGACGAGCTCGTCGGCGAGACGCATGGCCTCCGGCGTCGTCGTAGCGCCCATGATCGCATTGTCGCGCCTCTCGCGGTGGCAGGGGGGTGTTCTTTGTGCCAACTGTCATACAACTTCGTGACAACTCCGCGACATGGTTTGTTCAGGTGATGAGACCTTGGAAGCCTCCCTCTGGACTAGAAGCCAGGCGGCCGTAGGCACGCCGCCAAATCGCCGCCTATGCAGGTAAGAAAGGACAAGTCCTCGTGCGAAGGAACGTCAAGGCGCATGTAAATCCTGCGAGTGGGACTCGGAAAGATCGACTGCATCTCGGGTGTGACGAACAGGTCCCACGACTGCGCTTGTGTATGTCGCTCGAGGACGCCGAGCAAGTCCGCGAGTGGCTCCTCTCGGCACGGGGATCGTCTTCAGTGGTTGGCATGCGCGAGCTGATCTGGTTGCGCGCGATCTTCCTCGAGCAGTGGCGGCGGACCCCGGTCAGCGAGCGCCACCGGTTTGCGCGGCGCGCAGACTCAATCCTGGAGCGGCTTAGCCAATCCGAGCCCGCGTGTCCGTCCGACGCGACGATTATCGTGAGGCAGCATGACAAACCGTGAGATAGAGCAACCCAGCCTGATGATGTCGGTCAAGGAAGTCTCAGCCGCCCTCAATATCTCGGTCAGTGGCGTCTATCGCCTGCTTGAAGCTGGGGAGCTCCGCCGCCTCAAGGTTGGGGGCCGTACGCTGTTCGAGCGGCGAGAGCTCGAACACTACATCGCTGGTTTGCGAGCAGCCGGCGCATACGCGGGTCCCGAGCCAGGCGATTCTCGACTCGCCGTCGTGCTGCTGAGTGGAGGACTCGACTCGACCACGACACTCGCCATCGCCGAGGATCTCGGCTATCGCGCGTGTGCGATCTCGTTCCGCTATGGTCAACGACACTCGATCGAGCTCGAGGCAGCACAACTGATCGCGCGTCGTGCGGACGTGGAGCAGCACGTGATCGTGGATATCGATCTGGGGATGTTCGGCGGCTCGGCCCTTACGGCTGACATCGACGTGCCGAAGAACAGAAGCCTCTCCGATATGGGTGACGGAATACCAAGTACCTATGTCCCTGCTCGCAACACCGTGTTCCTGTCATTCGCCCTCGCCTGGTCCGAAGTGCTTGGCGCCGACGACATCCTGATTGGAGTCAACGCCTTGGATTACAGCGGCTACCCCGACTGTCGTCCTGAATACATCACCGCATATGAGCGCATGGCGAACCTCGCGACTAAGCGTGCCGTGGAAGGTCAGAAGCTCCGGATTCACGCCCCGCTGATCGGACTGACCAAGGGAGAGATCATCCAGCGGGGCCTAGAACTGGGAGTCGACTACGGGCTCACGCGCTCGTGCTATGACCCGTCTCCTACAGGCGAAGCATGCGGACAGTGCGATTCGTGTCTTCTCCGGTTGAAAGGATTCGCTGAGAACGGTATCGAGGACCCCGCTCCCTATCAAGCCAGCGCGCTTGCGGCATGAGTCCGCTGGCAGCGACTGCCAGGGATGGCACGAGGCGAGCAGGTCGTGAAACGGCTCCAGTAGTCGAGATTTTCGGCCCGACGGTTCAAGGCGAGGGCCCAGACATGGGCAGGCCGGCCTACTTTGTGCGCTTCGGTGGTTGCGATTTCCGCTGTACTTGGTGTGACTCGATGCATGCCGTCGATCCATCGCAGGTACGGGCCACGGCTCAGCATCTCGAGCCAGCAGACATCATCGCGCGCATCGATGAATTGCAAGGTGGCCCCGACCTCGTTGTGCTCTCTGGTGGCAACCCTGCCCTTCACGACCTCGCTTCACTCGTCACCCAGCTCCACGACGCGGCGTTCGAGGTCGCTGTCGAGACACAAGGCAGTCGATGGAAGCCTTGGTTGGCGGATGTCGACCGGCTCGTGGTTTCTCCTAAGGGCCCGACGTCAGGCATGGACACGGCGGAGCATCGCGGTGCTCTCGCACGTTTTTTGGCGGACGCCCAGGAGGCGGGTGTGGGGCCCGTGCTCAAGGCTGTGATCTTCGAGGCGAGCGATCTTGAGCATGCGCGCTGGATGGCTGCGATGTGGCCAGATCTGCCGCTGTATCTGTCTACGGGCACCGATGTGGGGCTAGCTGAAGACACCACACATCGGCATTTGCTGACTAGGTTGCGCTGGCTGAGCGAGACTGTCGCTGTCGATCCGACCCTGCGGCATGCCTGTGTCGGCGTCCAATTGCATGTCCTAGCGTGGGGTACGCGAAGGGGGGTGTGAGATCACCGTATCGGAGATAAGTCGGGGTGCAACCGTCGTCGATCGGCGACCGTCATCAACCCACACTGTGTCGCTGTGGAAGGAGTTTCGTTTCGAGGCCGCGCATCTGCTGCCCCATATGCCCTCGGGCCACAAGTGCGCTCGATTGCATGGCCATTCCTTCCACGTCGAGATCCATCTCGAAGGGCCGGTCGACGAGTACACCGGGATGCTTGTCGACTACGCCGACATCAAGCAGGCGTTTCTCCCGCTAGAGGAGCAGCTAGACCACCGGTATCTCAATGACCTTCCCGGGCTGGAGAATCCGACCAGTGAGAACATCATCCGCTGGATGTGGGACCGCTTGAAGCCGGCCTTGCCCCAGCTCCGGCGGCTTGTCCTGCGTGAGACTTGTACCGTCGGATGTGTATACGAAGGTCCCCAGGAGGGTGAGATATGAGCGCTGCAGCTGTCGAATTGCTGCCCGACGTGCACGCGCGCGGCGATGCGCGCGGTGTGGCACTCGACGCGGTTGGTGTGGCCGGCGTTGCGCTTCCTTTGAGTGTGCGCGCGCCCGACGGCAGCCAGCAGTCCACTGTTGCGGAGGCGGACCTGACGGTTGCACTCGCTGCCGAGGTGCGCGGAACCCACATGAGCCGCTTTGTGCAAGAAGCGGCTGCGCTTGAGCCAATCACGCCAGCAACCTTGCTGAGCCTGGCAGAGTCGTTGTGCGAGCGCCTTGAGGCGTCAGCAAGCTCGGTGATGCTGCGATTTCCACTATTCGTTCAGCGTCCAGCGCCAGTGACTAGCCTGAGCGCCCCGCACCGCTATCAGGCCTGGTTGGGCGCGGAGGTAGATACGAGAGACCTCCAGCGGCCACACGTTCGGGTGGGCGTGCGCGCTGCTGTGACGAGTCTATGTCCGTGTTCGCGCGAGATCTCGGACTACGGTGCGCATTCCCAGCGCGGGCACGTCGAAGTGGAGGTCGAGTCGCCTGGCTGGCGCGACGGTAGTGGCATCTGGCCGCAGGAGCTCTTCAACTACGCCGACCAAGCCGGATCAGCGCAAATCCATCCGCTGCTCAAGCGGCCCGACGAGCGAGCCGTGACGATGCTCGCTTACGATCGGCCAGCATTCGTCGAGGACATCGCGCGCGAGGTTGTCTTGGCTGTCACGGCCGATCATCGCTGCTCTGCATGGAGCGTCACGGTGGTCAATCAGGAGAGCATTCACGATCATCAGGCCATCGCACGGGTGCGTGGGGGGCGATGAGCGACGCTGCCTCCATCCTCGTCCTAAGCGCATGCACCGCGACAAAGGTCCCCGAGGGGAACGATCGCGCAGTCTGCGCTGAGGAGCTCTACGCTGGCCAGCAGCATCGTCGTCTCATGCGAGGGGTCCATGCTTATCGTGCTGCAGCTCAGCCGGCCGGGCCGCTTGAGCTGCACATCCTGTCAGCCGCTCATGGTGTAGTCGCCGGCGGCGAGCCTCTCCGCAGCTATGACGCCAGCTTTACTGGGATGCGCCGGCAGCGGTTGAAGCGGCGCGCGGCCCAACTCGGCATCCCCACAGCGGTCGCCGAGCTGCTACGCGTGCGCCGGCGTCTGGCGATCCTCCTACTCGGCGACAACTATCTGCGGGCGGCCGGGCTGAGCTCTGTCCTCGAACTCCGCGCGCCAACGCTCGTGCTCACCAGCCCCCGTGGTGCCACACGGCTCCCAGCGATACCGGCACTGCACCCAATCCCGCTGGACAACGGCGATGCTCGACGCTTCTCGTGCGGGCTAGTCGCACTCAAGGGCGATTTGGCCGCACGACTGCTCATCCGCTTGGCTCACAACCCGAATACATCAATTCCGCTTGACCACGCCAACTTTCTCACCTGGCTCGAAACGGACCCCGAAGCGCATCACGTCCGATCACTCGACCAGGATTTGGCGGAGGTCGCCTAGCCATGGACTTCTACTTTCCCGACAGCCAAGACCAGATCGACCCGACGTACGACTTCCTGGGCGAAGAGCGATCTCCGTTTCGCGTGCGCCAGCGTGACGACCGCTACGCGCACGAGGTGCACAAGAGGCCCGCCTACTCCGGGATCCTCGTCTCGAAGGCGATCGTCGACGGCATCGGCGGCGCGGGGCGCTATACGGCCGCTCAGCGCCACCGTCTGTACCGCCTCGGTGTGCGCGGCTTTTTCCGCTTGGACGAGCACAAAGGGGAGCCGCTGAAAAGCATGGGCGACTGCGGTGCCTTTTCTTACGCATCGCAGCCGGAGCCACCATTCGGGCCGGACGACGTCATCGACTTCTACGAGGGTTGCGATTTCGACCAGGGAATCGCAATCGATCACGTCATCTTCGGCTATCGCGCAGAGAGCGATGTGGACGGCGGTACGGATCCGGAATGGCTCGAGCGACAGGCTCTCAATGTGAAGCTCGCCGATGCGTTCCTTGCACGTTGGCGTGCGCGCGGATGCACGTTCGAGCCCGTAGGTGTTGCGCATGGGTGGAGTCCACGCTCTTACGCCGACTCGGTCGCGCGACTCCAAGAGTTGGGTTACCGACGAATCGCGTTGGGTGGAATGGTGCCTCTAAAGACTATGCAGATCATCGACTGCTTGGAGGCCATCGACGAGGTAAGCGACCCGGATACCACGTTCCACCTACTTGGGGTAACCCGTACCGAGAATGTCACGTCGTTCGCGTCTTATGGTGTAACCAGCTTCGACTCAACATCCCCTTTCCGTCAAGCATTCAAGGACGACAAGGACAACTACTACTGGAAGGGACGCACGTATACCGCACTGCGCATCCCCCAAGTGGAGGGTAACGCCAAGCTCTCGGCTCGGATCCGTGCTGGTCATATAGATCAGGGCGAGGCACGCTCGCTCGAGCTGGAGGCGTTGAGGGCGGTACGTGCGTATGACAGCGAAGAAGCGTCGCTCATGGGCGCGCTTTCCGCCCTGCGCGCCTACGATGAACTCCAGGGCCGCAAGGATCTAACAGAGAGGTATCACGAAACGCTCGAGGACCGCCCGTGGAAGCGCTGCCGTTGCGGCGTCTGCGCATCGGCGGGCGTCGAGGTGATTCTGTTCCGTGGTACGGAGCGCAACAAGCGCCGAGGTTTCCACAACCTGTTTGTGTTCAACCAGCGTCTGCAGGGGCACCTAGGCCCGGCTCGTAGGCGCGCGACACTCACCGCAGCGACATGAGTCAAAAGGTCATTCGCGTGCCAGCGCTCGAGATCCACCAAGGGCCCGGCCGCTACCTCTACTCGTTTGCCGTTGACGGCAAGCGCCTACCAGAGATCACGACCGTCTCCCGCGTGCACCGTCAGGAAGAGGGCGCGCTTGCCGGCTATCAGCGTCCCGAGGTGCTGGCGCACGTCAAGGCCATCCGACGCTACCTCGAGAGTCCGGACGCCCTCATGCCGAACGCCCTGGTAGTGGCTTTCGACCCGCGTGTAGGCTTTCAAGCGGCAGACGGCTTCGACGGCGATGAGGCCTGTCGCGTGGGCTACCTTCTCATCCCGCTGGTCGGCGACAGCGACGACAAGCCGGGCTGGATAGTGGATGGCCAGCAGCGCTCAGCAGCCATCCGGGATGCCGAGTTGGAGTCATTCCCAGTGCCCGTGGTGGGTTTCATCACCGGCGACGTCCGGGAGCAGCGGTCACAGTTCATCCTCGTTAACAACACGAAGCCACTCCCGACCGGCTTGATCAACGAGTTGTTGCCGGCAACTGAGGGCGAGTTGCCGGTGCGACTGCTGCAGCGTCGATACCCAGCGGTTCTGCTCGAGCAGCTGAACTTTCATCCCGAGTCACCTCTACGCGGCATCATTCGCACACCCACGGTGATCACTGGGGTAATCAAGGACACCTCGCTTCTGAAGATGCTAGAGGCTTCAATTACCGACGGAGCCCTCTACCGCTTCCGGGACCCCATAACTGGCGGCGGCGACACGGATGCAATGCTTGAGTTGTTGTTTGATTTCTGGGAAGGCGTGGCGAGCGTCTGGCCAGACGAGTGGGGGCTTCCTCCACGCAAGAGTCGCCTCTCACACGGTGCGGGAATCGCTGCTTTGGGCTACCTCTTGGATGCGATCGTCGCCCGCCGCGCTGGAGATGGCGCAATGCCAGATTGCGACGCGTTTGCGACCGACCTTCGCCTAGTGGCTCCCTACTGCCGGTGGATGTCTGGTGAATGGGACTTCGGTATGAGATGGGACGAGGTTCAGGTTGTTCCTGGGCACATCAAGGCGCTTGCGGACTTTCTACTCACCGTCTACCGCCACCAGACGGCAAGTGCTCCGCGCCGGCGGCCTCGGATCAAGTCCGCCGAGCGGGCCGCCTGACGTCGCCAGGAGCACCCCACGCCTACCGGCGCCGCTCGTACTCAGCCGTGAGGAAATCGGCGAGTCGCCGCTTGTCCTGGCTGGTATTCTGAAGGGCGTCCCACGGGCACGAGAGCGGACGCGGCCATCGGCCACTAGTCCATGCGCATCGGGGTTCGATCTTGCGGAGGCGCCGCTCCACAGCACCTACCACGCGTGGAGACGCGATGTTCACCTCTGGGATGAGAACGTCCATGAGGCGACCCATGGCGGTGATACCGGCTCCGTGCACAAGGCGACTCGTCCAGGGGTTCTCGTTCCAAGCATACGGCCAAACTTGCGCAGCCGCCTTGAAATACGTCTCCAAGATATGTGCCATCGTCGCGGCATCGGCCGCAGTGGGATCTGGGGAGTAGTACGGGGCCAAAACGCCGCCGCGCCGGATGCTTGTCTCAACGACCGCCAGAACCGCAGCCTGGCTGATGTTACAGCCTTCCGTGCTTGCTCCGAGGCCGCGGATGCGCCCATAGAACGGGGATTCACGGTTGAATCGCAACTTCTCAACTACAGTCGCCGCGACTCGACGCATCTGCAGTGGTTTCGGGAGCTCTGTCTTGATGTGAGGAAGGAGCTCGTTCAGCAGATCGCGAGGCAGCGGTTTAGTCTTGTTCACCAGGACGAACTGCTCACGCTGCAGGTCGCTCGTTGCCGCGAGGAAGCCCACTACGACCACAGGGAATGTCCGCGTCGGGGGCAACTGCGCAAGCGCAGAGGACCGCTGTTGTCCGTCGACTATCAGCCCGGGACGTGCCTCTCCCGGCCCAGGAAGCGGAATGTGGAGCGTTCCGGGTGTGCCCCACTCTGAAGGGACCACTCCCGGCACCGGCTCGAACCCCACATCGCCGGAGAACGCCAAAACGATGGCGTTCGGCAGGATCGCGTCATCCGTAGCGAGATAGGTATAGATCTCTGCGATGTGGCGCTCCACGCGAGTGCGCTGATATCCCCCAAGCACGCCATCCGCCGAACGGCGTGCGGCATCCACCGCAGCGAACTGATGGATCATGCGGCCGTCGACACCAAAGACAAACAGAGGCACATCGACCCTCTGCTCGATTCGCAAGGCGTGGAGGCGAAGGACCGGAGGCTTATGGCGACGCATTGGCCCACACGGGATCCGGGAGGTATATGTTCTCAGGTGACCGGCGGTACCTACCTCCGGACAGCGTGGCGCCTTCGGTTTCTCTGGCGAACGTCACAAGATCCTGCAGAACCAACGGATACGAAGCGCCCGACGACGCGAATAGGCTTGTCGCGAACGCGACCTCACGAAGCGGTGCCGGTCCGATGCGCCGATGCATCAGTGCGTACGCACGTGAGATTGCTGCTCGCCAAGGGCGCGTACCGGCGGTGGCGCGCGCCGATGCCCAGACCGGGTTCGTCCGCCACTGAGAAGTCGCGACCGCCTCTGGCCAGTGGTCGGAGCCGAAGCTGTCATCGAGACTAGCGAGGAGATCGCGAAGTTGCGGCGTTATCCTGTACTCGAAGCTGTTCTTCTGGACTCCGTCCTTGTTGAGATAGCCGAGGTCGGTCAGCCACTCCAGGCGGGGAGACACCCTGTGCTCCAGGACGCCGGGTCCCCCAGACTTCTGGGCGGAACGGCTTTGGCCGCCGGCAACACGCCGATCAGTGGCGGATGCCGAACTCCTTTGGATCAGTTTCATAAACGCTTGAAGGTCACGTAGTTCCGGAGGGGGAACTCGTAGTTCTTTGCCTGCGGCGACCGCCCGTTTGACCGTTTCGTTGAACCGAGTCGCAACCGCGTCGCGCCTGACGAGCGTGTTGTCGTGCTCATCGCACAAGCTGCGGACCACCTCCCGAATGACAAGCCCGTCAGAAGCAATGACCTGTCGGAGAAGCGCGGGTGCCTCCAGTCGGAGAAGAAACGGGTTCTCCGCCGGTTGGCCCTCGGGGCCCGACTCGTTGCGAAGCCCAGCGATGAGTTGCGCCGCGGCTGTCCATGTGTTCTTGGAGGGCGAAAGTAGGCGCAGTTGAAAGGCGAACTCAAGCACTTCCTCGGCGTTGTCCGGGGTGGGAACTCCGATGGTTGAAGCGATCGCGGGATCCGCGAGCCAGATATCCGTGAGATAGACGGAGATCTCTGTCAGTTCCTTGCCCGCACGATCTTGCGCAGCCCACCTGGCATCTCTTCTCTCGAGGACGTATCCCGTGTATCGGCCTCTCGTCCGGTGCGCTTGTCCTACCAGACGCTTTTCGAGCAAATACTCGAACACGGACGCCGCGTCGCGGTCCTGGAGGGAGAGTTCGCGCCGCTCTTGTAGGACGGCGCGCAGCTTACGAAGCAACGCGGCTTCGGGTTGATGCCCAAACCCCGTCAAGTTGAGTACGATGTTCCCAATCCCCAGCCTCGCCTTGAAGACTGTGAGGTAGGCGATGAAGGGCGCAGCCATCCGCCCTAGAGCTCGATTCCCCCATGCACGGTCGCGCGTGGCCGCACCCGAACCACGAACGCTCGTCGGACGACTGTGTTCACATCGGCAGCCGATACAACGCAGACGCCTGCTGGGAGTTGGCGTAGCAAGCCGGAGAAGTCGAGCTGTTGCGAGCCAAACTGGATTCCGTCTGGGGTTTCCGACTTGAGGTTGTCACGAACCGCGCGGATATCGGCCTCGGTGACAAGTTGGTGTGCCAGGAAGGTCTCCACTTGGCTGAGGACACGTTGGTCAAGAGCCGACGGCTGCTGTGTCGCCAGAACCGCAGAAAGCCCCATGTTGCGCCCCTCCTTGACAAGCCGTATGAAGAGGTCCCGTGCCGGGCTGCGGGGCCCTGGGGCGAGGAACGACTGGGCCTCGTCCAGCACCACGACCGTGCGCGGCGTACCGCCCTCGGCCAGATCGGCTACGCGATCACGATCTCTTGACGCCAGTTCAGGGTCCAGTGCGAGGCGCTTCTCGGCAAAGGCCGTAGCGTTGCGCTGGTCGATGAGCATTCGCGTCAAGACGGCGACCACGGCTGCCCGATAGCTCGGGGAAAGGCGTCCGAGGAGAACCACGCTCAGTCTTCCGGGGCCCAGAAGCTCCTGCAGGGTGGTTCCGGTCGCAGAGAATAGGCCTGTCCCCTCCAAGGCCGCCAAACGCTGTCGTAGTGCTCGCAAAGATTCCGTGTGGTAGTTGGTAGCTAGCTCGTCGGATCGAACGGCCTCGATCAGATCGGAAACGGAAAAGCTGGGGATCACGGGCATTGCCTCGCCCGCTCGGTGATAACCCGTAACACGAACGAGGGAGAGGGCATCTGCGAGTGCCTGACCCATGGGCTCCGACATCGCATTCGTGTCGAGCAGCAGCTCCCACTCCTCAAGACCCATTTCAGGCACCGGCAGCCGGAGCGTGTCAAACCACTCGGGATCGGCTTCGCGTCGGCATGACTCACCGGGCACCCATGCCCGGACGTCGAAGTCCAGCCTCGGGAGCCCCGCGGCCTGAGCCAACCGATAGTGGCGTTGTGCCTCCGCGTTCTCACTGGGTGCGACGGGATATCGAGTCGTCCAGTAGACGTCGAGCGGATCAAAAAGAAGCACCGCCCGTGGCCTCTCCTGGCGTCCCAGTTGCGTGTTGGTCCCGCTGGCGAGCCCCTCGGCTATTACGCCCAGCGTGAACGACTTTCCGCTCCCGCGCTTTCCAACGACCGCCACCACTTGCTCCTTCCGTGTCGAGATCCACACGGCGGGCTGCCTGCCGGTTACTACCTCGGCCAAGGAGCCGAGCCAGAGGCCTTCCGTCTCAGCGCCTCCAGCACCAAGCCAAACTCCAGCGCGAGGCGCATCAAGAGGCGGGCGAACCTTCCACTGCGCGGAGACCATGGCGTTATCCCGTGATCAGCGAACCGAGATAGATGGAGGACGCGATGTGCCGCTCGTCGTCGATCGCACGATTAAGGAGATCATCCAGCGTGACCTGGATGTCCCGAGGGGTGGTGTAGCCGCCTTGGCGACATGCGTATGCGACTGCAGTGTCGAGCCCCGACTCGGTGAATGGAAACGACGCGGTTGAGATGGTCTCCCCGTCCGCCTCCAAGGCGAACTCGCTAGTCAGTCGGTCGCGGGCCGCATCGTCTACCCACTCTTCGAGGAGTGCGCTGATAAAAGCCTTCGTGTCGTCCTCATCGAGACGGTGCAAAAGTATGTAGTTCGGCTCGCCAAACCGCGAGACCACCTGCTGGTCCTGCAAAGGTAGTGCCATATCGTCCGGGTCGACCCAAGATCCGGACACGATGAATCCAACCTCCTTCGTCTGCTGATCCGCGAGCAACTTCATCGCATTGGTCCAGTGGTTGACGGCATCGGAGTTGGATACATAGTTGAGCTTGGTCGCCTCGTCGAGCATGAATACCAGCAGCTTGTCTTCGACCTCTTGCGCCAAGCGACCGAACAGCTGTAGAACCTTGACGAAGGAGTTCGACTGGGTAAGCGAGGGCGGGAGGCCCGCCAGTCTCGCATCCCCCGTGCTAATCGCGAAGCCCCGCAGCCAGTCCCACGCGATGCGGCTGCCCTCGCCGAGGGCGAGAAGATTCGCAAACGCAGTGCTGATGTCCCCCGATTGAGCAAAGTCGCGGATGCGGTCCTGCGCGTCGGTCGGATAGCGAGTCTGAAATTGAAGAACCCACTGTTTCGCTCGGGGCAGACCAAGCGCGTCTAGGAGGGCCGCATGGGCAACCTGGAAAGTGGACTTAGTGGTGATGTCGGGCAACTCAACAAAGACCACAATAGCCGGAAAGTCGTCGTTCGTCTCGATGACATACTCGAGGTGGCGCATAGTGTGGGTCTTGCCTACGCCCCAGTCGCCATAGAGGACCATCTTCGGCGGAGTGCCCGTGCGAAACGAGCGGCGGAGGATGGCATGCAGCTGCTCATCAAGCTCGTGCCTCGCAAAGAAGAGTTGCGCATCGCTATCGGTCTCGATCGTAAGATCCCGATGGCCCTCCTTAAGTCCGAACCACTCCTGCATTGTTTGCACTTTCCGTTGCTCCTCGGGTTAGGTGTCGGCGAAGGACGCTTGGTAAAGCAGTTTACGCCCCTGCAGGTGGTAGAGCTGCGATGCCTCGTACTGAAGGTCAGAAACAACGCGTCGACCGTCGGCGTAAGAATCGATGAGAACGGCAATCTCGTGGCTGGCGAGAGACTGCTGTGTGAAATTGGCCGAGCCGATCATCGCGAACGAGCCGTATGCAGTTGACGCCGTGTACAGCTTGACGTGAAGCTGCGGCACCAGGGCAATGTTTACACGTCCCGTCTCGCCAAGCCGCTTGATCGCTCGGTCGTGCCAGTCGTGTTCAGGCGGGCGAGTCACGAGGTAGACGGTGGTGCGATCGTCCTTGAGGCGCTTGATGAACTGATCGGATGTCATGCTCCCTCCCGAGTCAATGTCCGAGATCCATGGCGTCACCAAGTAGATGCGTTTCCAGCCGGTGGACTGAGCGAGCGGGCGCAGAAAGAGGTTGAGGACCCGCCGAGTGCCCACGCGCATCCACGGTGGAGGAGCCTCACCGGCGGGTGCTGTCATTTGCTTGGGTGGCGACAGCGCGGACTCCCTTACTGCCGAGCGAACGACAGCGCGTAGCGCGTCCGGCGTGACAGCCCCAAGCTCGTCCCGGATCGCCTCGGCGACGAGGCTCTTGATGGAGGTTGGCGAGGGTGCAGACTCCTCAGGCCAATGCGTGCGGATGTAAGAGTGGGCGTCCCGAAGGTTGAGGGGCCGAGTCTGATTGCCGTCCCGGACGTAAAAAGTGTACTGATCGCCCTCCCGCAGGAACACGGGTTCCACGTGCCTCGGACACGTGACTTGTGCGACGACGGCCCCGGAGGCGGACGGGAACGTCACCAACACGTTGGGAGCGATCGAAGGGGAAAGATAGGTTCCAATGGCGTTGCGGAGCGTGAGCTCAAGGCCGTCCAGGCTCTTCTTCGAGAGCGTCTGGATGTCCGGATCTAGGCCTAGCGGCGTTCCGTCGTCCGAGATCCCGATCAGCAGCGTCCCTCCGCGAGTGTTCAGGAAGCTCGCGACGACCTTCACGACGGTCCTCGTCAACTCCTTGTTGACGCTCCGCGTCTGGAGGTCATAGCGCAGGCTTGACTTGAACTCGAGTCGGTCGCTCTCGCCGCTCCGAATCAGTGCATCAAGGGCCTCAAGCGGGCTGTCCGACCCACTTGCGCTCCCCTCTGTTCCGGCGGCGTCGGTCGAGTTGGACTCGGGCATGGCTGGATCCTATCGGTGCAGCCGCACAGCCCCATCGCACATTCTTGCAGGTCGAAGGAGAGCGCTTGCCGGAAGTGCGGGACTGGCACAAAGATGGGCAAATGCATCGTCGGAAGTCCAGTTCGGTCTGTCGGTGCTCCGGGGGATCTGTCCGGTGCCGCCTCGTCGCGATGGAAGCAGCTAGCGCTATACGGCGATCTGCACTCAACACATGGTCTCAGGGGTGCGGTCGTGTCTTGACGTCGCGCGCTCGGCAAGCCTTACGCGATGGGCTCTGTCTGCTTCCGCAAACAAAACCCGACAAGCCGACCCCGCCTACGCGTCGTCCGCAAAGCTCGCCAGCGGGTGCTGCCGGCGCAGATACCCCGCAAATAGTGGCACCGTGAAGTCGATGAGCCCGCGCCGCGGGCTGTAGACCAGGTCCTTGCGCAGCAGGCTCTCGCGCAGCACCGACGTGCTGCCGCGCTCCTTGTAGCCGGCGCGCAGGGCGACGTCGGCTGAGCGTACGGGGCCGTCGCCGAGGTCGGCCATCGCCGCCAGGTAGCGCTGCTCGGCGTCGGAGGCCGTCTCGAAGCGGTCCTTGAAGAAGCGGCGGTTGAGCGCCTCGGAGACGAGCGCGCGGGCGCCCTCGATGTCGCGGGCGGTGATCGGGGAGCCGTCGACCTCGTTCCACAGCACGCGGCCGTACTCCTGGATGAAGTGCGGGTAGCCGGCCGACGCCTCGAGGATCAGCTCGACCGCCGGCGCCTCGTACTCCACCTCGCGCAGCGCCGCCGGCGCCACGAGCGCCATGCGCGCCTCCGCGTCGGAGAGCCGGTCGAGCTCGTGGTAGGCGAACATCCGCTCCGCGTACGGCTTCGCCGCGCGCAGCAGCCGCGGCAGCGGCGGCAGGCCCGCGCCGACGAGCGCCACCGGCAGGCCGCGCTGGCCGACGCGGTTCATCGACATGCACACCGCAGCCAGCGCCGTCGCGTCCAGCGCCTGCATCTCGTCGAGGAAGAACACGGCGCCCGTGCCGCCCGCCTGCGCCACCTGGCCGACCTCCACCAGCAGCACCGCCAGGTCGCGCTCGGGATCGCCGCTGTCCGCCGTGCCGCTCGCCGCCTCCACGTCCAGCTTCGCGCTGAAGCCGCCCGGCACTCCCACCGAGAACGCCTTCAGGACGCCCAGCGCCGCCGTCGCGCGGGCGCGCATGCGCTCGCGGCGGCTCATCGACAGCAGCATCTGGTACGCGAGCTCCGCGAACGTCTGGCGGAAGTCGCCCGAGCCGACCTCCTCCACGTCGTTGCACACCCAGCCCGCCTCGCGCGCCAGCGTCTCGAACTCCAGCAGCAGCACCGTCTTGCCCACGCCGCGCAGGCCCGAGTAGATCAGGCTCCGCTCCGGCAGGCCGCTCGTCAGGCGCTCCAGCAGGACCCGGAAGGCCTCGAGGTCGCCGTCGCGGCCCGCCAGCTTCAGCGGCTTGATGCCCGACCCGGGCGTGTAGGGATTGAGGCGCTGGTCCATCTCTATCTGCAAACGCAAACAAAAGCAGATATTCGAGCAGTTGGCCAGCCAGCCCAGCGTCGACCTATCGCGATATCGGTGCGTCTCCGACGCCGATGACCTTCAACAGCCGCTCGCAGATCTCTTCGAGGTTGTGCCACACGTCTTCTGGCGACCGGCTGGAGTGGGTGGGGATACCGGCGAAGGCCAGGTCGCCGCTCACGGCTTCGAGCAGATCGCCTGCTCGGCTCGCGCGCAGATAGCCCGACATGGTCGCCAGGTCCGGCTGCGCCGACCAGCGCAGCAGCCGTCTGAGGACGGCGAGCAGCTGCGGCCAGTCGTGGTGGGCAGGCAGCTCGTCCGGCTCGCTCCCGAGCAGGGCCGCCCACGCGGGACGGTCGGCGACATAGCGCTGTTCGGCGCCGACAGTAAACGCCGACACCACGGCTGCGACGCTGAGGCCCGCGAGCGCGTCGTGGACGTTGCGCTTCGCATAGCCCGTCGATCGCGCGAGGGTCTGCGCGTTGACCCATGGCGCCTCCGTGGTCAGCAGGACACGAACGACCTCCGCGCGGATGCCGACCCCGAGAATCTGGCGCAGGCGGAAGGCCAGGTTGATGGGCGCCAGTGGATCGGGCGGCCGGGACTTATGGGACGGCGAGAGCGCCGGCCGCAACCACCCGGCGGAGGCAAAGGCCTCGTCGGGTGCGCCGAGTTGGATCTCGGGTCGAAACAGCGCCTGAGGTGTCGACGGGGCGGTCTTGTCCGTCCTGGCGCCGAGCTGTGCTCGGGGGCGCTCGTGGGCGAGCCACGCCAGCGCGGCTGCGGTGAGCGACCGATCGGTCTCATCGATGCACATCGCGCGAAGGCGCCGGACGCTGAGCAGGGGCTCGTTGGCGAGCATCCAGTCGAGAAGCTCGTCGAACAGGCGAGGCTCTGCTCGAGCGACCTCAAGCGTGAAGACGATCAGCGCCTCGGGGTCCTGTGCCCAGGGGCTGCGCCTATGTGGGCTGGCGAGCACGCCCATTTGCGCCCACTCATCCCAGGCGAACGCCACGAGCTGGTCGCTGAGTCGGCGGTTAAGGGCCGAGACGTCCATCGTCAACCCCAAAGTGGGCGAGCACGCGGGTCAGCTCGTCCCGGTATCCATCTGACGGATCGTGAGTCCGACTCCAGCGGGCCGCGTCGAGCAGCTCTCGCTCGCTCGGCGCCAATGCCTGGAGGTCAGCGAGGTGCTTGCCGGCGCCCTGGTCGACCGTCGCGTACAGCTTTAGGTGGATATGGTCGACCCGCGATGCGAACAGGATCTCCAGGCCGGGTCCGAAGTCGTGGTGCTGCGCACGCTCCGCGAAGCCTTCGGGTAGTCCGAGCTCGAGTAGCGAGGCGGGTCCGGGATTCAGCCAGTCGTCGGCCAACCCAAAGTCACGGGCCACCGTGTGCGCCGCTTCGGCCAAGGCGGTGGGAAGCGGCTGCGCTGAGAGGAGCTCGTCGCCATTGACGATCGCGAGCACGTCGACGTCTCTCGTGGCACGAGAGACGAGCCCGAGCGCCAGCAGCGCAGAGCCGCCGACCACAGCGAGGGTGTAGTGCTCGCCACGTGCCGCAAGCTGCTCGCCAAGTGCGCCAAGGAGGTCAGAGGCTGCCTGAGCACTATCGATCGGGCTGGTAGACATCCTGATCTAGGATGTTAGACATCTCGGACGATTGTTCAACCCCCGTGGCGCGGCGGCCCGATTCCGGATTCGCCGCGTCTAGATTCCGCGATTGCCCATCGCGTCGGACAGCCGGTCGAGCTCGTGGCTCGGGCCTATGAGGCTCTTCGCGCGTGCCAGAGGCGGTTGATGGGTATGACGTACAGGCCGCTGTCGTGGGTGTAGGCGTGTGCGCCGGTGTACAGCACCACGCCCCCGAGGAACTGGCTTCCCAGCTTGCGGCGCAGCGCGAGCAGGCCTCGCAGCTCGCTGGTCGGAGCGCGCGAGGCTGCTTTCACCTCGACAGCCGCGACCCTTCCGTCTTCGCGTTCCACGATCAGGTCGACCTCCTCGCCTTCATGGGTCCGCCAGTGCCCCTGCTGTACCGCCGAGTCGAGCCACTCGAGCTGCTTGCAGATCTCGCTCACGACGAACGTCTCCAACAGATGGCCGAACTCGGTGAGCGCCTGCGCCGAGGCCAGCCCCAGCTTGTGCTCGGTGAGGCGCAGCAGCCGTGCCGCGAGCCCGCTGTCGACGACATGGATCTTTGGCGCGGCGCCGACGCGTGAGCCGAGCGTCGTGCCCCACGCCGGAAGCCGCTGTACGAGGAACACGGCTTCCAGCAGCTTGGTGTAGTCCTCGGCCGTCGACTGCTCCATTCCGAGTGTCGTCGCGGCCTTCGCGACATTGAGCACCTGTGCCGTTTGGCTCGCAAGTTGGCGCAGCAGCAGTGGCAGCTGCCGGCGCTGACGCACGCGCGTGAGCTCCATCACGTCGCGCTCGATGACCAGCTCGACGTAGTCGTCGAACCAGCGCGCGCGATCCGCCGGCTGCGCGCGGCGGAGCACCGGCGGGAATCCCCCCCTGACAACCCTGCCGACGTACTCCTCGCGGGCGAGCGCCGGCAGACGCGGATTCAGCAGCATTTCGGGATCGCCCAGGAGCACTTCGGCGAAGTCCTCGCGGACGCCCGCGATCTCGCCCTGGGAGAGCGGGAGGACGTCCATTCGATGCGCGCGTCCGGTGAGCGCCTGGGCGGCAGCGGGAAGGGTCGCGTAGCGCGTGGAACCCGTGAGCACGAATCTTCCCGGAGCGCCGTCTCGGTTGAGCTCGGCCTTGATCGCATCGAGCAGCTCGGGCACGTGCTGGAACTCGTCGATCAGCACCGGGGCATCGCCGTGTACGAACAGCGCCGGGTCTGCACGTGCCGCATCTCGCGTGGCGAGATCGTCGAGGTCGATGATCTCGCGGCTCTCGGAGGCCGCCAGCGCTTGCAGCAACGTTGACTTCCCGACCGCTCGCGGACCTTGGAGCACGACGACGGACTCGTCGGCCAGGCGTCTGCGCACCACCTCGCCCAGCCGGCGCTCTACGGTCTCTGAGAGGATCGCGGACATGACTGAAGTCTACTGCGTTTTCCGTAATCCGAGGCTATTTTTCTCCGTAATCCGAGGCCAAAACAATCCGCAATCCGAGGCACCGTTCTGCCGCAATCCGAGACCGCTCTGTCTGTCTTTGCAAACAAAGCCGGACAAACTCGTCTGAATCGCGCAATAAGCGGAAGTCTCCGATAAGTCGGATTCCGCTGGACATAGGCAGCTCGTTATGCCACGGTTCCGTCCGTGACCGCCGACTCCGCCTCCGCCGTGCGCAGCGAGCGCTTTCTCGCACTGCACCGGCAGGAGCGGCCGCTGCTGCTGGCCAACGCCTGGGACGTCGGCTCGGCGAAGCTGCTCGCGTGGCTCGGCTTCCAGGCGCTCGCCACGACCAGCAGCGGCTTCGCCGCCGGGCGCGGGCGCGGCGACTACGCGGTCACCCGCGAGGAGGCGCTCGCGCACGCGGCCGAGGTCGTCGCCGCGACCGAGCTGCCCGTCTCGGCTGACTTCGAGGACGGCTTCGCCGCCAGCGCCGACGGCGTCGCCGAAACGGTCAGCCTCGCGCTCGACGCCGGCCTCGCCGGCTGCTCGATCGAGGACTGGAGCTCCGGTGAGGAGCGGCTGTACGGCATCGACGCCGCCGCCGAGCGCGTCGCCGCCGCCGCGCACGCCGCGCACGACGGCTTCGTGCGGCTCGTGCTCACCGCGCGCGCCGAGAACCACCTGCGCGGCAACCCCGACCTGCGCGACACCATCGCCCGCCTGCAGGCCTACCAGGAGGCCGGCGCCGACGTGCTGTACGCCCCCGGGGTCGACCGCCCCAAGGACCTGCGCGTGCTGCTCGCGTCCGTCGATCGGCCCGTCAACGTGCTCGCGCGCCCCACCACCCCGCCCGTCGCCGAGCTCGCCGCGCTCGGCGTCAAGCGCGTGTCCGTCGGCGGCGCCTTCGCGTTCGCCGCCTACGGCGCCGTCGTCGACGCCGCCAACGAGCTGCTGCACAAGGGCACCTACGGCTTCACCGAGCTGTCAGCGGCCGGCTCGAAGGCCGCTCGCGCGGCGTTCTCCGACTGAGCACCCGCACGCGCGCGCCTCCGCGCGGCGCCAGCGTCGGGCCGCCCGGCACCGCCCGCGGGAGCGCCGTCGACACCGGCGCCAGCTCCACGCGCGCCAGCATCTCGCGCAGCACGATCTTCATCTCGAGCAGCGCCAGCGACGCGCCCAGGCAGCGATGCGCGCCGCCGCCGAACGGGAGGAACGAGTAGCCGTCCGGGGGGTCGGTCAGAAAGCGCTCGGGGCGAAAGACGTGCGGCTCGGGATACGTCCGCGGGTCGTGGTGCACGCCGTAGGCGTCGACCAGCACCGCCACGTCCGGCGGGATCGTCCACGCCCCGATCGCGAACGGCTCGAGCATGTGGCGAGCGCTCGTGATCGGAATCGGCGAGCGGATCCGCAGGATCTCCTTCACCAGTGCCTCCAGATAAAGATCATCACCCTCCCGCGCGCTGGCCATCACGGCCGGGTTGTGGACCAGCAGCTCCATGCCCCACGCGGTCGCCGTCGCGGTCGTCTCGTGCCCGGCCGCGATCAGCGTGATCAGTTCGTCGCGCAGCTGCTCGTCGCTCAGTCCCTCTCCGTCCTCGTCGCGCGCGCCCACCAGCATCGCCAGGACGTCCTCGCGCTCGCTCAGTCGTGGGTCGGCGCGGGTTGCCGCGATGTGCTCGAACAGCAACGCATCGAGTTCGTCTTTCAAGCGCCACGGGCGGCGCGAGAGCAGATTCCAACGCGAGCGGTGCGCCAGCTGTGGCACGAACAGCGCGAAGCTGTTCAGCGGCGTGTTCAGCGCGTCGAAGAGCTTGCGCAGCCGCCGGCGCATCGCGACGTCCGAGACGCCCAGCACCGCCTGCAGGATCACGTCCAGCGTCAGCGCCTGAGCGATCGGCTGCACCTTCACCACCTCGCCCGGGCGCAGACGATCCAGCTCGGCCGCCGTCAGGCGCTCCATCAGGCGTGCGTAGGACTGGACGCGCTCGCCGTGGAACGGCGGCAGCAGCATCTTGCGCCGCGTCAGGTGCTCGGGCGGCTCCAGCATCAGCACCGACTGCTCGCCCAAGAACATGCGCAGCAGGTCGTTGCCGTGGCGCTTGCCCAGCGGATCGCCCGTGTACAGGCGCCTGATCACCTCGCGGTCGCGCGTCAGCACCGCCGTCGGCGAGCTGCCCACGCGCACCGTGAACGTGTCCCCGTAGCGCTCGTGACCACGGTCGCTGAACTCCGCGTAGCGCCAGATCCGCAGCATCGCCTGCACCGCGCGCGGCAGGCGCGGGCCGGGCGGCAGCGAGGCGGTGCGGCCGGGCGAGGCGACGGGGCCGGTCGAAGCGTCGACTGCGGGCATGCGCAGCCACGGTAGTCCGGCTGACGGAACATGTCAAACATCGGCGCTCCGCGTCGGCGAGGCTGGCCCGCCGCGCTCGGAATTGCCCGTGTCGCTTCCGTAGCCTCAGCTCCGCATCGCCACGCTCAGGCCGCCGTCGGCGACGAGCGTCTGCCCGGTCACGTACGAGGACTCCTCGCCGATCAGGAACAGCGCGCAGCGTGCGATCTCCCACGCGCTGCCCTGGCGGCCGGCCGGGATGCGCACATCCGCGCGGCCGGGGTTCAGCTGCGTGGCGAGCCTGCCCAGCGACGTGTCGATGAGGCCGGGCGCGAGCACGTTCACGCGCACGCGCGGCGCGCCCTCGACCGCCGCGTTGCGGCACACGGCCTCGAGCGCCGCCTTGGAGGCCGCGTAGGAGGGGATCGGCATCGACTCGCGAGCGGCGAGCGAGCCGATCAGCACGACCGCGCCGCCGTCGTCGAAGTCCGCGAGCGCGTGCTTGCAGCCGAGGAAGTGCGAGCGCAGGTTGACCGCCATCACCCGGTCCCAGTCCTCCACGGAGGTGCCCGCGAAGCCGAGCCCGGCGCCGATCCCCACGTTCATCACGAGCCCATCCAGGCCGCCGAAGGCGGTGCGCCCGCGCTCGAACATCGCCTGGATGCCCGCCTCCTCGGCGGCGTCGGCGAGGACGCCGACGCACTGCGCGCCATGCTCGCGCACGAGCGCTTCGGTCGCCTCCAGGCTCGCCGTGTCGACGTCCGCGAGCACGAGCGCCGCGCCCTCGCTCGCGAACAGCACCGACATCGCGCGGCCATTGCCCACCGGGGGGTCCTCCAGGCCGTGGTCCTGCTGCCCCGCGCCCACGATCAGGATGCGCCTGCCGGCGAGCCTCCCAGGGCGCATCCCCATTGCGCTGTGCGCCTCCATTCCGCGCCATCCTACGCCGCGCACATGCGGCACCGCCGGCGCGGCGGGGATTCGAGTGCTATGGTGCGCGCCGCCACGTGGCCGAGGGAACCCGGTGGGAATCCGGGACTGACGCGCAACGGTATGGGCAGCCGGTCGAAAAGACCGGCCGGGCTCGAGTCCGAGTACTCGCTGGGTGGCACCCAACATACGGACCCTGCTCTCGCGATGGGGCGGCGGGTCGTGACCTCTCTCGCTTCTGCAGCGGGGACGGCGCCACCACCGCCCCCTGACAGAAGGAGATCCATCTCATGCGACCCATCATCCGTCGGCTGGCGCCGCTCGGGCTCACCCTCCGTTCATGCCTGTTGGCCGCCGTGCTCGCGCTGGCGTTCGCGGCGCCGGCGGCGGCGGCAAGAACCTCACCCGCACCCAAGGCGGCGACGGAATGGCTCGCCTCGCAGCTGAGACCGACGAGCGAAGGCTCATACTGCGAACTGTTCGGCGAAGAATCCGTGGGCGAGACGGTCGAATGCGCGCTCGCGTTCAAGGCCGCCGGCCCCAGCTTCGACGCGCAGCGCGAATTGGCGTACGAATGGGCGCTCGCGAACAAGAGCAGGTACGTCGGCAGCGAACCGTGCCAAACGACGACCAACCCGCTTTCGGCAGGCGCGGTCGCGAAGCTCGCGCTGGGGGTGGAGGCCCAGAACGGCAACCCCGAAAACGTCGAAGGGCGCAACCTGATCGCCGACCTCGAGTGCCTGCAGGTCGGCGCCGGGCCGGAAGCCGGCAGGTTCAGCGACAAGAACCAGACCAACTACTCCGACGTGTCCGGCCAGTCGCTGGCGATCGTCGCGCTGAAGGCCTGCGAAGCGAACTGCACGAGCAAACCGAACCTGAAAGCCTCGATCGAGGCGGGCGCCGCGTACCTGCACAGACAGCAGTGCGCCGGCAGCAAACCCAAATCGTTGAACGGCGCGTTCCGCTCGACGATGGGTCTCCCGGCTGACACATGCAACGACGAACCGCCGTTCGGGGAAGAAAGCGAAAACGAAAACGCGGTCGAAATCGACTCCACGGGCACCGCCGTCCAGGCGCTGCTGGCGGCCGGCACGGCCGAATCGAAATCATCGGCGCAGGCGGCCCTGAAGTGGCTCAAGAAAGAGCGCAAGAAATCCAGGTACTGGGAGAACTACTGCAGCTTCACCGAATCGTCGGTGCCGTTCGCGAGCGTCAACAGCACCGCGCTCGCAATGATGGCCGACGTCGAGGGGGGAGTCTCCTTCGGCAAAGCGCAGAAGTGGCTGGACGCCATCGTCGAAGCGCAGCCCGTCGGCGAACACGGTCTGCCGGCGTGCACGGAAGCCGGTCCGCCCGAGGTGCTCGCCACCGCGCAGGGCATCCTCGGCATGTACGCGACTACATACCCCCGCCTGGTGGGGCTGCCGTAGGCGCATGCCGCGCAAACCGCTCGTCCCGTGGGTCTGTCTCGCGCTGCTCGGCGGCGCGATGCAGGCCCCCGGGGCGGCGGCGGCGAACGTGGCCAACCCCGACCCCACGCTGATCGAACGCTGGGAACCGTGCGAACCGAGCACCGGGGTCACGGTGATCGTCGACGACCGCACGCTCGGCGCGGGCAAGGTCTACGTCGGCTGCGCGCTCGGGGAACAGGCCGACGGCGTCGAAGCGCTCCAGAACGCGGGCTTCCAGCTGGAAGGCACCTCCGGCTACGGGCTCGCGTTCATCTGCCGCATCGACGGCGAGCCGACGCCGGCTGAACAGTCGTGCACCACCACGCCGGGGTCCGGCGCCTACTGGTCCTACTGGCGCGGCAAGCCGGGTGGCCGCTGGGAGTTCAGCGGCATCGGCGCCAAGAGCCCGCAGAGCCGCTCGCCGGTAGGCTCGGTCGAAGGCTGGTCGTTCGGGGGCGGCGCGCCGCCGCGGATCGAACCGATGGACGGCAGCGGCCCGTCGTCGTTTCGCCTGCCCCCGGCCCAGGAATCCTCGGTGATCCCCGTGCTGCTCGCGCGAGAATGGCTTGCGCCGGTCCTCGACGAAACCGCCGCCCAGGCGGAAGAACTCGAAGCCAAGAAGACCTCCGAACACCCCGACGCCGAAGAACTGCTGCCGGGAGCAATCGCGCTCGCCCGCGCCGGAGCGCCGCCGGCGAGGATGCAGCGGATCGTCGAATGGCTGGCGCGCAGCTGCGAAGAAAAGAAGCACGTCACCGTCGAAGGCTGTCCGCTGCGCGAACTCGCCAACCCGAGCGCCGGGCACGGGCAGCAGAACGCCGAACGCTTCGCCCTCGCGGTGCTCGGCCTGCGGGCGCTCGGCCAGAGCCCCTCGAGCTTCGCCGGGATGAACGTGCTCGGGACCCTCGAAGGCATGTTCAAGAGCACCGGCAAGGTCGAAAGCGAAGGCAAAGCCACCGAAGCCATCGAAGTGCTCGCGCCGAGCTTGCTGGCGCTCGCCCGCACCGGCGCGCTGGCGGAAGCTGCGCTGAAGACGGTGGACCTGATCCTCGCGCAGCAGAACGCGAGCACGGGAAGCTGGGAAACGACGACGGCCGTCGACGTCCAGGCGATCGAAGCGCTCGTCGCCGCACGCGAACAGGGCGCGGCCGTGCTCGAGCAGAGCCTGCTCGAAGAGATCGAAGCGGCGCTGACCAGGGCCGGCGGCTACCTGGAAGGCATTCAGGAAGCCGAAGGCGGCGTTCGCGAAGCGGAAAGCGCCAGCCCCGTGTACGACCCCAGCGTCAAATCGACCGCGCTCGGCGCGGTCGGGCTGGCGCTGAGCGGCCGCCAGGCGGCGGCCGAACGAGCGGCTAAGTGGGTCACCCGCTACCAGGTGACCGCCGAATACGCCGGCATCGGCAACCCCGCGACGGGCGAACACACCCCGGCCGAAGACGTGATCGGCGCGTTCCTGCCCGGCGAAGCCGCGCTGCGCAACGCGCTCGCCCACGGGGTCGGCTCCAACAGCCACGGCCTGTACTTCGAAGCGCGGCTCCCGACCACCGACGCGCTGCTCGCGCTGGTCACCGCCGGCCCGTACGGCCCCTACGACGCCGCCTTCGCCGAGCAGTCCCTGCTGTTCGAAACCCGGACGGTCGGCTCGCGAAGCAGGCCGCTGGCGGCGACGCTGAGCAACCACGACGTGCGGCCGATCGCGATCGCCGCCGTCGGCGTCGCCGGCGCCGAGGCCGGCGACTTCAGCGTCGCCGGCGGCGACTGCATCGGCAGGACGCTCGCGCCGGGCGAAAGCTGCGAACTCTCTGCGAGCTTCGACCCGACCGCGACCGGATTGCGCGAAGCGCTGATCCAGGTGTCGCTCGAAGGCAGCGCGCAGAAGCTCGAGCTGCCTGTGACCGGCACCGGCGTGCCTGAAAGCGCGCCTGCAGAGAAAACGGCCGGCGATGATTCCGGCTCCCAGGGAGTGCTGGACAGCCAGACCGCGAGCCCCGCGCGCGTGACGCCGCGCCTGGACGGGCTGGGCACCGACCGCGGGCTCGTGGGCGTGAGCTGGCAGGTGCTCGAACCCGGGGTCGGTCCGAGCTCGTGGACGATCTCCTCGCAGACGCTCGGCGTCACGGGCGCCGCCTATGTGGCGAGGGCGAGCGGGAGCGCGAGCGCGACCTCTGCCCTCGTGAAGCTCCCCGCCGGAGCCGCCTACGAGCTGCAGATCGCCTTCACCGACGCGCTCGGGCGCAGCTCGACGGCGACGATCGGCAGGGTGCTCGTGCCCTACGACGATCGTTGGAGCGGCCTTCAGTACCACGGGCGCTGGCAGCGGGTGAAGCAGGTCGGCGCGTGGCTCGACACAGTCAGCCGCGGCTCCGCCGGCGCCCAGGTCTCGCTGCGGCTGGCGGCGGGGAGGCCCGTGTTCGTGCTGCGCGCCACGTCCGCCGCCGCGAAGGTGGAGGTGCGCGCGGGCTCCCACCGCCAGGCGTTCGCGATCGCCAAGGGCCCCGCCGGCGCCCTGCGCCAGATCACGGCCCTGGAGCGCTCGACGGCGGGGCCGGTCAGCCTGCAGGTCCTGAAAGGAACGGTCGATCTCGATGGCGTGGCCGTCGAAGGCTAGAGCCGCGCGAAGCGTCCGGCGCTCGTGGGCGCTGAGCTTCGCCGTGAGCGTCCTGCTCGCCGGCTGCGCAGCCTGCTCGGCCGTCGCGGCGCCGAACAACGAAGCCAACAAGCACCGGCTGGACAGCACCGTGCGCTTCCTCGAGAACGCGCAGAACAGCGACGGCGGGTTCAGCGCCAACGGCGATCCGGGGGAACCGTCCGACCTGGAACTCACCCCGTGGGTGGCGATCGCGCTGGCCTCCGCCGGGATCAATCCCCAGAACCAGTCCAAGCCGGGTGGCGAAAGCGCGTTCGGCTACCTGGCCGATCACGCCGGCGGACTCGCGGCAACGAACGAATTCGAGCGCGTGCTGCTCGTCGTCGACGCCGCCGGCACCTCGCCGCGGGACTTCGGCGGCGTCGATCTCCTCCAGGCGATCCTCCATCGTCAGCTCCCGGAAGGAGCCTTCTTCCACGATGAAGGCGAGCAGACGCCCGCGATCAACGACACGATCTTCGCGATCCTCGCGCTCAGCCCCGTCCAGGAACCGGCCGTCCAGGAAGCCGTCGGGCGCGCCGTGAAATGGCTCGAGATCGAGCAGAGCTCCGACGGCAGCTGGCCCTCGGTCTGTCCCAAGACCGTGCCGGGCTGCGGGAGCGACCCGCCGGGCGAAGTCGACATGACCGCGGCCGCCGTGGAGGCGCTGAACGCCGCCGACACGCACGACGCCGAAGCCCAGCGCAAAGCCTTCGGCTTCCTGCACGCGGCCCAGAACCCGGACGGGGGCTTCCCGGAGTTTCCGGGCGAAGCCGAATCGGACACCGCGTCGACCGCCTGGACGGTCCAGGCGATCTGGTCGGCAGGAGAAGACCCCGAAACATGGACAGCGGAGGGCTCTGGCAAGGAACCGCTGGGCTATCTGGAATCGATGCAGCACGAAGACGGCAGCATCCAATGGAAGGCGAGCAGCGACCCCAACACGGTGTGGATGACCGCGTATGCCGCTCCCGCGTTCAGCGGCCAGTCGCTGCCGCCCCCGGCCGTGCCGCTGGACGTTCCCAGCAGCACGTCGGCGGGCAGCGACGGTGTGCTCGCAGGCGGCGGTGGAGAAGGCGCCCCGCTGTTCAGCCGACCCCAGCCGCAGAGCACGGGTCACACGCCCGGGGGCGCGAGGCTGCTGCACGGGCGGCACGGACGAGCCGGGAAGCACGCTCGTGAGCCCGACGCGCACCGCAGGGCGGCCGTGCTGGCCATCAAGGCGCCGGCCGCGGGCAGGCCGGCGGCATCCGACCGTCGCGCTCGTCGCCATGGCACCGGGTCCGGATCGTCCTCGCCGACCGTGACCGGCCTGCTGATCGACGCCTCCGACGACACGCGCCTGGGCGACGCGCCCGAAGCTGGCGCCCCGGGTCTGCGCAGCGCCGGCGCGAGCGCAGGCCCGTCGCGGTGGCTGGCGATCGCCATCGGCGGCCTGATCGTCGTGCTGCTCCTCATCGGCTCGCAGCTGGAGCGCCGGCGCCCGCAGGTGATCCTGTGAGCACGCTCGCCGCCGCGGGGAGCATCGCCGAAGCGCTCGCGCGGATCGCCTCCGCGCTGCAGACCCCCGTGCTCGTGCTCGCGCTGCTGGTGCTGCTGATCGGCGCGGTCGAGACGGGGCGCTTCGCCACCGAGCTGTGGTCGCGCCGGCGCGCGGGCCGCGGCTCGCTGCGCCTGCTCGTCCGCCAGGTTCTCGCCGATCCCGCCCAGGCCGCCGCGCTAAGCCACCGCGCGCCCAGCGCGTTCGCCGCCGACGCGCTCGTGCAGATCGCGCGCGCGGTTCTCGCCGGGGACGGCGCGGGGGTCGAGTACGCGCTCGCCGACTACGAGCTGGCCGTCGAGCGGCGCCTGGAGCGCACCCGCATCCTCGTTCGCGCCGGGCCCGCGCTCGGCCTGATGGGCACGCTGATCCCGCTGGCCCCCGGCCTCGCCGCGCTCGGCCACGGCGACGTGGCGACGCTGGCCACGGACCTGCGCACCGCGTTCGCGGCCACCACGATCGGGCTGCTCGTCGGCACCGTCGCGTTCGCGCTCACGCTCACCCGCACGCGCATGTACACCGAAGACCTCACCGCGCTCGAGCGCGCCACGGGCCAGCTGCCGCCGCCGGTCGCGTCCCTCGGCCGACACACCGCTCTCGACGGACAGCCCGTGACACCGCCGCTTCCGGAGGCCGGGCGATGACGCGCCACACGGGCCTCGGCCGCCACAGCGGGACCAGGGAGGCCGCCGGGGACCCGCTCGACGGCCTGGTGAACCTGTTCGACATCGGCATCGTGCTCGCCGTCGCGTTCCTGATCGCGGGCCTCGGCCTGACGCTCAACCGCTCCGCCCACCGCCTGCAGCAGCGCACGCCGAGCGCCCAGCACACGCAGACGCTGCCCACGCCCGCCGGCGCGCCCGTCGCCAGCGGCCACGGCCAGGCCGTCGGCACGGTCTACAGGCTGAGCGACGGACAGCTCGTGTACGTCCAGAAGCAGCGATGAGAGCGGCCGCGACAGCTCTCGCGAGCGTGCTCGGCGCGGTTGCGCTCGCCGGTTGCGGCCTCGGCGCCGGAGCGGCGCCCAAGGATGTCAGCCTGCTCGTCACGAGCGGCTTCGGTGCCCGCGTGCTGCCTGCCGCCGGGCCCCTCCAGGTGAAGGGGCAGGAGACGGCGATGAGCCTGCTCGAGCGCAACTACCACGTGGCCACGAGTGACGGAGGCGGCTTCGTGCAGAGCGTCGACGGGCTCACCGGCGGCCAGGAAGCGGGAGCGCCGGTCGCCTGGTTCTACTACGTCAACGGCGTCGAAGCCACGAGGGGAGCGGACGCGACGAACGTGCGCTCCGGCGATCGCATCTGGTGGGACAGGCACGACTGGAGCCAGACCGAGGGGGTCCCGGCCGTGGTCGGGTCGTTCCCCGAGCCGTTCCTGAACGGGATCGAAGGAAAGCGACTGCCGGTGCGCGTCGAATGCGCGACCGTCGCCGGCTACGCGTGTCGCACGGTCGCCGCGCGTCTGCGCGCGGTCGGCGTCCAGGCGGCGGTGGGCGCGATCGAGGGCGCGCGCGGGCCGGAATCGCTGCGGGTGCTCGTCGCGCCGTGGGCGCGCATCGAGCGCGAACCTGCCGCACGGGGCCTCGAGTCCGGCCCGCGCGCGAGCGGCGTCTATGCCCAATTCTCTGGCGGCGGCGGGGCGCTGGCGCTGCTCGAAAGCGACGGACGCACGGCGCGGACGCTGCGCGCCGACACGGGTCTGATCGCGGCGACCCGGCGCGGCGAAGGTCCACCCGTATGGCTCGTCACGGGCACCGACGGCCAGGGCGCGGAGCTCGCCGCGCGCGCGCTCGAACAGCCCACGCTGCAGGACCGCTTCGCTGTCGCGCTCTCGCCCGGCGGCGCGACCCCGCTGCCGGTGGATCGGACGTCGACCCGATGAGCGCGACCCCGCTGCCGGTGGATCGGACGCAGACCCGATGAGGGCCGCCCCGCTCCTCTACCGCCGCCTGCCCAGTCCCCTGCACGCGACGCGCGCGGGCGTGGGAGCGCTGTGGGCGGCGTCGCTGTCGGCGGCGGCGCTCGTGCTGTTCCACCCGCTGGCGCTGCTCGCGCTGCTGGCGGGCGTCCTCTGCGCCGGCGCCGGCGCGGGCGTGGGGCGCGCGCTCGCGCGCTCGGCGCGAACGGCCGCGATCGTCTCGCTGCCGATCGTGCTGGTCAACGTGCTCGTCTCGCGCGAGGGTCTGACGGTGTTCGCGCGGCTCGGCGACCTCGGCCCCTTCGGCCAGGGCGACCTCACCGTCGAGGCGCTCGTGTACGGCGCGGTGATCGCGCTGAAGGTGGCGCTGCTGATGCTCGTCACCACGCTCGCGAGCCTCGCGATCGACCCCGACGAGCTGCTGCGGATCCTGCGGCGGCTGTCGTTCCGATCGGCGCTCACCGCATCGCTGGCCACGCGCATGCTGCCGCTGCTCGCCGCCGACGCCCAGCGGCTGGCCGAGGCGCAGCGGACGCGTCCGGACGGTCCGCCGCGCGGCGCCCGCGGCCGGGTGGCGCTGCTGCGCGCGATGATCGGCGGCTCGCTCGATCGGGCGATGGACGTGGCGGCCACGCTCGAGGTCCGCGGCTTCGCGAGCGCGCGCCGCGCGCCGCGCGTCGCGCGCCCGTGGTCGCGCCACGACGTCGCCTTCCTCGTCTCCGCCGCGGCCGTGCTCGCGCTGGCTGTCTGCGGACGGCTCGCCGGAGCCGCGAGCTTCGACGCCTACCCCGAACTGCACATGCCTGTCAGCGCGGGCACGCTCGTGCTGTGCGTCGGTCTCCTGGCAGCCGTGCTGCTGCCGTTCGCCGATCGCAGGGGGATCGACGGATGACCGCGCCGCTGCTGTCCTTCGACCGCGTCACCTACAGCCACCCGGGCTCGCAGGTCCCCGCGCTGGACGAGGTGAGCATCGACATCGGCCCGGGCGAGTTCTGCCTGCTCGCGGGCCTCTCCGGCCACGGCAAGTCGACGCTGCTGCGAGCCGCCTGCGGCCTGGTGCCGCACTTCCACGGCGGGCATTTCGCGGGCCGCGTGACGCTCGCCGGCCTGGACACGCGCGAGCACGGGCCCGCTCGCCTGGGGGCGTTCGCCGGGGTGCTGTTCCAGGACCCCGAGACCCAGCTGGTGATGAGCACCGTCCGCGCCGAGCTGGCGCTGGCGCTGGAGAGCCGCGGCCACGGCGCCGCGGCGGTCGCGCGCGGCGTCGAGGAGGTCGCGCTGGCACTCGGCATCGACGCGCTGCTGGATCGCTCGACGCACGATCTGTCGGGCGGGGAGAAGCAGCGCGTGGCGCTCGGCGCGGCGCTCGCGGGCAGGCCGCGGCTGGTGCTGCTCGACGAGCCCACCTCGCAGCTCGATCCCGTCGCCGGAGACGAGTTGATCGGCCTGCTGCGCCGGCTCAACCAGGAGTGGGAGACGACGATCGTGCTGGCCGAGCATCGCCTCGAGCGCTGCCTGTCCTCCGTCGATCGCGTGATCGCGCTCGAGCGCGGGCGCGTCGGCTGCGACGGCGATCCGCAGGCGTTCCTCGCGTGGGCCGCCCAGCGCTCGCCGGCGCTGCAGACACCGGCCGCCAAGCTGTTCGCGCTGGCGGGGCTCGGCCCCGTCCCGGCGGGCGTGAGACAGGCCCGCGCGACGCTGCGCGCCCACGATCTGCTTCCCGACGAGGATCAAGCGCAGGTCGGGCAGGTCGGCGAGCCACGGCCGGGCCGATCCGCCGCGAGGACGAGGGTGCGCCGATCGGCCAAGCCGGCGGCCGCGCTCGAGTGCGACGGCGTGTGGCACGAGCTGCGCAACGGGCCCGCGATCCTGCGCGGCGTCTCGCTGCGCGTGCAGCCGGGCGAGAGCGTCGCCCTGATGGGCCGCAACGGCGCGGGCAAGTCGACGCTGCTGCGCCACACCGCGGGCCTGCTCGAACCCACCCGAGGCCGCATCTCGAGCGCGGGCAGGGTGGCGCTGCTGTTGCAGAACCCCGGCGACTACTTCGTGCACGAGCGCGTCGCCGAGGAGGCCCCCGCCCAGGCGCTGGCGGCGGTCGGGCTGGCGGAGATGGCGCAGCGCAACCCGCGCGATCTCTCCGGCGGAGAGCGCCAGCGCCTGGCGCTGGCGATAGTCACCGGCTCGGGCGATGAGCCGGCGCTGCTCGCGCTCGACGAGCCCACCCGCGGCATGGACCGCGAAGCGAAGGCCGAGCTGGCGCGCGATCTGCGCCGCCGCGCCGAGTGCGGGCAGGCGGTGATCGTCGCCACGCACGACCCCGAGTTCGCGGCGGCCTGCGCCGATCGCGCGATCCTGATGGCCGACGGGCGGGTGATCGCCGACGGCACCGCCGCGGAGCTGCTCGCCGGAGGCTGGTACTTCGCCACGGAGACGGCTCGCATCCTCTCGGGCGCCGCCGGCGCGCTGCTGCCCGAGCAGGGAGCGGCGCTGCTGCGCTCGTCCGCGCTCGTCCCGGAGGTCGCGCGATGAGCTGGCCGCTCGCATCGTTCCTGGTCGTCGGCGTCGTGCTGGGCGTCGGCTGGCTCGCGTACGAGCGCAGGCGTCCCTCGGCGCGGATGGCGGCCGTCGTGGCGGTCATGTCCGCGCTGGCCGCGCTCGGGCGCGACGCGTTCGTGGCGCTGCCCGACGTCAAGCCGATCACCGCGATGACGCTCGTCGTCGGCTACGCGCTCGGGCCGCTCCCCGGCTTCGCCGTCGGCGCGCTCGGGATGCTGGCCTCCAACTTCGTGCTCGGCCAGGGCCCGTACACGCCGTGGCAGATGGCGGCCTGGGGGCTCGTCGGCCTCGGCGGCGCCGCGCTCGGGACGCTGAGCCGCCGGCGCGCCGGCCGCGTGCCGCTCGCGCTCGCGTGCGCGCTGGCCGCGCTGGTCGCGGGGGAGATCATGGACCTGTACACGTGGACGCTCGGCGCGGTCCACACCCCGGCGGCCTTCCTCGCGGTCGCCGGCCAGGCCCTGCCCTTCGACGTGACAGGCGTCGTCGCGAGCTTCCTCTTCGGACTCGCGTTCGCCCCCGAGCTCGCGCAGGTGCTCACCCGCGTGCGCGTGCGCATGGACGTCACGTGGGCGCCGCCAGCGCCGCGATGAACGGCGCTCGCGCCGCGGCGTCGCAGTGCTCTCGTTCGAGCTCGCGCAGGTCCGCGTCGGGGTCGGCGCCGGTGGGGAAGTCCTGTCCGGGACCGCACACCGGCTCCATCGGTGAGCGTCCGTCCCACGGTGGGCCGGGGACGGTCGCGTCGATGGTGACGCGCTGCCCGTCCAGCGCGATCGTCAGATAGCGGTGCACGTCGATCAGCCCCTCGGGCGGCACCGTCTCGGCGATCGCCGGGCCGTACAGCTCGAGGGCGCGAGCGCGATCGAGCCGGTACACGCGGTGCACGAGCGCCGGCTCGGTCTCGGGCAGGCGCCGCGCGAGCAGCTGGGCCAGCAGCAGGTGCTTGGTCGCGCTCGTGCCGCGCGCCTCCAGCAGCGCCCGTTCGACCGTCGGCTCGCTCGGCAGGCCGTACGGGAGCGCGCGCACCGCTTCGACGAGCTCCACCAGCGAGCAGTCCTCGCGGAACAGGGCACCCAGCGATGCGCGCTCCAACGCGCTCAGGTGGGGCCACAGCGCCTCGTAGCCAATGAACTCGAACAGCTTGACACCAGGCTGGAACGGTCGCGGCGCCACCTGCAGGCGGTTGACGCCGACGCCGAACGGCGGGGCGTCCTCGAATGCGACCTCGCCGAAGCCCGCGCGCGCGAAGGCCTCGCGGATGTGCGGCACGAGATCCGGCGGACGGCGGTGGCGGGTCCACACGACGGACGCCCGCGGAGCGCACAGCTGGGCGAGCTGCTCGATCGCGCTGGCGAGGTCGTCAGCCGCGATGTTGCCGAACACTCCGCACACGACGACCACGTCCGCCGGGACGGCGCCGAGGTAGGCGTCGGTGACCGACGCGTCCGCGGCGATCGCCTCCACCGCGTCCAGGCCCGCCGCGCTCGCCGCGGCGCGGGCGAGCTGCACGTTGCGCTCGTCGAGCTCCACCAGGCGCGCGCTGACGTCGGCGCGCCGCGGATGCTCGGCGAGCACGCCGATCACGTCGTGCCCCTGCCCCGCGCACACGCTCACCAGACGGATCGGGCCGGGCGGCGCGCGGTCGAGCACGGCGCGCAGCTGCGCCTGCACCAGCGCGAGGCGCCTGCCCAGCTCGGAGTCGGGGTCCTCGTAGGCCGCGTGCCACGCCCGCCAGTCGACCGATGCCTGTGAGCCTGCGCCAGCGCCGGACACGTCACCGACTCTACCTGGCGGCGCCGGCTACCCTGGGCCGGTGCGGATCGTGCTCCTGCTCCTGCTCCTGCTCGCGCTTGCGGCGTGGCCCGCCGCGGCGCCCGCCGCCGGCGACGCGCCGCTGTACGGCGTCACCGTCGATCGGATCACCCATCTCGAAGAAACGACCGCCGCGCTCGCCGCGCTCCCGTTCCGGCCGACCACGCGGGTGTACTTCAGCGTCGGCGAGCCGGCGTCGTACTACACGCAGGCACTCGCGCACATCGACCCGGTGAGCGCGGTGATGGGCGAGCTGCTGGACTCCTCCGACGAGCAGTCGATCTCCACCGAAGCCTTCCAGGCGCGCGTCGAGGCCTACCTGCACACGCTCGGCTCCGAGGTCGACATCTGGGAAGTGGGCAACGAGGTCAACGGCAACTGGACCGGGAGCTATCCGGCGGTCGCCGCGAAGCTCACCGAGGCCTACGAAGACGTGGCCAGCGCGGGCGGCACGACGGCGCTGACGCTGTACGCGAACAACTTCGGGCCGAACAACTGCGGCGACGGCCCCGCCGAGCCGACCCCGCTGCAGTTCGCCCAGCAGTACGTGCCCAGCCAGGTCGCCGACGGCCTGAACTACGTGTTCCTCTCCTACTACCCCACCGAGTGCCGTCGCAGAGAGCCCTCTTCGGAAGAAGTCGCGAGCTACATGCAGCAGTTGCACGCCGTCTTCCCCAACGCCGCGCTCGGGTTCGGCGAGGTCGGGCTCCCGCATGCGGCGCGGCGCGCCACCGTCGCGAAGGCGGAGCAGATCATGCGGTGGGCCTACTCCCTGAACCCGGGTCTGCCGTACTACGTGGGCGGGTACTTCTGGTGGTACGGGGCCGAGGACGCCCTGCGCTCCGGGGCCCCTCTCGCCGGCGCGCTGCGGGAAGCCTTCGAAGACGAGTCCGACGCGCTGGCGCCGGGGGCGCCGTAGCGATGCAGGAGCAGGCCGACATGCAGGAGCAGGCCGACATGGAGGAGCAGATCGGCGTGCGCTGCGGCGAGCGCTTCACCAGCTATCCCGACCTGTTCGGCCGGGCGCTGCGCGCGACGCGCGGCCTGCACGAGCTCGGCATCGGCGCCGGCGATCGCATCGCGCTGCTGCTGCGCAACTCGATCGAGTTCCTCGAGGCGTCGATCGCGACGGTCCCGCTGGGCGCGAGCGCCGTGCCGATCAACTGGCACTGGCGCGGCGAGGAGATCGCGCACGTGCTGCTCGACAGCGGCGCCAAGGCGCTGGTCGTGCACGCCGATCTGTGGCCGGCGGTCGCGCCGAGCGTGCCGGACGGCCTGGCTGTCATCGTCGTGCCGGTCGACGGGGACCGGGCCGACGCGGGTGGGGCAGATGCGGGCGCCCCGGCGCCGGAGCCCGCGGGCGCGCTGCGCTGGCCGGAGTGGCTGGCGGACAACGAGCCGTGGGCGCAGCCGCCGGAGGGCGCGCCGGTGAGCATCATCTACACGTCGGGGACCACAGGGCGCCCGAAGGGCGTCGTGCGCACGCCCGCCACCGACGAGCAGCGCGAGGCGACGCAGGCGCTGCTCGGCGAGATCTTCCAGCTGGCGCCCGGCGAGCGCACGGTGATCCCGGCGCCCATGTACCACACGGCGCCCAACGTGTACGCGCTGTCTTCGGCGATCCGCGGCTTGGACATGACGATCATGACCGGCTTCGACGCCGAGGAGTTCCTGCGGATCGTCGCCGAGCGACGCGTCACCGTCGTGCAGATGGTCCCGACGATGTTCGTGCGCCTGCTCGCCCTCCCCGAGCCGGTCCGCTCGCGCTACGACCTGTCCTCGCTGCGCTGGATCGTGCACGCCGCCGCGCCGTGCCCGCCCGACGTCAAGCACGAGATGATCGAGTGGCTGGGCCCGATCGTCGCCGAGTACTACGGCGGCACCGAGACGGGCCCCGTCGTGTTCTGCACGAGCGAGGAGTGGCTCGCGCATCCCGGGACCGTCGGGCGGCCGCTCGAGCGCGCGGTCGTCAGGGTGCTCGACGCCGACGGCAGCGAGCTCGCGACGGGCGAGTCGGGCGAGGTGTACATGTGGCTGGACGCGTGGCCCGACTTCACCTACGAAGGCGACCACGCCAAGCGCCGCGCGGTCGAGCGCGACGGCCTCGTCAGCTGCGGCGACATCGGCTACCTCGACGCCGACGGCTACCTGTACCTCAACGATCGCGCCAGCGACATGGTCATCAGCGGCGGCGTGAACATCTACCCCGCCGAGATCGAGGCGTGCCTGCTTTCACTGGCCGGTGTTCGCGACTGCGCGGTGTTCGGGATCCCCGACGACGAGTTCGGCGAGGCGCTCGCAGCGCACGTCGAGCCCCACGACGAAGCGGAGCTGACCGCGGAGGATGTGCAAGAGCACGTCCGCTCGCGGCTGGCCGGCTACAAGACGCCGCGCGTGGTCGAGTTCAGCGACGCGCTGCCGCGCGAGGACTCGGGCAAGATCTTCAAGCGGCGGCTGCGCGAGCCCTACTGGAGTGGGCGGGAGCGGGCGATTTAGCGCCACGGCGGATTCAAAGTGTGGTCAATACCTCGACGTCATTTCCGTCACCCATGGCGAGGATGCTCGCGTCGAACGTGACCAGGCGCAACCCGCGGCGACGGGCAAGTGTCAGCAGATGCGCGTCGGTCACCTGTCGATAGCCAGCGATCGACGGCACGTCACTGTCGCTCATCGAGACGTCATCGGTCAGGAAGCGATGGTCGGGGTGTGCGCGCAATGCCGCAAGCACCCTTCGTGCCGCATCGACGCCGAGCGCGCTTGGCAGCACGATCGGGTTGGACGACACCCGCACGAAGCCGCTCTCTGTGATCGGACACGTCGTCCATCCCGCGGAGCCGTTCGCCGCGAACCATGCGCGCATCGCCGCATGGTGCACGTGCGAGTCCCAAGCCAGCGCGACAAGCGCGTTGACGTCCAGCAGCGCCACCGGGAAAGCTCAATCCTCGTCGAGTGCTCGCCGCACCATCTCTGGCGTGATTGGCGGCGTACCTGCCGGCACACGGATGACCGGCAGTCCGTCGTCAGCCTCAACCCGAGCGGGGGTCAGCCCACGACGAGCAAGCTCGGAGATAACGGAGCCGAGCGAGCGGTGCTCCCCAACGGCGAGCTGCCGCGCAACCGCGACCACGTCCTCGTCGATGTTCAAGGTCGTCCGCACAAACTGATGTTAGCGCATCATCGCATCAGCGGTCCCCGCGCATGATGCACACATGTGGCATCTATATGCCATGATCGTGGCATGCCCAGGATGAGGGTAAGTACCACGGTGGACCAGGAGCTCTTGGCCAGCGCTCGTCAGCTCCGCGCCACTTTGACGGATGCGGCGCTTCTGGACGAGGCTCTCGCGGCGCTCCTCGACCGGCATCGTGCCGCCGAGATCGACGCCGCCTACGCCGGCTACGACGAGCACCCGCTCGAGGAGCCCGATGCCTGGGGCGATCTGGCGTCGTTCCGAGAGGCGGCCGCAGCGTCATGAGCTCGAGCCCTCTTCCCGCACGGGGAGAGGTGTGGTGGTGCGAGCTGCCGGATATAGGCCGGCGGCCCGTCGTCGTGCTCTCGCGCGACGCCGCGATTCCGCGGTTGAGGCGTACGTTGATCGCGCCTTGTACGACCACGATCCGTGGCCTCGCCAGCGAGGTCGTCGTGGAGCCGGGTCACGATCCGGTCCCTCGGCGGTCTTCGATCAACCTCGACTCCGTCGAGAGCGTCTCCGTGGCCGTCCTCGTGGAGCGCCTCGGGCGGCTCGGCGACGACCGGATGCGCGAAGTCTGCGCAGCGCTCGACGTGGCCGTGGACTGCCACGGCTGAAGCCAGCGCTACGCCCGGCCGCTCTGCCGAGGCTCGCGCTCGTAGCGCCCGGCGACGTACCCGTCAACCCACGCGCGCGTGCTGCGCCAGGTCCCGTCGGCTGCCTTGGACGCCTTGAGGCGCCCGCGCGTGGCGGCCACGCGAAGCGCGTTCGCGGATATCCGCTCGGAGGCGAGAGCGGGCAGCGGAACCAGGCGCGATGGGCCGGCGACGGCGGGGACGGGCCTCGCGGCCTCGTCCTGCTCGCGACGTCAGGGCAGCAGTTCGAACGCCTCGCGATGGCGGGGCGCGATCGCCGCGAAGTGGCGGCGGTCGAGGGTTACGATCGTCGGTGCGTCCAGTCGCTCGGCGAGCGCGATGACAGACGCGTCCGTTCCTCCGAGCGGGAAGTCGGCGTACTTCTCGACGAGCTCGGCAATGCGCGCGAAGTCCTCGCTGCTCGGTCCCTCGACGTCGAGCTTCCCCATGCCGCGTAGAAACCTGCTCTCGGCGTCGGCGCCCAGCCGTCGTCCAACGAAGTAGGTCGCCTCGGCGATCACCAGCGCGGGCACGACCAGGCGCAGATCGGGTCGCGAGAGCGCCGTACGGGAGGCGTGATGGTCCTGGTCGTCGGCATCCGCTGCCGCGTAGAGCGGGCCGGCGTCAACGACGGCCAGGGACGTCATTCCACTCCTGCTCCAGGAGTTGCTCCATGTCTCGGGCGGTGGTGCGATGACCGCTGCGGCCGAGGTCCGCAAAGGGGAGCTCGCGGGGCTGGTCCTGGGTCAGGCCGAGGTGCTGCGCCAGCGCCGCACGTGTCACCTCGGACGCGGATGAGTGCCGTCTCCGCGCCTCCCGGTCGAGTGCCTGTGCGAGTTCGTCGGGAAGGGATATGGTGGTGCGCCGCATAACTGCATACTAGCATCGCCAGAAGCATGTCAGCCTCAGCCAGCCCCCACGGTCACCGCCGCCCCCGCCGGCTCCTCGCCGCCGGGCGAGACCAGCCGCGCCGCAAGCGGCAGCCCGAGCAGCGACACCGCCGCCATCGCCATGAACGCGGCGAGCGGGTGGTGAACGAGCACCTGCACGAGCAGCGCGATGGCGAGCCCGCCGAGGTTGCCGGCCATCCACACGATCGCGCCGGCGGTGCCGGCGGCGGCGCCGGCGAGCTGCTCGGCGGCGGTGAGGATGACGGGCAGCGCGGGCAGCAGGATCACGCCCATCGCGACGATCGCGAGCGCGCGCACGCCCAGCCAGGGCGTCACGCCGAGCGCGACGCAGCCGAGACACGCGGCGAGCACGGCGGCGCGCATGAAGCCGCGCTCGGCGCGCCGGCGGGCGACGAGCGGCGGCAGCACCGCGCAGCCGACGATCCCGGCGACGACCATGCCGACGAGCAGCCCGCCGGCCGCCGCTTCGGAGACGCCGGAGGGGTGCAGCAGCGTCTGCAGCCACGTGGCGAGCGCGACGAAGACGCCGAAGCCGAGGAACACGAGGCCGCACAGCGTGCGCATGGCGGGCAGCTGCCACAGCGCCCGCGCGGCGCTGCCCTCGATCGCGGCGTGCTCGTCGCTGCGCTGCCCGGGCTGGCGCAGGGCGATCGCGAGCGCCGCCGCCGGGATCAGCGCGAGCCCCGCCTCGAGCACGAGCAGCCGCTCGAGCTGCCCGTGCGCGCCGAGCGTCGGGCCCAGCAGCAGCGCCAGCAGCATCCCGACGAAGTTGCCGGCGGAGCCGACGGCGATGCCGCTCGCGCGCTCGTCCGCGGGCAGGTACTCGCCGGCGAGCTTGCTGACGGCGCTGAGCACTATCGGCTGCGCGATCGAGACCATCACCTGTCCGGCCATCGCCCACGCGAACGTCTCGCCGCCGAGGCGCACGATCCCGCCGAGCGCGACCAGCCCGCCGCCGGCGGCGAGCGCGGGGCGAAACCAGCGATCGAGCAGGATGCCGGCGGGGATCGCGAGCACGACGTACATCAGCGGGAATATCTCCGCGAGCCAGCCGACGGCGCCGACGGAGACGCCGTAGCGCCTGGCCGTTTCGGTGGTGATCGCGGCGTACGTCAGCCACAGGATCTGCGTCGCGGCGCACACGAGCGCGTACGCGCCGATCACACGCCAGCCGCTGCTCTTCATGCTCTCGTCACCGGCCTGAAGCGTATCCTCGACGCCATGCCCTCCGGCTGGCCGACGCTGCCACCGTACGAGCAATGGCGCGCGACGTGCGACACGCTGCACGCGCACACGCAGGTGCTGGGCAAGCTGGCGGTGGCGATGGCGCCGCCGGAGCCGCAGCTGCAGCACGCGGCGCTGCGCCTGACGGCGCGCGGCTGGGAGACGCCGGTGCTGCCGGCGCCGGACGGCTCGGGCGCGCTGGTGGCGGCGCTGGACCTGCACAGCCACGAGGCGCTGGTCGAGCACAGCGACGGGCGCTCGCGTCGCGTGGCGCTCGCGCCCGACCGGGCGGTGGGCGCGGTGACGCGCGAGCTGCTCGAGGCGGTGCGCGCGCTGGCGGGCCCGGTGGAGATCAACCCGACGCCGCAGGAGGTGCCGTGGAGCGTGCCGCTGGACGAGGACGAGGAGCACGCGAGCTACGACGCGGAGCTGGTCGCGCCGTACTTCGCGGCGGCGACGCGCGCGGCGCTGGTGCTGGGCGCGTTCCGCGCGCCATACCGCGGGCGCTCGACGCCGGTGAACGCGTGGTGGGGCTCGTTCGACCTGGCGGTGAACCTGTTCTCGGGCGAGCCGGCGGAGCCGCCATCGCGGGACTTCATCATGCGCAACGCGATGGACGCGCAGGAGGTGGCGGTGGGCTGGTGGCCGGGCGACGCGCGCTACGGCCGCGCGGCGTTCTACGCGTACGCGCACCCGGCGCCCGAGGGCTTCGCGGCGGCGGCGCTGTCGCCGGCGGCCGCCCGCTGGGAGGCGGAGCTCGGCGAGTACGTGCTGGACTGGGAGGACGTGGTGGCGAGCGCGGACCCGCACGCGGCGGCGCTGTCGTTCGCGCGCTCGGCGTTCCGCCACGCGTGCGCGGTGTGCGACTGGGACCCGGAGCTCGCCGGCAGCGCGGAGGGCAAGCCGCCGCCGCTGGTGGCGGGCGGCTGATAGCGTCGCGCGGCGATGTCGACGGCGATCGCCAACCTGTACGAGGGCCCGACGTACGAGATGGCGGTGGGGCACATCGAGGGGGTATGGCGCGACCTGGGTCGCCAGGTGGGCACGCTGACGGTGGGCGCGCGCCGCATCGAGGTGGCGGCGGACCGCTTCTCGACGCCGGCGCACGACCACGGCGCGGACGAGGAGATCTTCTTCGTGCTGGGCGGCGAGGGGCTGCTGTGGCAGGAGGGCAAGACGTGCGCGGTGGGCGCGGGCGACTGCATCGTGCACCGGCCGAGGCGCGGCGCGCACACGCTGCGCGCGGGTGCGGGCGGCCTCGACGTGCTCGTCTTCGGCCAGCGGCGCGACCCGGCGCTGACGGCGCTTCCGCGCGCGGGCGTGGCGTGGTCGTTCCCGCGCTGGGTGGAGCTCGCCGACGGCGACTCGCCGTTCGCGCGCGAGGCGGCGGGCGGCCCTCCGGAGTGCCCGGAGCCGAGCGCGGAGCGCCCGCGCAACGTGGTGGCGCTGGCGGACGTGGAGGCGATCTTCGACGGCCGCGCGCGCCG
>JBKQHH010000019.1:0-15200 GCA_052148875.1 Solirubrobacteraceae bacterium
ACGCCGCTGAACCAGTACGTCTCGTTCTCATCCACGCCTGCGGGCACGGGCGACGATGTGCCAACGCTCGATCAGATGCTGCCGGGCCCCAGCGTGCAGGACCCGGTCAACCAGGTGATCTCCTCGGAGGAGCTTCGCTCGCTCGTCGGCTGTCTGTCGACTGCGCTCTCCGAGCTGGAGAGCCATGTGCTGTCGCTGTACCTGGACGGCTACTCCTACGAGCAGGTCGGCAGCCGGCTCTCGTGCGACACCAAGACGGTCGACAACGCGTTGCAGCGCGTCAAGCGCAAGGTCGGCGCGCACCTGCAGTCGCGCGCCGTGGCCGCCTGAGCCGCCACCTGCGCGCCGCGAGGCGCGCGACAGCACCCAACCACCCAACCGGCGCCACTGTGGCCGCTCCCGCCGGGGGACGGCCACAGGGCACCGTGGGGGCGTCCCCCGGCTAGACCTGGCCTTCGGGAGGCTGTGTGGAGTTGCCCGGCGTCTCCGGTGTGAGCGCGTCGGGCGATGGCGCCGGCGTCACCTGGATCGTGAACGGCTGGCTGTTGGTCGTTGCGTTCAGCGGATCGCCCGGGATCTTGATCCGCACGACGGTCGTGCCCACGCTGAAGAACGTGTGCGCGATCGAGTACGTCGAGCTGGCGCTCACGGTTCCCACCTCGATCACGTGGAAGTTCGTCCCCGCCAGGTTCTCGCGCTCGAGATAGATCGCGTGGCCGGTCTCGCCCGGGGTGACCGTGCCGGCGAACGTCAGCGACTGGCCGGACTGAACCGTCGTGGCGGAGACCCCGGCGGTGAGCACGTATTTGACGCCCTCGTACAGCACCGCCGAGTGTTTGCCCGCGCCCTGCACCTGGTAGTAGGTGTTGGAGAGCGGCGTCTGCGGCGCGAACGTGTAGTCGCCGGAGGAGTTGGTCTTGACTTCGCCCACCTGGGTGTAAGCGCCGTGTGGGGCCGTGCGCGCCAGCAGCTGGACCGCCGTGTCGGGCGCGCCGGCGACGGCGCCGCTGATCGTCGTCGACTGTCCGTAGGAGATCGGATTGGCCGAGCTTTCGATCGTCAGGCTCGGGTTCTGCGCCTGGGAGATCTCATAGCTGAGGATGTTCGAGGGGCTGGCGATGTTGCGCCTGCCGCTGTGCACCATCACGCGGATGTTCGCGGGGCCGGGGACGACGAAGGTGTGGGTGATCGAGAAGCTGCCTTCTTTGCCCACCACGCCGAGGTCGATGCGGTGCCATTCGTTGCCCTTGACCGCGTTCTGGCGCTGCAGCACGACCAGCGCGCCGGCGTCGGCGGGGCTGACGGTGCCGATGAACGTGACCCGGTTGTGGCGTCCGGTTCGCAGGTTGGTCGGCACCACGCCTTCGGGGGGACCGCTGACGGTCACCTGCGCGGCCACCTTGACGACCCGCTGCCCGCTCTGGGCGCGGCCGGCGGTCACGTAGAAGATGCTGTTCACGGTGAGCGCGCCGGTGCTCAGCTGATAGAAGCCGTGCGCGTCGGTGGTCGTCGTGCCGGCGACGCTGAAGCCGGGCGAGCTCGCGGAGCTCTCGTACAGCGTCACCGTCTGGCCGTCTTCTTCGTTGGGCGTCCTGCATGACATGTGCCCGAACGCGAGCGCCGATTCGCCGGCGGTGATCAGGCGCGGAGCGACGTTGAGCGTGACGCGGCAGCCGCCCGAGCGCCTTCCGCCTTGGCCCGCATGCCTGCCCGCCGCCGATGCAGCGGCGCCGGACAGCGCGAGTGACCCAACCGCAGCCGCGACCGCCGCGGCCAGCTTGAATGAACGCATCTGTGCCTTCTCCTTGTCGTGCGGATCGTTTTGTACGGCGCTTCAGTCGATCCTCTAACCCTCGTGGGCGGGATTTGATGCGGTCGCTCGACGCGGTGCCGACGAACGCGAGCTACCGGCGCCCGCCGCCGAGCGAGAGCTGGTTCAGCGACGCGGCGCCGTCGATCGCGATCGCCTGGCCGCTGATCTGCGCGGCCTCCTCGCCCGCGAGGAATGCGATCGCCGCGGCGATCTCCGCGGGCTCGACCGCCCGCCCGGTCGGCAAGGACGCCAGCGCCCGCGCGCGCACCTCCTCGGGCATCGCGAGCACCTGCTCGGTGGCGACGAGGCCGGGAAGCACCGCGTTGACGGTGATCCCGCGCGAGGCGTTCTCGCTGGCGAGCGTGCGCACCATCCCCAGCTGTCCGGCCTTCGACGCCGCGTACGCGACCTGCCCGGGCAGCCCGCCCAGCGCGGCGACGCTCGAGACCACCACGATCCGGCCGTAGCCGCGCTCGCGCATCGGGCCGAGGCACGCCTGCACGGTGCGAAACGCGCCGGTCAGGTTGACGTCGATGTCGCGCTGCCACTGCTCGGCGGTCATCCGGTGGCCGGGCGCGATCGTGGTGGTGACGCCGGCGTTGGCGACGCACACGTCGACCTCGAGCGGTGGAAACTCGTCGCGCGCGACGTCGAGTGCGATGTCGCAGCCCTCGCGCAGATCCAGCGTGAGCACCTCGAAGCCGTCGGCGGCGAGGCGCTTCGCGGTGGCGGCGCCGATGCCGCGCGCGGCGCCCGTCACCAGCGCCCTGCGTCGCTCGGTCACAATTGGGCTCCGACGATCATCGAAGGAGGGAACGATGACAGACCGCTGGTTCTCAGAGGAGGAGCTCGCGCAGCTCTCGCGGCCGACGATGGACCGCGCCATCGAGGCGATCGACGCCGGCGATCTGCACGAGGCCAGGCGCCTGTGCGCCGAGATGAAGCACGAGTGGCAGATGCTGCACGACCTGATGGCCGCGGGGGTGCTCGACCTGGTGTCGTTCATCCAGCAGCGCCTCGGCGACGACGGCGTGGCGGAGGCCTGGACCGAGAGCATGGGCCGCGGCTGGCGCCGCCACCACGACGCGATCGTGGCGCTCGACCGGCGCGAGCTGGTCGGTCTGCTGGCGGCCACGTGGCGCGCGCACTCGTGCTCCGGGGTGGGCCCCAACCCCGGCAGCTTCACGATCGCCGAGGACGAGGAGAAGGTGACCTTCACGATGAACCCGTGCGGCTCGGGCCAGCGGCTCGTCCGCAACGGCGCCTACGAGGGGCTCCCGGACGGCGGCGGCACGCGCGAGGCGCACGACTGGTCGTTCGGGCGCAAGGGCTTCCCGCTGTACTGCACGCACTGCAGCTTCATGAACGAGTCGATGCCGATCCAGTGGTCGGGCTACCCGCTGTACCCGTCGGACCCGCCCGAGGACTACGCCAAGGACCCGTGCACTTGGTACTGGTACAAGGACCCGGACGCGATCCCCGAGCGCCACTGGCAGCGCTACGGCGCCGTCAAGCCGGGCCGTCAGGCCCCATAAAAAATTCCCAGACGGCTACGGGACGATGACGTTCTCCGGGTTCGGCCGATCCTGGGCGGGCGCCTGGCTGTAGTCGCCGAAGCCGCCGTCGCGCTCAGCCACAGCCGCGCCCACGCCCTCGCGCTCGGCCAGCTCGATGAAGCGGTGGGCGTCGGGCGTGTTGCGCATCAGCCCGTCGAGCACCGGGCCGAGCAGCTGCGTGGAGGCCAGGCCCATGTTCTCGTAGGCCTGGTTGACGATCAGCTTCATCGCCGACAGCTGCGAGGCGGGGATGCTGGCGAGCTGCGCGGCGCGCTCGCGCACCTCCCGCTCGAGCTGCGAGAACGGCACCGCCGCGTTGATCAGCCCGGCCGCGACAGCCTCGGTCCCCGACAGCGGTTTGCCGGTCAGCGCGTATTCCTTGGCCCTGGTCAGGCCGAGGCGGTAGAGCCACATGCCCGACAGGTAGCAGCCCCACATGCGCGAGTACGAGGTCCCGATGCGCGCATCCTCGCTGGCGATCACCAGGTCGGCGCACAGCGCCATGTCGCTGCCGCCGCCGACGCACCAGCCGTGCACCTGCGCGATCACCGGCTTGGGCGAGCGCCACAGGCTCATGAACTTCGGCACAGCGCCGAGGCTCTGCGAGGTGGCCATCGTGAAGTCCTTGCCGGGATCCCACGCGCCGTCGGTGGTGAGCGCGTCGTCCCACTGGTGAAAGCCACCGCCGAAGTCAAAGCCCGCGCAGAACGAGCGCCCGGCGCCGCGCACCACGATCACCTTCACGTGCGGATCGCTCGTCGCGGCGTGCACCGCCGCCTCGAGCTCCTCCGGCATCGGCGGCACGATCGTGTTCAGCCGCTCGGGCCGGTTCAGCGTGATCGTCGCGATCGCGTCTGCCGTGTCGTACAGCAGCGTCTCGTAGGGCATCTGGGCCTCCTCGGCGTCGGCTTGGCTGGGCGGGTCGTCCAGATTAGGCTTCGCGCCCGGTGGGCAGCGGGACGATCGGCGTTGACTGGGGCGGGGGACGTTGGGAGCAAAGGCTCGCCAGCGGCAATGCCGTGGCGCCGTTGGCGCGTGGCGTCCCGCGCTGGTACTCATTTTGCGTCGGGCGCGGCGTGGACTCCGCTGAGCTCGATGAGGCAGCCGGCTTTGTCGGGGTCGCGCGGGATGAACCCGGCAAGCTTGGCGTGCGGATCGAGCACGTCGAGCAGGCCGCGGGTGATGCCTCGGTGCAGCGCGCAGACGACCGGCTGGTTCTCTCTCACGGCGTCGCGGTAGGGGCAGTTGCCCAAGCGGAACGTGAGCCGATCGTCCTTGCGAAGCTGCATCTGGGGTTGGAAGCCGAGTGCGGCCAACGTGCTCTGCAGAGTGCTTGCATCGAGTGTTCCGTCTGCCGGCGCGAGATCGCTTCCGATCTTCCGGCCGGTGGCCTCGATGTCTCGCAGGCTGCTGGGTCGGGAGCCCATCGCGCGGGCGAGCCAGCGGGCGAGTTCGGCGTAGGCGTGCGGTGCGCGCCCGCCCGGTCGCGCATCAGATGCGATCGTCCACACGTCGCGCGGCCGGCCACGTGGCCGGGGCGCGCGGGCACGCGCGACCAGCCCGGCGCGCTCGAGACGCTCGAGGTGTGCGCGCACGCCGTTGGGATGAAGGCGGAGGCGTTCCGCGAGCTCGACCGTGCCGGCCGGGCGCCCCAGCTCGCCCAGCAGCTCGAACAGCCGCGCCCTGGTCGGCTGGGCGAGCGCGTCCTCAGAGGAGGTGGCGGGCGGGAGGTCGATCACGATCTATTTGCACAGTAGCGCTGAGAAAAAGCCGGCGTTGCCTGCTAGCGTTTATACCACTCGTGATGTAATAAAGAAGCCGCGGAAGGAGGCCCCGATGGCCTACGTGATCAACGAGCCGTGCATCGCCACCAAGGACACCTCGTGCGTGGAGGTCTGCCCGGTGGACTGCATCCATCCGACCCCAGACGAGCCCGGATTCCAGGAAGCCGACCAGCTCTACATAGACCCAGAGGAGTGCATCGACTGCGACGCATGTGTCGAGGCGTGCCCAGTGGACGCGATCACCCCCGAGGATCAGGTCCCGCCCGAGTGGCAGAGCTACATCGAGAAGAACGCCAACTACTACCGGCACGCTCACACATGAGCACTGCGGCCCCACCTGGCGTTCCCAGCTCGGGCGAAGCCCCGCCCCCGCGGTGCGCACACGGTGCCAGGCGCATGTTCTCGGTCCCGTTTTCGAGCAAGATGAGCGATGCAGACATCGCCCGTCTAACAAGAACGCTGGATCTCGTTACCCACCTGCACCCGAAGCTGCACAACAGTCCAGTCCGCCCCGGCGTCCTGCGTCTGGACTTCGAGTCGGGCCTGTTCCTCATGCGCGGCGCGAACGAGGTAGAGTGGGCGCTCCAGGGCCGTACCTGGGGTGACCCGCCCCCGCGGATCGTTCACGGATGGCACCTCAGAGCCCTCGCCGCTGCGCACCAGCTCGATCCGACCGTGACGCTCCACAGGCATGCTCGACGAGTGAAGGAGGTGTGGTGAACACCTGGGACCTCAAGACCCTCGATCTCAAGCCACGGTTGCCGGAGATCCTCTCCTCGAGCGATGCAGCGCGCGTGATCGCACTAGATCTCGCGGCAGGCGAGACTCTTTCCGAGCACGAGGTTCACGAGCGCGCGTGGCTGCTCGTGATTGACGGCACGATCGAGGTGACCACGGCTACCGGCGGGCGCACGAGCGGTAGCGGCGGACTGCTGATCGAATTCGCTCCACGGGAACGTCATGAGGTTCGCGCATCCTCGGATGCGCGGCTGCTGCTGCTGCTGACCCCCTGGCCCGGTAGCGGTCATCCCGGCGCAATGACGATTCGGGAGAAGCTCTACACGCGCCGTCATGCAGCCAAGCGCTCACGATGAGCGATCCTCACGCGGCGGCAGCGAGACCCTCACGGCTAAAACCGTCAGGCAGCGGTCTGTCCGTCGACGCGACTCTCGATGTTGGCTTGGAATTCATCGCTGTTGTTCTTGTGCGGGAACGGATCTGACGGGACGTCTACGCCAAGCGCCTCACAGATCGGCTCCCAGCCGTCGCCCGGCCGCCAGTCCACCAGCCGCTCTGGTGGGACCTCGCGACGGACTCGTTCGTTGTGCCGCTCATATGCGGCCATTGCGGCCTCAGGATCGCGCCAGTCGGGAGTGAGGCGCCGGTCGAACAGGTCCAGGACCATCGTGCGGTGCGCAGCCAGGCCCTCAGCCTCGGGCGGGAGGTCCATCGTGAGCGTTGGGACGATCGTCTTCTCCATGCTCCCCCACCACTCCTCGGGGGTCGCGCGGGAGGAGAGCAGGATGATCGCGTCGGGGTTGGCGGCGGACAGCTCGAGCCAGTAGGCCGAGGCGGGCCAGTCGACGCTGGCGGCGTAGTCGCCCATCAGCGCGTCCCAGTCGTCCGACTCGCCGTGCACCACGGCGTGCCACATAGCGACCGACTCGGGGTGCTCAAACACCTCGAACATGTGGTAGCAGGGTCCGCCGGTCAGCTGCTCCAGCGCTGTCTTCAGTGACTCCGTTCCCGTGCGTCCAAGCCCTGCTCCGACCACCTTCAGCCGCATTGCACGCTCCCCGTTCGCTTCCCCCGGAGCCGGGCAGCCTAACAGGCTGCCAAGCGGGGATCGCCGCACCGTGTTAGGGTCGGGAGGGTGACTGCTCGGGTCGACTACGAGCGGCACGGGCGCACGTATGCGCGTCACCGGCGCCCGGACCCGCGGATCGCCGCGCGCATCCACGCCGCGCTCGGCGACGCGCGCACGGTGCTCAACGTCGGCGCCGGCGCGGGGTCGTACGAGCCGACCGATCGCTGGGTGCTGGCGGTGGAGCCGAGCGCCACGATGCGGGCTCAGCGCCCCGCCGGCGCCGCGCCCGCGATCGCCGCCCGCGCGGAGGCGCTGCCCTTCGATGACGGCGCGGTCGACGCGGCGATGGCGTGCGTGACGATCCATCACTGGGAGTCGCCGCAGGCGGGCCTCGCCGAGCTTCGCCGCGTCGCGCGCGGGCCGGTCGTGGTGTTCACCTTCGAGCTCGATTCGCTGCCTGCCTGGCAGCAGGAGTTCCTGCACGAGGGGCTCGAGAAGGAGCGAGCGCGCTTCCCCGCGCTCGCCGACATCGAGGCGGCCCTCGGCGGGCGCACCCGCATCGAGCGGATCCCGACTCCGGGCGACTGCGTCGATGGCTTCTTCGAGGCGTTCTGGCGGCGCCCGGAGGCGGTGCTCGACCCGGCCGTGCGCAGCGCCCAGTCGCTGTGGGCGCTGCTCGAGCCGGATGAGGAACGGCGCATCGTCGAGCGGCTGGCCGCGGCGCTCGACTCGGGCGCGTGGGATGCCGAGCACGGTCACCTGCGCGAGCAGGACAGCTTCGACGGCGCGCTGCGCCTCGTGATCTCCGAGGCGCCCGGGTCCTGAGTGGCGCCCCCGGGCGGCGCCCGCTTCGCGCTCGCCAGCCTCACTCCCGACCGGAGACCGCGTCCACGAGCCGCCCCAGCCGCGAGGGCCGCTGCGTGCGCTGCTCGATCCGGTCGGCGCGCCGGTAGAGCGAGTACACCGAGCGGATTGCGCTCCAGCGCAGCGGCTCGGGCTCCCAGCGCCGCGGCCGGCGCCCGACCCACGGCAGCGCCGTGAGGGCGCTGGGCTCGTCGAGGATGAGGTCGCGCAGCGTGCGCCCGGCGAGGTTCGCGGCGGCGACGCCCTCGCCCACGTACCCGCCGGCCCACGCGAGCCCGGAGCCCGGGTCGGCGTCGACCGACACGCACCAGTCGCGCGGCACGCCGAGCACGCCCGACCACGCGTGCGCGAGCTCGATGCCGACGACGGCCGGGAACATCGCGCCGAGCTTCGCGCGCAGGCCCTCGATCGTCGCCGCCGCGGTCTCGCCCGCGCCGTCGGTGCGCGAGCCGAAGCGGTACGGCACGCCGCGCCCGCCGATGGCGATGCGCCCGTCCTCGGTGCGCTGCAGATAGGCGAACACGTGCGCGCCGTCGCCGATCACCTCGCGTCCGGCCCAGCCGATCTGCTCCCAGACGGCGGGGGCGAGCGGCTCGGTGACGATCATCGAGCTGTTCATCGGCACGAGCGCGCGCCGCAGGCCGGCCAGGCCGGCGGTGTAGCCCTCGGTCGCGCGCACGACCCAGCGCGCGCACACGCTGCCGGCGGGGGTGAGCGCCTCGTGCGCGCGGATCGCGCTCACGGGGGTGCGCTCGTGGATCGCCACGCCGAGGCGCTCGACCGTGGCGGCGAGGCCGTCGAGCAGCTTGGCGGGGTGAACGCGCGCGACGTGGGGCGAGAACGTCGCGCCGAGCGCTCCGGCGATGCGCACGCGCTGCTCGAGCTCGTCGCGTGTCAGCTCGCGCAGGTCGCGCTCGTCGAGCCCGTGCAAGCGGCTGTGTGCGACCTGCTGGCGCAGGCGCAGCAGCTGCGCGCCGCCCAGCGCGACCGCGAGATGTCCGCCCTTGACGAAGTCGGCGTCGATCTGGTGCTCGCTGAGGACCGCGGCGATCTCGTCGACGGTGTCGAACATCGCCCGCTGCAGCGCCGCGTACGCGTCGCGTCCCGCGCCCCACTCACCCGCGCCCTGCTCGCCCGCGCGCCGTTCATACACGCGCGCGGGACCGGAGAAGAACCCCGAGACCCAGCCGCCGTTGCGCCCGGACGCGCCGAAGCCGGCGCGCTCGGCCTCGAGCACGACGATCTGCAGCGACGGCCGCGCGCGCTTGAGGTAGTACGCGGTCCACAGGCCCGTGTAGCCGGCCCCGACGATCGCCACGTCCGCCTGCGCCGGCCCGGGCAGCGGCGCTCGCGCCGGGGGCGGGCCGCCGAGCGAGCGCCACCAGTGGCCGAGTTCGCCCATGCGCATTTGCTTGAGCCTAGTAGTCAGCCGGCAGGTATGATCGACGTGTGGACCCACGGGTCCGAAGGGTCAGACCCCATGGGGATGGGGCGAACCGCGAGAGGAGGGAGCGTGCTGTGGAGGCCGAACTCACTGAATCGATGACGCACGAGCGGGCAGCCCTCGGCGCGGCGACGATCGCGGAGGCATTTCGCATCACCGCCGCCGAGCGCGCCGGCGAGGTGGCGATCCGCACCAGGCAGGACGCGTTCACCATCACGTGGGGCGAGCTGCGCGAGCGCGTGGACGCGCTCGCGGGGGGTCTGGCGAAGCTCGGCGTGAAGCGCGGCGACACGGTCGCGCTGATGCTGTCCAATCGCCCCGAGTTTCACCTGTGCGACCTGGCGGCGATGATGCTCGGCGCCGCTCCGTTCTCGATCTACAACACGTACACGCCCGAGCAGATCCAGTACCTGATGACCGACGCGGAAGCGAGGGTGCTGATCTGCGAGCAGCAGTTCCTGCCACAGGTGCGCGAGGCGCGCAGGTCGCTGCCCGGCCTGGAGTACGTGATCGTCGTCGACGGCGAGGCCCCGCTGGGGACGCTGGCGCTGTCGGAGGTCGAGGGCTCGAACCCGGGCTTCGACGTCGACGCCGCGGTGGCGCAGATCCAGCCGACGGACGTGCTGACGCTGATCTACACCTCGGGGACGACCGGGCCGCCGAAGGGCGTGCAGCTGATCCACCGCAACCTGTTCGCGACGGTCGAGGGGATCGAGGACCTGATCAAATTCCCGCGCGACGGCCGCGTGATCTCGTGGCTGCCGGCCGCGCACGTCGCCGAGCGCAACGCCCACCACTACCTGCCGATCGTGTTCGGCCTGCAGATCACCTGCTGCGACGACCCGCGGGAAGTGCTGTCCTACCTGCCGGAAGTCCGCCCGAGCTGGTTCTTCGCGGTGCCGCGCATCTGGGAGAAGCTGAAGGCGGGCCTGGAGACGATGGTCGCCGGCCAGCCGCAGGAGCGCCGCGAGGAGCTGCAGGCGGCGCTCGACGCGGGCGTGCGCAAGGTGCGCATGGAGCAGGCCGGGGAACCCGTTCCGGAGGAGCTGGCCGAGCAGGTGGCCAGGGCGGACGCGGAGATCTTCGCCGGGCTGCGCGCGATGCTCGGGCTCGACCAGGTGGAGGCGATCAACGTCGGCGCCGCCCCCACGCCGATCGAGGTCCTGGAGTTCTTCCACGCGATCGGCCTGCCGCTGGCCGAGCTGTGGGGCATGAGCGAGACGTGCGGCGCGGGAAGCGTGAACCCGCCCAGCAGGATCAAGCTCGGCACGGTCGGGCCGGCGGCGCCGGGGATCGAGCTCAAGCTCGACGCCGACGGCGAGGTGCTGATCAAGTCCGAAGTCGTGATGCAGGGCTACCGCAACCTGCCGGAGAAGACGGCGGAGGTGTTCACCGAGGACGGCTGGCTGCGCACGGGCGACATCGGCGCCTTCGACGAGGACGGCTACCTGACGATCGTCGACCGCAAGAAGGAGCTGATCATCAGCGCGGCCGGCAAGAACATGTCGCCGGCGAACATCGAGGCGGCGATCAAGAGCTCATCGCCGCTGATCGGGCAGGCGTGCTGCATCGGCGACCGGCGCCCGTACAACACCGCGCTGATCGTCCTCGACGCCGACTTCGCGCCCGCGTGGGCCGCCCAGCAGGGCATCGAGGACACCTCGCTCGAGTCCCTCGCCGGCGACGAGCGCGTGCGCGCGGCCGTGCAGGAGGGGGTGGACGCCGCCAACGCGAAGCTGGCGCGCGTCGAACAGATCAAGAGGTTCGAGATCGTCTCCGGCGACTGGCTCCCGGGTGGCGAGGAGCTGACGCCGACGATGAAGCTCAAGCGCAAGCCGATCGCGGAGAAGTACGCCGACGCGATCGAGGCGATGTACGCGGCGTAGCCGCGCCTACGCCTGTCGGCGCAGCACGGGGCTCCAGCGGTCGGGGTCTTTGATGGCCTGCTCGCGCGCCCAGCGAAAGTGGTGGCGCGCCGACCAGCGCAGCGGCTCGCCGAGCAGCACGCCGGCGAGCGCCCAGCGCCAGGCGTGCCGTGGCGTCTCGGTGAGGACCGCGAGCGCGCCGGAGGCGAACCAGAAGTGCAGGATCGTGTTGTAGGCGGGCAGCCGCTCGTCGGTCATGCCCTCCGCTTCGGTCAGGTAGGGGATGCCGGCGCGCCGCTCCCACGGCCACTCGACGAAGTGCACGACCGCGCCCGACAGGCCCATGCCGTTGCTGAGCGCGAGCAGCTTCTCGACGCGCTCGTCGTCGCTGCCGATCGCGGCGAGCAGCCATCCGGGGAGCTGCACCGCCCACAGCGCGACGGCGCCGCGGCGGCCGAGAAACGGCTCGAACACGAGCCCGACGCCCGAGCGCAGCTCGAACCCGTGGTGGGCCATCGTCCCGAGCGCGGTCAGGGCGGTGAAGGGACGCCGCAGGCGATGCCGTGGGGAGCTGTCAGCGCGCTGGGACATCGTGCCTCGCGAGCGTCAATCCGAGGGAGCGGGCCAGCTGGCGTGCGAGAGCTCTGGAGCCCGTGAGCCGTCGTCGGCCTCGAGCAGCGCCCGCGCGGCCTCGTCCATCCGCATCGGCTTCGCGTGTCCGCTCGCTGCCTGCTCGCCGACGAGGCTCAGCACGTCGGTCATCGTGGCCCAGCCCTCCTCGCCGGTGAACGCCAGCGAGAAGGGGTGAAACAGCAGCGCGAGGTGTCCCGCGTCGTGCGCCCGCGCGCGGACGGCCTCTGACATCGCCTCGCCCATGCGCGCCACCGGCAGCGGCTGCTCGGGGAAGCCTTCGTGCTGGCGCAGCCCGGAGAAGTGGGGCATGTAGTAGAAGGCGTCGACGAGCGACCAGCGAAACGGCAGCACCGCCAGGCCGTCGCTCACGCCCTCGCGCCGTCCGGCGGGGGAGACGTAGCGAAACCCGCCGGCGCGCAGCAGCTCGGGCGTGCGCGGCGTCATGCGCCCGCCGGGCGGGCGGAATCCGACGGGGGAGATGCCGATGTCGGCCATCGCCCGCTGGGCGCGTTCCAGCAGCGAGGCCTCGCGCTCGACGCTGAGGCCCGCCCAGTCCTCGTGGCGCCACGCGTGCAGTCCCAGCTCGTGGCCGCGCGCGGCGATCGAGCGCAGCGCGTCGGGGTACGTGACCGCGTTGAGGCCCTCGACGAAGAACGTGGCGCGCAGCTCCAGCGACGACAGGAGCTCGAGCAGGCGCGGCAGGACTTCGGTGACGGTGAAGTGCTCGCCCTGGGCGACGTCGGCGGGCCACATCCCGAGCTCGAGCTGGGCGGCCTCGCCGAGGTTGTCGAACGTGACCGAGATCGCCCCCGGCGCTCCCTCCTGCGTGGGTGTGTCGCCTGCGCCGGGCACGAGAGGTCAATACTCCCACGCCCGCGCGCACCTGACAGATCACCGGTACGGCCGCACTCCCAGCTCGGACAGGCGGGCGTCGAGTGCGACGATGCGCTGCGTGTCCTCGTAGAAGTCCTCCTGCGAGACGATGCGTCCCCAGCGAGTGCGCGCGAGCAGGATCGTGCGGTTGCGATAGATCTCCTCGCCCGCGGGATCGTGGGCGTGGTCGTCGAAGCGCGCGATCAGCGTCAGGCGCCACGGCGGTCCGGCCACGAACAGCTCCGTGATCTCGCCCTGCAGGCCGGCGGCGGCGAAGTTCCTCAGGAACAGGGCGATCGCGGCCTTGCCGCGATGCTCTCCAGCCCATCTGTGCTCGCCGTCGTTGAAGCGCAGGACCGCGTCCGGCGCGTAGCTGGACAGCACGCGCTCGAAATCGCCCGCGTTGAGCGCTTGCACGTCGCGTCGCAGCTTGAGCAGCAGCACGTGAGGCAGCAGCGCACGCGCTGCGAGCGCTACCCCGGCGCCGGCGCCCGCCGTGAGGATCCTCGCCCTGGCGCTCATCGCGCCAGCAGCTCCCGCATGTGCGCGGCGAGCGTCGCCGGCTGGTCCTCGGGGATCAGCGTGTAGGAGTCGGCGATCTCGACGAGGCGGCCCTGCGGCAGCAGCTCGGCCAGGCGGCGGCCGTGCTCGCGTGGCATGAGACGGTCTTCGCTGGCCCAGGCGACGAGCGCGGGACGGTCGAAGGAGCGCATCGTCTCGGCGGCTGCGAGCAGGTCGCGGCGACCCTGGGCGGCGCTGCGCACGTACTTGCGCAGGTCGCGGCGGACCTCCCGCTGCTCGAGCGCGGGGGCGAACCAGCGGTCCATCACCTCGCGCGGGACCGGTCGCCGGCTGAGCGGCCCGTACGTGAGCGGCAGCCTGCGCAGGCGATCGAAACGCAGCGGCGCCACCACCGCGTCGATGCCGCCGGGCACGCGCGCGATGTACGGCAGCATCTTCGCGGCGCCCTTGGGGGGCACGTTGTCGAACGCCTCGCACGAGCACACCGCGAGCCGCGCGATGCGCTCGTCGCATGCGCCGCCGATCAGCAGCTGCGGGCCGCCCCAGTCGTTCATCGCGAGCGTGATCTCGCGCAGGTCCAGGCGCTCGAGCAGCTCGGCGAGGAGCCCCGCGACTCCCCGCATCGACAGGTCGGCGTCGGCGCGCATCGGGTGGCGGTGGCTGCCGAGCGGCAGCGTCGGCGCGACGCAGCGGAAGTCCGAGCGCAGATCCGCGATCACGTGGCGCCACAGCGAGCCGTCCATGATCAGCCCGTGCACGAGCACCACGACCGGCCCGGCGCCGCCGGTGTCCTCGTAGTCGATCGTCCCGCTCGACAGCTCCACTTCGGGCATCGCGCACCTCCTGACCGTCGCCACTGATTAGATAGATCGCTCTAGTTGATTGGGAGCCTATCATTGGGGCGGAAAGCGCGAGCGGAGGGGGTCGAGGTGGCGGGCACGAAGGATCGGATCATGGACTCGACTGCCGAGCTGTTCCGTCGCCAGGGATACGCGGGCACCGGCATCAAGCAGATCCTCGCCGCGGCGAACGCGCCGTTCGGGTCGCTGTATCACTTCTTTCCCGGCGGCAAGGAGCAGCTCGGGGCGGAGACGATCCGCTCGTCGGGGGCGCTGTACGGGCAGCTGTTCGCGACGATCGCCGCGCAGGCGCCCGACGTGCCGAGCGCCGTGGGCGACTTCTTCGGCGGGGCCGCAGAGACGCTGGTGGAGACCGACTACGCCGACGCGTGCCCGATCGCGACGGTGGCGCTGGAGGTCTCGAGCACCAGCGAGCAGCTGCGCCAGGCGTGCGCAGAGGTGTTCGACAGTTGGATCGACGGCGCGACGCGGTACTTCGCCGCGGCCGGCATCGCGCCGCAGACCGCGCGCGAGCTGGCGCTGTCGATGCTGTGCCTACTGGAGGGCGCGTTCATCTTCTGCCGCGCGATGCGCAACACCGAGCCGCTGCACGTCGCCGGCGCGAGCGCCGTGGCGGCCGTCCGCGAGGCCCTCGCGAACGCGCCGGCGCAGACTCCGCGCTAGCCCGCGGCGAGCCCGATCTAGCCGAAGCGCGCCTGCTCCTCGGCCGTCCGCTCGGCCCACGGGATCGCCTCCAGGCGCGCGTCGGGGATCGGCTCGCCGCTCTCGACGGAGACGCCGTACGTGCCGTCGGCGAGCCGCCGCTCGGCCCGCTCGATCGCGTCGAGCTCATCGCGCAGCCGCTCGGCCTGGCCCTGCGCGACCTCCTCGTCGAACAGATCCTCGCCGACGTCGGTGGCCTCGAACGGGTCGACGACGTCTTCGCCGTCGTGGTGGGGGGGCAGCTCGGCGAGGGCATGCTCGATGCGAGCGCGCTCCCGGGCGAGGAGCTCACGGGCGTGCTGTGCGTCCACGCACGGCAGTATGGCTTGCCGCGCGGCCGCCTGCCAGAAAGCCCGGGTTCGAGGTCGCGAAGCGGCGGGAGTCGGCGAGCGAGGATGACCGCCCGAGGACCGCGCCTCAAGCGCCGGCGCCGCGCGGCCGATAGCGAACACCGGACGACCGACAGGTCATCCGGGT
>JBKQHH010000020.1:0-2829 GCA_052148875.1 Solirubrobacteraceae bacterium
ATCGACGGGCGCGAAAGGCGACGTGCTGCAGCTGCCCAGCGGCGCGAAGGCGGTCAGCCCGACGATGTGCGTGACCAACGCATACTCGAGCGCCCGCGCGATGATCAAGGACGTGGCCGGCTCCACCGGCGTGGCCGTGTCCGCCAAGTACAGCGCCAACGCAAACGGCAGCGGCAACGACTCGGTGTCAACCGGAGCGTTCACCGCCTCGGGCAGCGCGTGGTCGGCTTCATCGCCGCTGAGCATCACCCCGCTGCCCGGCAGCGGCTGGCAGTACGCGACCTTCCGGCTGACCGCCGTCGGCACCGGCAGCGAGTACCAGATCTACAACCTCTACGTCGATCCGAAGATGCGCATGTAGTTGGGGCGGGCGCGGAGTTGCGCCTAGTCTAGGCGCGGGCTCGCGCGGAAATTAGTGCGCGCCCCTAGACTAAAGCCTAGGCAGCAGCGGCGCTGACGGCCGTGCCGGCCCCGATCGCGCCGAAGAACGCGCTGGCCCCGATCACCTTGTCGAAGCCGGACCACGGCTCGCCGCCGGCGAGCTCTGCCTGCAGTCGGTCGAAGCTGCCGAGCCTGCTGCCAAGGATGTCGATCATGTGCACAAGCGTCGCCTCCCGCGTGCAGGGAACAACTGGACTGCCATTCTGCAACGAGCCGTGGTGGCTGAGGATGATGTGCAGCAGCGATTGCTCGAGCTCGGTGGGGAAGCCCTCGAGCAGCTCGATCGCACGGCGAATCCGGTAGTAGCCAAGCGCAATCTCTCCATGCAGGCGACCCGCGTCAGACATCTCGATCGCGTCCGGCCGCGTCACGTAGGCATCGAGCTTGCCGATGTCGTGCAGCAGCGCGCCGGTGACGGCGAGGTCGCGATCGATGCCGGGGAACGTGGCCGCAATCGCCCCCACCGCCTGCGCGACGGTAAGGCAATGCTCCAGTAGCCCATGCGGGTAGGCCTGGTGGTAACGCTTGGCCGCCGGCGCGCAGCGGTAAGCCGTCCCGGTGGGCGAGCCGTCCGCGAGCATCGCCGCCAGCAGACGCTTCAGGTGCGTGCTCTGCACGGTCGCGATCAGCTCGTGCAGATCGGACTGCATCTGCTCGAAGCTGCGGCTGGTAGCAGGTTCCATCGGTTCATGACGATAGACCGCATATCGGACGTTGCGGGCATTTCGGCCGCATCTGACAGGAAAATAACGCTCAGCCTGCGACCACCGCCTCGGCCGTTGACGTTGTCGTTGCCGTTGGTTGGAGCGTGACGACGTGTCCGAGCGCTTCGAGTTGGGCGATGAGTCGTTTGGTGATGCGTTCGGGGTCGCGTTTGCGGAAGTAGTCGCCGCCGAGGTCGGTGTAGACCTCGCCGGTGCTGAGCATGTGCCAGCAGATACAGATGATCGAGTGCTTGACGGCGCCGAGTGCTTTCTTATGGCCGCGGCGTGGGCGCAGGCGGGCGTACTGGGCGCCTAGATATGAGTTCTTGGTATTGATCGCGGACATCGCGGCTTCTTCGAGTGCCCAGTCCAGCCATTTGGAGCCTTTGCGGGTCTTCCCGGAGCGTCGTTTGCCGGCGGACTTGTCGTTGCCGGGGCATTGCCCGGCCCATGACGCGAGCTGTTTGGCGGTCGGAAAGATCGACATGTCGGTCCCGATCTCGGCGATGATCACCTCGGCGGTGCGCCGTTGAACGCCATGGATCGTGCAGAGCAGCTCAACGGCCGTCTCGAAAGGGGCGATCTGCTCCCCGATCGCGTCCGTCAGGCTGGCGATCTGGCCGTCGAGGAAGTCCAGGTGCGCGAGGATCGCCCCGATCCAGACCTGGTGGAGATGACCGAAGCGGCCCTCAAGCGCCTCCCGAAGCGCCGGCAGCTTGGCACGCAACCGGCCCTTGGCCAGATCGGCGAGCACCTCGGGGTCGGTCGTGCCGTTCACGAGCGCGTCGAGCATGGCGCGACCCGACTTCCCCAGGATGTCGCTCGCGACGCAGTCGAGCTTGATCCCGGTGTCCTCAAGCGCCTTGTGCAGCCGGTTCGCTTCCCGCGCGCGTTCCTGGATCTGGGTCTTGCGATACCGCGTCAGGTTCCGCAGCGCCCGGATCGGCTTGGGCGGCACGAAGCTCGCGCGCAGCAGGCCGGCCTCCGCGAGCTGGCACAGCCACTCGGCGTCCTTGACGTCAGTCTTACGACCAGGAACTTGTTTAACGTGACGAGCGTTGACCAACAGGCAGTCGAACTCGTCCTCCAGGATCGCCCAGATCGGCTTCCAGTACACGCCGGTCGCTTCCATCACGACCTGCTGCACAGCGAACGCCGCCAGCCAGTCCCGCAGCGTCAAGAGCCCCGCGACCGTCGTCGAAAACTGCGCCACGTGCTGCTCACGACCCTTCCCGCCGGCTGCGGGCACCCGCACGCACGCGGTCACCTGCTCCTTATGCACATCCAGCGCCGCCGGACGCTCGACTACCGTCTCCATACGACCTCCCACAACGCGATCGACAAGATCGTCGCCCAGGGGCCTCTGAGAACTAACGAGTCTGACAAGCGTGCTCTTGGCAACAGTCCGGAACACCGGGGAGACCCACACGCCAAACTAAGCTCGGGCTCACAAGCACCAAGAAGTGATCGGCGTCGAGGGCGACCCCTCAAGGATGCCATTTTCATCCGCCCGCGACCGGCCGCCAGACCAGCCCAACTAAGCCGGACATGGGCGGCGCGCACGGGTGGCACGGCGTCGCGCCTCCCACAGATTTTCTGCCGCGACCGTGACCGGCATGGTAACGTCGGTCCGTTCATCGGTAAACGTCTCGGAGGTTGCGGCGATGGCTGGAGAGGCACTGTT
>JBKQHH010000021.1:0-42380 GCA_052148875.1 Solirubrobacteraceae bacterium
CAAAAGCCGCCAACAACAACCCCGGATCGTCGCCCGCTACTTCCAAGAGAAACACGTCACATACGCAGCCGCGACCACCTGACACACCAATCACTGACCTCTATTTACTCGCCCCCCGTAGTATGTACGGGTAGCGCATGTGCAGCGATGACTCGCGGCCCGTGGGCGCGGGCTGTCTCTCGAGCCAGGTCTCCCAGCCCAGCGTGTCCTGCCCGACGGCGGCGCAGATGCGGACCTCGAGGGCACGCAGGTAGCGTCCGGCTCGCTGGCTGCGCTCGTGCTCGCCCAGCCACACGAGCAGGCCGGCCTTGCCGAATTGGGGAACGAACACGATCGCGATCACGCCCGCGAGCGCGTCCGACACCTGTCGCGTCAGCAGGCCGGCGGTCATCACAGACAGCGCCGCGAAGGTGAAGTTCATGACCGTCAGCCGGTTGCCGATCGCCGCGATCGACTCCGCTCGCACGGTTTCATACTGCTTCAGCATCGCGTCCAACAATCGCTGCTCGTCACTCATGCGATCACCTGGCGCGCGCGCCCGAACCGGTACCGCACAGTTCCGAACCCGATGGCCTGCGCGCGCATGAGGTGATCCGCGCGGTCGTCGACGAGAACGGGCCGAGAGGGATTCAGCTGCGCGGCGGCGAGCTCGATCAGGCCCGGATCGTCTCCCTTGGACACCCCCCGCTCGCAGGAGAGGAACCTCAGTCCGGCTGCGCCGAGCTCAGGCGTGCCGGCCAGCAGCAGCTGTTTCGGCCACCAGAACGAGGTGTTGTTGCTCAGCACCCCGACACGTGCTCCGGCGGCGACCAGGCCGGCGGCCAGGCGAGGCGCGTCGGGGTTCCCTCGTATCAGCGACTCGAGGCCGGCGCGGGCGTCCCCGGAGATCTCGATGCTCAGCGTTTCTTCCAGCGCCGCCCAGTACCGCGACTCCTCGAGCTCTCGACGCGACGCCCATTCCCACAGCTCGCGCCCAACCTCCGACACGGCAGCCGGGTCGAGGCCGTAGCGCGATGCGATGCCGTCCCGCGGATGGAGGAGCATCGTCTCCCAGACGTCGTCGGCGAGGACTCCACCGATATCGAGCAGCACCACGTCGGCCGCCTGTGCCTCGACCGCCTCGATGATCTCTTCCACGCCGATCACCGTGGCCAGCGGGGCGGAGGGGATGTCACCGTCGACGGGCACGAGACGTCCAGCCAGCCTACAGCTCGGCGCTGCGCCCAGTTGCACGCCTGAGAGGCTTCGCGCAGCTATGCGCGCTCGGGCGCTCTCCCGGCGCGCACAGTGTCCGTGAGCGACGGCCCGAAGCGCCCGGTGCACATTCTCCCCGCTGGAGGCGCTGCATTCTCCCCGCTCGGGCCTTGACATTGGCCCAAGGCTCGGCATCCGAGAGCACTCTGCCGCAGTCCGATCAGACCCGGCCGCGAAGTCGCGTCTTGTACAGTCAACCCCAGATCGACCCCGCCGGAGATCCTCCTTGAGCGCAGCACGCATACCGCCACGCGACCTGCCAGTCGCCTCGATGCGTCGTCGCTTTCTCGCGTCTACGCTCGATGCGCTGGGCGCGATCCTCGCGCTGGCGCTCGCGTTCGGTGGGTCCTACGCCGTCGTGTCGGCCTTGGGTCGCGAGCGGGAGCTCGCAAGGGCTTTCCCGCGGGCGGTGGCCGGTTCGAGGGTGAAGCTCGCGCTGCGACTTTGGTCATCTGCGCTCGCCGTGTGGCTCACGTGGCGTCAGAGCCCAGGCTTCCGCTTCCTCGGCATCCGCCGCGTCGACATTCGCACGGGCAGCCCGGCGAGCATGCGACAGGCGATCGTGCACGTCGCCGCGAGATCGGCGTGGCGAGTCCTCGCGAACAGGCTGACCGCTCGTCTTGCGCCGCGCACGCTACCGCGGCCCGCCGACCTGCATTCGCGGATAGACGCCCTCGAGCGCGAGCACGCCGGCGACCAGGCCGCGTTTCAGCGGGCCGTCACGGAGCTCTATCGGGATCACAGGGTCCGCCCCTACGCGTACCTGCTGCCCGTGCTCGCGCAACTGCCGCTGGCCGCCCTGGCGAGGGCCCCGATCCTGTGGTCGCGCGCGAATCGGGACCTGCCGGAAATGCTTGCCGGGACGGCCGTCATCGTCGAGCGCTGAGCGGATGAGCTTCGGAGGATCCCACGGCGGTCTGGGCCTGCGGCCACGGGCGCCGCTGTGGCTTGCGCTCGCCTTGGCGCTGCTGGTCGTCCTCGGCTCTTCGGCGCGTGCCGCCGCAGCCGCCGATCCGGGAGAAATGCTGATCTACATGCCCTACGGGCTGATCCATTCGCCGCGGCCAGCGTCGGAAGTCGACGGATACCTGGCGGAAGTCAACTCGTATGACATCGGGCAGATCGTCTTCGCGATGCCCAGGTTCAAGCCGACCGGAATCGTGAAAGTGCCGAAGCGCAACAGGGAAATGCTCGCCCGCTGGGTGGACCTCGCGACGGCGTACAACGCCGAACACGGATCTGACCTCACCGTCACGGCTGTCTTCAACGGAAAGGTCAAGACGAAGCACAAGGGCCTCGATCTGGATGACCCGGTGACGCGTGCCAACATCGTCTCCGAGGTGGAATCGTCGCTCGGCCTGGGCATCTCCGGCGTGCAGCTGGATCTCGAGCCCTACCCCGTGACGCCGGGCTTCCCCGCGCTGCTCGAAGAACTCGATTCGATGTTCCAGCGGGTGGGATTCCACGGGCGTCTCTCGATCACGGCTCCCGCCACCACCACGAACTGGACACCTTCGTACCTGAAACAGGTCTCGCAGCTGGTGACGCAGATCGACCCTCTCTACTACGACAGCGAAAGCAAGAGCATCGCCGTCTACGAGCAGTGGGTCGAAGGCAGCCTCGCCTACTACAGCGCCAACGTGGCCCCGACGACGAGGATCGTGCCGGTGCTCCCCTCCTACTCGGCTGACCCGTGGCACCTGCCCAGCGTGGAGAACATCACCACCGCGACCGCCGCCCTCGCCGGCGCGCTCGCCGCCGGCAGCCGGGTCAACGGCGCCGGGATCTGGTCGGGATGGGGGTTCCTCCTCGACGAGGAAGGCGCCTACGACGCCAGCGCCGACCGCGCCACGTGGCAGTCGAGCACCGTCGAGCTGCCATTCTCACCCTGACTCACGCAGCGTCACCGACTCACGTCCGCGGGCGACCGTCCTCGTCGGCTCGGCGGCGCGACTCGTTCGCGGCCGCCTGACTGCGCGCCGCCTGGTCGGACGCCTGGCGGCGAGCCTCGTTGACGACGGCCTGCTCGCGCGCTTCGCTTTCGGATGTCCGGCGCCGAGCCTCGTTGACGTCGGCCTGGCTGTCGGCCTCATCCCTCGATGCCCGGCGACGGGCCTCGTTCTCGGCCGCGAGCTCCGATTCGACGCCACCGGGCCGCGCACCCTCCCGCGAGCCTGTCGGCGGCTCCGGCGATCCGCGCCCGAACAGCCTGAATCTTTTCGCCATGGGCTACCCAGTCTAGGGTGTGGCTCGCGCCGTCACCGCGCGCGCGTGCGCTCAACGCCCTGGCGCTGGCCGCCTCGGTCATGCTGCCCGTGCGCCGATGCTCGGCGCGGCTTGATTGCCCGATATCACGCTGGTAGTCTCCGACGACCGGATGGGGAGAGGATCGATGGCAGGGATGACCACGGGAGCCAGGTCGGCCAAGATACGGCTGTTCGCCGCGCTGCTCGCGACGGCGCTGCTCGCCGGCGCCCTGTCGGGCGCCTCCGCCTGGGCTCGCGTGGACGGTGCGGTCAAGCCCGCGGCCAACAAAGCTCCCAAAGTCACCCTGCAGCCGGTCAGCGTGACCGTCGAAGAAGGCCACAGCGCGACGTTCGAAGCGGCCGCGTCGGGGACCCCGGAACCGACCGTGCAGTGGGAGATCTCGACCGACGGCGGCAAACTCTTCAAATTCATCCCCGGCGCCAACTCCGACCGGCTCACGATCGCGAGCACCAGCCTCGCCGAAAGCGGCGACGAGTACGCCGCCGTGTTCACCAACACGGCTGGCCAGGCGACCAGCAAAACGGCCACGCTGACCGTGACCAGCAAACCCGCCGTGACCCTGCAGCCCGTCAGCGTGACCGTCGAAGAAGGCCAGAGCGCGGTCTTCGAAGCGGCTGCCTCCGGGTTTCCCGCGCCGACCGTGCAATGGCAGATCTCCACCAACGGCGGCGGCACGTGGAAGAACGTCGCGGGCGCCACCTCGGACCAGCTCACGATCGCGAGCGCCAAGACCTCCGAAAGCGGCGACCAGTTCCGTGCCGTGTTCACCAACGCCGCCGGTGAAGCTACGAGCGAAGCGGCCACGCTGACCGTGCAGAAGCTGCCCGCCGTGACCAAACAGCCCGTCAGCGCGACCGTCGACGAAGGCCAGAGCGCGACCTTCGAAGCGACCGCGTCGGGCTTTCCCGCGCCGACCGTGCAGTGGGAAGTCTCGACCGACGGCGGCAGCACATGGAGCCCGGTCGCGGGCGCCACCGCCGACAAACTCACGATCGCCAAAACCGCGGCATCGGAACGCGGCGACGAGTACCGCGCGGTGTTCACCAACGCGGCCGGCAAAGCGACGAGCGAAGCGGCGACGCTGACCGTGGACACGCCGCCCGCGGTCACCGAGGAGCCGGCCGGCACGACCGTCGAAGTCGGCCAGAGCGCGACCTTCGAAGCGGCTGCGTCGGGCTTCCCGGCGCCGACCGTGCAGTGGGAAGTCTCGACCAACGGCGCCGTCACGTGGTCCGCGGTCGCGGGAGCCACCGCGGACCAGCTCACGATCGCCAGCGCCCAGGCCTCGGAAAACGGCTACGAGTACCGCGCCGCGTTCACGAACGCCGCGGGCAAAGCGACCAGCGAAGCGGCGACGCTCACGGTCGCGCTGCACCACTACCGCGTCCTCGGCTGGGGCCAGAACTCGTCCGGACAGCTCGGCGACGGCAGTCTCATGCAGAGCGACACGCCGGTGCTGGCGAACGGCCTGAACTTCGTGACCGCCGTCGCCGCCGGCCGGCGCCACAGCCTCGCGCTGCTGAGCAACGGCACCGTCATGGCATGGGGGAACGGCGCATCCGGGCAGCTCGGCGACGGCGAATACGCGTCGAGCGACGTGCCCGTGGCGGTGGAAGGACTGACCCACGTCACCGCGATCGCGGCCGGCGCCGACCAGAGCCTCGCGCTGCTCAGCAACGGCACCGTCATGGCGTGGGGCGGCAACGAATCCGGGCAGCTCGGTGACGGCAACACGGCCGAAAGCGCCACGCCCGTGGCCGTCAAAGGCCTCACCGGGGTCACCGCGATCGCGGCCGGCGGCGAACACAGCCTCGCGCTGCTCAGCGACGGCAAGGTCATGGCCTGGGGCGCAAACGAAGACGGACAGCTCGGCAACGGAGGCACGAACAACAGCGACGCGCCCGTGGCCGTCAAAGACCTCACCGGGGCGACGGCGATCGCGGCGGGCGGCGAACACAGCCTCGCGCTGCTCAGCGACGGCAGCGTCATGGCGTGGGGCTCAGACCAGTACGGGCAGCTCGCCAACAGCTCCGTCGACCCGCCCGGGGAAGAAGAAGAACCGGCAGAACGCTTCAGCGACGTGCCGGTGGCGGTCGAAGGCGTGAGCGGCGTGAGCGCGATCGCCGCCGGCCAGCGCCACAGCCTCGCGCTGCTCGCGGGCGGCACGGTCATGGCCTGGGGTGAAGACAAATACGGCGAGCTCGGCGACGGCAGCATCCTCGCCAGCGAAGAAACGCCGGTGCCGGTGAGCGGGCTCTCCGGGGTCGCCGAGATCGCGGCCGGCGGCGAGCACAGCATGGCGCTGCTCGGCAGCGGCGCCGTCATGACCTGGGGCGAAGACAAATACGGCGAGCTCGGCAACGGCAGCTCCGGTGAACCCAGCGACGTCCCCGTGGCGGTCGGCGCGCTCAGCGAGGCCCACGGCATCGCGGCCGGCGGCACCCACGACCTCGCCTTCAGCGAACCGCTCCCGACCGTCACCGGCGTGAGCCCCGACAGCGGCGCGAGCACCGGCGAAACGACCGTGACGATCACAGGCACCAACTTCGAAGGCGCCACGGCAGTCCACTTCGGCGCCAACGGCGCCGAGAAATTCACCGTCCACTCCCCGACCACGATCACCGCGGTCTCCCCGCCGGGGGCGCTCGGAACCGTGGACGTGACCGTGACCGTGCCCGCGGGCACCAGCCCGACCGGCCCGGCGGACCGGTTCACCTACGCGCCGGCGCCGACCGTCAAGAAGCTCTCGGCCAAGAAGGGCCCTGGCGCAGGCGGAACGACCGTGATCATCACCGGCACGCACTTCGAAGGCGTCACCGCCGTCAGCTTCGGCGCGAGCGGCGCCCGCGAATACACCGTCGACTCCGCGACGTCGATCACCGCCGTCTCGCCGCCGGGGGCGGGAACGGTCAACGTCACCGTGACGACCGCGGGCGGGCCCAGCGCGGCCGTCAAGGGCGACCAGTTCGAGTTCATCCCCGCCGTCGAAGGCGTCGCTCCCGACAGCGGTCCCGCCGGCGGCGGCACGAGCGTCACGATCACCGGCGCCGGGTTCGCCCCGGGCATGGGCGCGACCGCGTTCAAGTTCGGATCCAAGTCGGCGACCGAAGTCGACTGCGCCTCCGAAACCAGCTGCACCGTCGTCGCGCCGGCGAACAAGGCCGGGGCCGTCGACGTGACCGCCGCGGTGGGCAAAGCCAAGAGCGCGAAGAGCCCGCCGGGCGATCAGTTCACCTACGAATAGGCGCATCGGCCGCTTCGGCCGACTCCGCCACGTGCCGTGCGCTCGAGCGCGTCCGGCCGTCCTGCGCATCCCACAGGCGGGCGATGCGATCGAACAGATCGCGCGCTCGCGCCGGCGCGCCCGGCGCCGCGAGCGCCACCTGGCGGCGCAGCGCCCCGTCATCGACGGCGCGCTCCAGCAGCCGGCGCCGCCAGCTCTGCAGCCACGTGTCGGCGAGCCCGGCGTCGACCTCCGGATGGAACTGGATGCCGACGCTCCTGCCCTGCACGAAGGCCAATGGGATCCCACCCGCCCCGCCCGCGCGCGCGAGCTCGCGGCCGGCGGGGGGCACCGTGAAGACGTCTTCGTGCCAGCGAAGCCACGGGCCCGGCGGAATCAACTCGCGGTCCTGCGTCTCGAGCGTCGTCCACTCGAGCTGGATGCGCCGCGCGCGCGAGACCTCGCCGCCGAGCGCCTTGGCGAGCGCCTGGGCGCCGAAGCAGATGCCGAGCACGTGCACGCGGGCGTCGTGCGCGCTGCGCAGGAACTCGATCTCGCGCGTGACCCACTCCTCGGGCGAGGCGTGCACCGAGGCGTCCGAGCCGAGGCTCACCACGACGTCGAACGCGCGCGGATCCGGCCAGCGCTCGAGCTCGGGGACCGCGAGCGTGCACAGAGCGTGCCCGCGCTCGCGCGCCCAATCCTCGAACAGCGCCGCGGGGACGTCCGCCTCGTGCTCGAGCACCAGGATCTCCCTGCGCTCGGCGCGATCCGGGGTGGCCATCGGCATCCCTTGATTACTGTATAAGGGCGGGACTCGTGTCGGACCTCGATCGCCTGCTGCGCCGCGCGCCAGACCACGCCGGCGCGGCCACGCACGGTCAGCTGAACGTGTTCGTACGGCGCATCGCGCTGCTCGGCGCGATCGTCGTCTGCCTGCTGCTGCTCGGCGCGGTCGGCCTCGCGCTCAGCGAGAACGTCGGCCTGTGGTATGGGTTTCGCTGGGCGCTCGACACCGCCGCCACCGTCGGCGGCTTTCCGCAGCCGCGCAGCACCGCCGGGCAGATCGTCGAGACCGCGCTCGTCGTGCTGGGCGTCGGTACGCTCTTCTACGCGCTCGCCACGGTCACCGAGTTCTTCGTCGCCGGGCACCTCGGCGACCTGCTCGCCGCGCGGCGCATGCAGAGGATGATCGACTCGCTCACCGACCACCACATCATCTGCGGCTTCGGCCGCGTCGGGCGCCAGGTCGCGCGGGACCTGCGCGCCGCGCGCGCCGACTACGTCGTCGTGGACTCCACCAGCGACAACCGCCATCTCGCCGACGCGCTCGGCCTGTGCTTCATCGAGGGCGACGCCGCCGACGACGCCGTGCTCGTGCAGGCCGGGATCGCGCGCGCCCGCTCGATCATCGCGTGCGCGGACTCCGACGCCAACAACGTGTTCATCACGCTCACCGCGCGCGGGCTGCGCGGGGACATCCCGATCGTCGCGCGGGCCGCCATCGAGGACACCGAGAAGAAGCTCAAGCGCGCTGGAGCCGACCGCGTCATCTCCCCGTACAAGGCCAGCGGCACCGAGATGGCCAGGCTCGCGCTGCATCCCCAGCTGAGCGGCGTCGTCGACGTCGACGTCGAATACCGCATGGAGGAGATCCCCGTGGGCGCGGGCTGCGACGGCGTGGGCCAGGCCGTGGGGGACATCCGCGGCGGCTCGATGATCGTCGGCCTGCGTCGCGGGGCGGACTTCCATCCGCAGCCGCCCGCCGAGACGACGCTGCTCTCCGGCGACGTGATCGTCGCCATGGGCACGCCCACCGCGCTCGAGCGGCTCGAGGGACTGCTGCACGCCGCAGACCTCTAGGCTGTCCTCCAGTGCGAGCCCATCACGTTCACATCGAGCACGAGTTCGCCAAGCCGCCCGAGCGCATCTTCGCCCACCTCGCCGAGCACGAGAACCTCGCCGAGGTGTTCGGGGCGAAGGTCGCCCGCCTGCGCGACGGCGAGGATGGGGAGCGCAACGGGGTCGGCTCCATCAGGCAGCTGCGGATCGGGCCGCTGCCGCCGTTCGAGGAGACCGTCACCGAGTTCGTCCCCGCCCAGCGGATCGTCTACCGCATCACCAAGGGCAGCCCGCTGCGCGGCCACGTCGGCGTGATGGAGTTCGCGCCCGCGCCCGGCGGCGGCACCCGCTTCGTCTACGACATCCGTCTCGCCTCGCCCATCCCCGGTCTCGCGCTGCTCGTGCGCGCGGCGCTCACGCGCTCGATCACGCGTTCGCTCCCCAAAGTCGAACGCGACGCCTGAGCGCCGGCGCCCGCGGCGCGCCCGCGAGCGACACATCCCCACGGGCGCCTATCGTGCTCTGCTCATGTCCCACGCTCCCTTTTCAGCCACGCTCGAGCGCGACGAGGCCGTGCTGCGCTTCCCCTACGACGAGCGCCTGCGCCAGCTGCTGCGCGCTATCCCCGGGCGCCGCTGGGACCCCGTCGGGCGGGCATGGTGCATCCCGCTCGGTCCCGACCAGGCCGAGGCGCTCGCCCGCCTGCTCGCCGGCCTGCCCGGCAGTCCGGACGTCAGCGACGCGCTCGCCCGCGCGATCGCACGCCGCCGCGCACGGCGCCGGCGCGAGGAGTGCCTCGTCGACCTTGCCCGCCCCGACGAGGACTGGTGGCTGAGCTTCGCCACCGACGCCGCGCCCGAGCCCGTCGCCGCGCTGCTCGAGCATCCCGACGCCTACAACGTGCCCGCGATCGGCCGCGCGCTCGTGCCGCTGGACGACCGCGCGGCCGAGCTCGTGCAGACGCTCGCCGAGCAGGCGGGGAGCGTGCGACTGAGCGACGCCGCGTGCCGGGCCCTGGCCGAGCTGCGATCGGCCGTCGGCGGCGAGCGCGGAGGCGAGCGCGACGAGCGCGGGGGAGGCGCGGATGCGCGATCCGGCGCCGAGCGCTTCGCCTCCCGCTACGACGTCGAGTTCCGCCGCGACCGCCGCGGCGAGCACTGGATCCTGATCGCCGCCGAGCGCGCCGACCTCGCCCGCGCGCTCGCCGCTCGCTTCGGGCTGCGCGCGCTCGAGGGCCCGGCCGGGACGTTCGGCGTGGCGGCGATCGAGCACGACGCCGAGCTGCTGAGGGAGCTGCTGGAGCACATCGAGGACGTGAGCGTCGACCCGCGCGTCAGCGCCTGGCTGACGCGCGCCACCACGTGGCGCGGCAGCGTCGAGGTTGGAGGCCCGCCCGCCCCGGGCGAGTCGCCGGTGTTCGTGCTGCTCGGCGACGAGCGCCGCCTGCCGCGGGCGCTGCGCGAGCGCGCCAGCGGCGCCCCCGGCGGTGCGACGGTCCCGCTGACGCTCCAGTCGTGGCGGCTGATGGACGCGCTCGACGCCTGGTTCAGCCCCGCCGCCAGGCGCTGCATCGCGGCGCTCGAGGACGGGCGCCCGGCGCCGCCGGCCGTGCTGGAGCGCTCGGACGCGCACGAGGAGGATACGTTCGTGCTGGCCGCGGGCCACGACCCCGCCCTGGTGCGGGAGTTCGCGGCGCTGAGGGGCGTGCTCGAGCCGGTCGGCCCGCGCGGCGGCACGCGCACCCTGAGGGGCACCCCCCTGCGCGGGGGACAGGCAGGCGAGCACGCCCAGCTTCCGGCGATCCGCGCGGACCCGTTCTGCGTGCCGCAGCTGGACGCGTTCCTCGCCGACGGCGAGGTGTGGGTCGACCCGGACGCGCTCGCGCTGCTGCAGGAGATCCGCGAGCAGCACGCGCGCGCCGCCGGGCTGGTGGCGCTGTCGGCCGCCACCGACGCGCCTCTGCACGTCGCCGGCCTCGGCGGCGAGCTCAAGCCCTTCCAGCGCGCCGGCGTCAGCTACCTGCTCGCCCGCCGGCGCGCGTTCCTCGCCGACGAGCAGGGTCTCGGCAAGACGATCGAGGCGCTCGCCGCGATCGAGGCCGCCGGCGCCTATCCGGCCGTGGTGGTCTGCCCGGCGAGCCTCAAGCTCAACTGGCTGCGCGAGCTCGAACGCTGGCTGCCGCAGCGCAGCGCCCGCGCGCTCTGCGGCAACGGCGGCGGCTCCGGCAGCGGCGACGTCGCTCAGGCCGCGGTCGCCGACATCACCGTCGTCAACTACGACATCGTCGCCGGCCGCCTGCAGGAGCTGTGCGCGCTGCGCCCGGGCGCGCTCGTGCTCGACGAGTCCCACTACTGCAAGAACGCGGCCGCCAAGCGCACCCAGGCCGTCCAGCGGTTGTCGGCGGTCGTGCCTCGCGACGGGCTCGTGCTCGCGCTGAGCGGCACGCCCGTCACCAACCGGCCGGCCGAGCTGATCTCCCAGCTGCGCATCCTCGGGCGGCTCGACGACTTCGGCTCGGGCGTGCGCTTCGGGCAGCGCTTCCGAGGCGCGGACGCGCACCTGCGGCTGCATTGGCACCTGCGCGCGCGCTGCTTCGTGCGCCGTCTGAAGGCCGACGTGCTGCCGCAGCTGCCCGCGAAGACGCGCGCGATCGTGCCGGTCGAGCTGGACAACGAGGCCGAGTACCGGCTCGCCGAGAGCGACCTCGTCGCATGGCTGCGCAGTCAGCCGCTGGATCTGCGCGAGCTCGACGCGAAGGTCGCCGCCGCCCTGCGCGCCGAGCGGCTGGTACGGCTGGAGGCGCTCAAGCTGCTGGCCGCGCGGGGCAAGCTCCACGCCGCTCTCGCCTGGATCCACGACTTCTGCTCCTCCGGCGAGCCGCTGGTCGTGTTCGCCCACCACCGCGAGATCCAGCGCGCCGTGCTCGCCCGCTTCCCCACGGCTCTGCACATCCTCGGCGAGGACAGCGCGGCGTCCCGGGACACCGCGCTGCAGGCCTTCCAGGGGTCCTCCGGCGGCGAGGCCAGCCAGCTGATCGTCTGCTCGCTGGAGGTCGCGGGCCACGGCATCACGCTGACGCGCTCCTCGAACATCGCCTTCCTCGAGCTCGCGTGGACGCCCGCCACGCACGACCAGGCCGAGGATCGCTGCCACCGCATCGGCCAGCAGGACGCCGTCAACGCCTCATATCTGCTCGCCGCCGACACGATCGACGAGACGATCTCGACGCTGCTCGAGCGCAAGCGCGCGGTGATCGGCGCGGTCACCGACGGCCGCGAGCAGGACGAGGAGGGGGTGCTCGACGCGCTCGTGCGCGAGCTGCGGGGCGCCCCCTACCGGCACCTGCGGGCGGTCGCGTGAGCGCCGCGTGCAAAGGTCAGGGCTGCAGCACCAGCGCGTTCATGATCTTGCCCCACGTTTCGACTTCGTAGGCTTCGAATTCCGTCCACTGTTCTTCGAGCTGGGCTGTGCGGTGGGCAAGCGTCCGATCTTCCGCGGTCTCGTAGGGGGACAGCGCCGCGGGCAGATAGCCCGGCGCCACCCACACGGACATGAAGCGCGGGGCGAAGCTCGCGGTGCTCGCGGGCAGCGTTTGGAAGTCGCCGGCGACCCAGGCCTTCACGTCTGCGCACAGATGTGGCACCGCCAGCGAGGTGAGCACCTTCCCCTTGGCTGCGTATGCCTGGATGGCCCTGGTGAGCGCGCCGTTGCTCCAGCGCAGGTGGGCGGTCGCCCGGATCGCTGTTCGGATCGGCGGAAGGTTGTGCTGAACCACGGTCGTCACCATCGTTCCGATCACCTCGTTGCTGAGCTGTTCGGAGTCGACGTTCTCCGGGGATCCGGCGGCAGCGCTCGGGCATTCGCGTCGAACCCCGGCGAGGACGCTCGAAATCTCTGCTCTCGCAGCTGGGATGTGCGACGTGAAGTAGCGCACGAACGCGTAGTTCGCCTGCAGGTAGGTCTGCGTCGCGGCGACGTCCGCCGTGTCCGCCAGCGCCGCCGACGGCCCGATCGCGAGGCCCGCAGCCGCCGCCAGCAGGGGAAGTAGCGCGCCCACCCTCATCGCTCAGAGCGTACGCCATGTCCGCGCCGCGGGCGCCACGAAGAACTTCCTAAGGATGCCCTCGCGCTGCGCATCCCCGCGGGCTGCCGCGGGGTTCCTCGGTATTGTCGCGTCCGGCCGGCAAGCGCACATGAAACGCAACGGGTACATCGTCCTGCTGGTCGCGGTCCTCGGATGGATCGTGGCCGCGATCGTGAGCGGCTCTCCCGGCCTCGGCCTGTTCGGCGCGAGCGCGGTCCACACGGCGAGCAGGATCTCGCCGTCCTGCCTGCCCGCGACGCTCGAACACAGCGCGAGCCTGCCCGGCACCGACGTCGACGTCTCGCCCGAGCCGGGAACCGACACGGTCGACCCGGACACCCAGATCAGCTTCCTCGGCACGGACGTCACGAGCATCCGGGAGGTCTCGGTCGTCGGCTCCCGCTCCGGCGCCCACCCGGGCCACGTGTACGGGTACTCCCAGGGCGACGGCGCCAGCTTCGTGCCCGACAAGCCGTTCGACCCCGGCGAGCGCGTGACCGTGCGGGCCGCGATCGGCGCCGGCCGCTCTCCGACCAGCGGCAGCGGCGGCGGGCGGATCGCGTTCGGCTTTCGCGTCGATACCCCGTATCCGACCGCGGGCGCCGCGGAGTTCCCCAACCCGCCGGCGGCGCCCGCCGACTACCAGAGCTTCGACACGCTGCCCGGCGTCCAAGCCCCGATCCTGGACGTCACCGTCGCCGATCGCGATCCCGCGGCTGGCGACATCCTCACCACCAACGGGCCCGGCCCGGGTCAGTACGGGCCGCTGATCTACACCCCGCAGGGCCAGCTCGTGTGGTTCGACAAGCTGTCGGGCGGCGAAACGGCTGAGGACCTGAGCGAGCAGACGTACGAAGGTCAGCGCGACCTGACGTGGTGGAAGGGGCGCGTGCTGGCGCTCGGATTCGGCCAGGGCGAAGACGTCGTCATGAACTCCCACTACCAGACGGTCGCCACGGTACGAGGCGGCAACGGCCTGCGGGCGGACCTGCACGACTTCCAGATCGCCCCCCACGACATCGCATACATCACGGCGTTCAACCCGATCCGCTGCGACACCTCGCCGCTGAAAGGAGCACGCGACGGAGCGATCGTCGACACGGCGATTCAGGAGATCGACATGAAGACGGGCCTCGTGCGCTGGGAATGGCACAGCCTCGACCACATCGGCGCCTCGGAGTCCGAGACCGAAGCGCTGACGACGGCGACCCCGTGGGACTGGTTTCACCTCAACTCGATCGATCCCGAGCCCGACGGGAACATCTTCATCTCGGCGCGCAGCACCTGGGCCGGCTATCAGCTGGAAGGCGGCACCGGCAAGATCCTCTGGCGCCTCGGCGGCCTCGAGAGCTCCTTCAAGATGGGGCCGGGCACCGAAACGGCGTGGCAGCACGACGGGCGCGTCCTCCCCGACGGCGAAGTCACCTTCTTCGACGACGGCTCGAACCCGCCGATCCACTCGCAATCGCGCGCCGTGCGGATCGCGCTCGACTTCAAGACCCATGAAGCGCGCCTCGTCGCCGCGTACACGCACACGAACCCGCCGCTGCTCGCCGCAAGCCAGGGCAACATGCAGACGCTGGCCGACGGCAACACGGTCGTCGGCTACGGCGGGGTACCGGCGATCAGCGAGTACGACAAAGACGGCGCACTGCTGTTCGACGCCAATCTGCCGTTCGACATGGCCTACTACCGCGCCTTCCGCTTCCCCTGGAGGGGACGCCCGCTGAGCCCGCCGGCGGCGCTCGCCAGCCTGAACGACACCGGCGAAGAGACGATCGTCCACGCGAGCTGGAACGGCGCGACCGAAGTCGCGTCGTGGCGCGTGCTCGCGGGCAAGCACGCCGGATCGCTGGCGATGCAGGCCACGATCCCGGCCAGTGGCTTCGAAAGCTCGACCACCCTGCCCAAGGAATACCCCTACGTGGCGGTGCAGGCGCTCGACTGGGCCGGCCGTGTGCTCGGCACCTCGCGGACGGTCAAGGCGATCAGCTACGCCGCCTCGCTCCCGAGCCCCGGGCGGTCGGGATGAGGGAGATCCTAGGTCGGCCGGTGAGCTCGCGGCTCAGTACGCGGGTTTGGTGGAGTGCTTGTGCGTGGTCGTCGTCGCGGGGCCGCTCGTCGTCTGCTTGGCGGAGGAGCTCCCCCCTTTGCCGCCGCACCCCGCCACCGCGAGAGTGGCGGCCAGGGCGGCCACGAGCGTTAGCATGGCGGTCAGTGGCGTTCTTCTCATGGGCCGGGCTCCAATCGTCGCTTGAGGGCTCGGGCGCCCACCCTACCAGGCGTTTGCAGCCCCAATCGCAGTCTAATAAGCAGTCATGAGCGTCGAGACGACGGCGAGCCCGGGGGCGCCGGAGGCACCCCCGGCCGAGGGTCGGCAGGGCTCGGGTTTGGGGTGGCTGCTGGCCGTCTGCTGCGTGGCCCAGTTCATGGTCATCCTCGACCTCAGCATCGTCAACGTCGCGCTGCCCTCGATCCAGTTGAGCCTCGGGTTCTCCGCGCCCGAACTGCAGTGGATCGTCGACGCGTACGCGATCACGTTCGCGGGCTTCCTGATGTTCGGCGGCCGCGCGGCCGACCACTTCGGGCAGCGCCGGATGTTCGTCCTCGCGCTGCTCCTGTTCGCGCTCGCCTCGCTGGCCGGCGGCATCGCGCCCGACCGCGGAACGCTCGTCGTCGCGCGTGCGATACAGGGCCTCGGCGGCGCTCTGATGGCGGCGTGCTCGCTGGCGATCATCACCTCGTCGTTCGCGCCGGGCCCGCAGCTCAATCGCGCGATCGGCGCGTGGGCGGCGATGAACGGCCTCGGCGGCGCCGCCGGGATGCTGTTCGGGGGGATCATCACCCAGGAGCTCAGCTGGCGCTGGGTGCTGCTGATCAACCCCCCGATCGGGATCGCGGCCGCGCTGGTGGCGTACGCGGTCGTGCGCGAGCGCCGCCGGGGATCAGGATCCCACCCGTCCCGCAGCTTCGACCTCGCCGGCGCGCTGACGTTGACGATCGGCCAGATGGTGCTGGTGTACGGGGTCGTGGAAGCGGGCCTCGCCGGCTGGGACACGCCCGCAGCGCTCGGCCCGATCATCGGCGGCCTGGCCCTGCTCGGGGTGTTCGGGGTGATCGAGACGCGCCTGGCCTCCGAACCGCTGATTCCCTTCAAGGAGCTGACCAAGCCGCTGCAGATCGCCAACAACATCGTGCTGCTGTTCAGCGCGTCGCTGTTCCCGATGTGGTTCGTGAGCTCCCTCTACCTGCAGCAGGTGCTGGGCCTCTCGCCGCTGCACACCGGCCTCATCTTCCTGCCGATGACGCTGATGATCATGCTGGTCGCCTCGCGCACCGGCAAGCTCGTGAGCAGCTTCGGCGTACGCCCGGTGCTCGGCGGCGGGCTGATCATGTTGACGGGCGGAATGCTGCTGCTCGCGCGAGTCGGGTCCAGCGGCAGCCCGATCGTGTACATCATGATTCCCGGGCTGCTCACGGCGGCGGGCATCGCGATGTCGATCGTCCCCTCGACGATCGCCGCCACCCAGGGCGCCAAGGAGGGGCAGGCGGGGCTCGCGTCCGGTCTCGTCAACACCTCGCGCCAGGTGGGCGGCGGGCTCGGGCTGGCGATCCTGGTCACGCTCGCAACCCAGCGCAGCAGCCATCTGATCGGCACCGGCCATGGGGTGGCGCAGTCGCTGACCGACGGCTTCCGGCTCGCATACCTGATCGGCGGTGGCCTGGCCGCGGCGGCGGCGCTGGTCACCTTCACGGCGCTGCCCAGGCCCGCCGACGCGCTGGCGGGAGCGACGCGACGCCTGGCGGTCGCGGTCGCCGTCGTCGTGGTGGGCTTCGTCGCGGTCGATCTCGCGTTCGCGAACTCCCACGGCGCTCCGGTCGGGGCGTACACCACGCGCGGCGCGTACAGCTTCGTGACCGCGCCGTCGCTGCACCCGCCCATCCTCCACAAGGACGGTCCGGTGACCGCCGGCGAGCTGGCGCCCGGCTACATCTTCACCGCCAACTTCTACAACCTCAACTATCCCCCGCTGATCGGCCAGAGCGGGCCGCTGATCCTCGACGGCAGCCTGCAGCCGGTGTGGTTCCAGCCGGTGCCGGAAAAGCTCGTCGCCTCCAACCTGAGCCTGCAGACCTACGAGGGCAAGCCGGCGCTCGCCTGGTGGCAGGGCGTGGTCACGAACACCGGACAGACGGAAAGCGGCGAAGACGTGGTCGTCAACCAGCGTTACCAGACGGTCGCGACGCTCAGAGGCGCGGACGGCTGGAAGATCACCCTGCACGAGCTCGTGATCCGCGGAGAAGACGCGTGGGTGACCGCGAACAAGAACATCGCCAGAAACCTCTCGAGCTACGGCGGCGCCTACAACGGGGCGCTGATCGACTCGGCGGTGCAGGAGTACAACCTCAAGACCGGCAAGCTGCTTCGCAGCTGGGACGCGCTCGACCACATTCCGCTGGGCGACTCATACGCCACCGTGCCGACCAACGGGTTCCCGTGGGACGCCTATCACGTCAACGCGGTCGACGTGGCCGGGAACGGAACCTTCCTCGTCTCGATGCGCAACACGTGGGCCGCCTACCTCGTCGACATCGACACCGGCAGGATCGAATGGACACTCGGCGGCAGGCACTCGAGCTTCTCCTTCGGCCCGGGGGCAGCCTTCCAATGGCAGCACGACGTGGCGCTGGGGGTGGGCGGGCATACCGGTCTTACCGTCACCATGTTCGACGACCACTGCTGCCAGCTGACCGGTGGAGGCACCTCCGTCCCGGCGACCGGGCCGTCTCGCGGGCTCGTGCTCAAACTGGACCAGAGCACGCATGTGGCGACGCTCGTGGCCCAGTACACCGGCAGCAGCAACGACGAGTTCGAATCCGAATACATGGGGGACACGCAGCCGCTCGCAAACGGCAACGCGTTCGTCGGCTGGGGCTCGGAGCCCTACTTCTCCGAGTACAGCCCGTCGGGCAAGCTGCTGCTGGAAGCGAACTTCCCCGGTTCCGACCTCAGCTACCGCTCGACGGTGGAGCAGTGGGTCGGGCTGCCGCTCACGCGACCGGCTGCCGCCATCCGCCGGACGCATGGCTCCACGACGGTCTATGTGAGCTGGAACGGCGCCACCCAGGTCGTCTCCTGGAGGGTCCTGGCCGGCGCAAGCGCCAGCCATCTGGCCACCGTGGCGACCGTGCGCCGGTCGGGTTTCGAGACGGCGATCCCCGTGCCACGGGCCATCGAGAGCTTCGAGGTGCAGGCGCTGGATGCGGGCGGCCGGGTGATCGGAGCGTCCCGGCTATTCTCGGGGGCGACTCGATGATGACCCGCGCACCCATGCTGCTCGTGGCGCTGGCGGTGGGCGTCGGCCTGTGCGCGTGCGGATCGACCTCCTCCGTCAGCCCGGCCGTGCTCACGGCTGACGCCTCGGCACGCACCGCGGCGGCCAACCCGGTCGCCGTCTCGCCCGAGCCGGGCACCCCGGACGCCTCGCCGAGCACGCAGATCAGCTTCCTCGGCACATCGGCGACGACGGTGGCGGACGTGCGCGTGACGGGCTCGCGCAGCGGCGCGCACGCGGGCGTCCTGCGCGCGTACTCGACCGGGACCGGCGAGAGCTTCCTGCCGGCGCACCCGTTCGTGGCCGGCGAGCGGGTGACGGTCACCGCGCAGGTGACCACGGGCGCAGTCACGCGCGCTGCGCGCTCCAGCTTCACGATCGCCCACCAGGCGCCGGTCAGCCAGACGGAGTTCCCCATCAACCCGGGCGATCCCCACGCCGTCCAGCACTACAGCACGGCGCCGTCGCTGACGCCCTCGACCGTCGACATCACCACGCCCGCCAGGCCCGGCGCCGCGCCCGGCGACCTGCTGATGGCGCCCTACCAGGGCGACGGCTCGCCGGGCGTGATGATCGCCGAACAGAACGGCGGCCTCGTCTGGTTTGACCCACTGCCGGCCGGTGAGGAGGCCAGCAGCCTGCGGTTGCAGCAGTACGCCGGCAAGCCCGTGCTCACGTGGTGGCAGGGCCGCATCCTCGAGGTCGGCTTCGGGCAGGGCGAAGACGTGATCTACAACACCGCCTACCAGCGCGTGGGAACGGTGCACGCGGGCAACGGCTACCACGCCGACCTGCACGAATTCCAGCTCACGCCCGAAGGCACCGCTTGGATCGACATGTTCGATCCGATCGAGATGAACCTCTCCCCCTACCACGGCCTCAGCGCCGGTGTGATCACCGACTCGGTGGTCCAGGAGATCGACGTGAAGACGGGCCTGGTGATGTGGGAATGGCACGCGCTCGGGCACATCCCGATCGGCGAATCCCACAACCCGGCGCCCAGGACCCCGTATCCGTGGGACTACGTTCACATCAACTCCACCTCTCCGGGCCCCAACGGAGATCTGCTGCTGTCCTCGCGCAACACGTGGACGCTGTACGACGTGGACCTGCGCAGCGGCAACGTGCGCTGGCGCCTGGGCGGCGAACACTCGAGCTTCAAGCTCGGCCCCGGCACGCGCACCTACTGGCAGCACGACGCCGAGTGGCAGCCCGGCGGCCTGATCTCGGTGTTCGACAACGGCTCGGACCCGCCGAAGGAGAAGCAGTCCCGCGGCCTGCTGCTCGACCCCAACCTCGCCACGCACACGGTCACGCTGGTCAAGCAGTTCACGAACCCGACGAAGACGCTGCTCGCCTCCAGCCAGGGCAACACGCTCGGCCTGCCCGGCGGGGACTGGCTGATGGGCTACGGCGGGCTGCCCAACTTCACCGAGTACGACTCCTCCGGGCACGTGCTGCTCGACGGCACGCTCGGCAAGAGCGTCCAGGACTTCAGGACCTACCTGGCGCCGTGGAGCGGGCAGGCGCCGGGCGTGCCGTCGGTGGTGGCGACGCCGGGCTCAGGCGGCACGATCGCCGTCTCGGTGAGCTGGAACGGGGCGACCGAAGTCGCCTCCTGGCAGGTGCTCGCGGGCGCCTCGCCCAGCGCTCTCGCCCCTGTGGCCACCGCCGCCAGGACGGGCTTCCAGACGAGCATCGCGGCGCCCGGCGCCGGCCCGTACGTGGCGGTGCGCGCGCTCGACTCCGCGGGCACGGTCCTCGGCACCTCGGCGACGGTCAAGGACTAGTGCCCGGCCCGTTCGTCCGTCCGCGGGTGCCCCGGTGGGTACGGGTGCGCTCCGTGCTCGCCGGTCTCGTCTCGCTGGCGGCGATCGCTGGGCTCGCGGGGCTGGTGGTGCTTCCCTCCGCGCGCTCGGCGTCCGTCCCGCAGCCCGTCTCGCCCAGCTGCGTGCCCGCGAGCCTGAACGTCTCGGCGGCGCTGGCCGGCGAACGCGTGACGGTGTCTCCCGGGCCGGACACGAGGGACGCCTCCGCCACCGCCCAGATCAGCTTCCTCGGGGTCCATGCGAGCGAGCTGGCGGATGTCGTCGTCAGCGGCTCGCGCACGGGGCCTCACCCCGGGCGCCTGGCCGCCTACTCCCAGGGCGACGGCGCGAGCTTCCTGCCGTCGCGGCCGTTCGCCGGCGGCGAGCTCGTCACAGTGCACGCCGAGGTGCGCGAAGACGGCAAGGCGATCCCCTTCGCGTGGAGCTTCACCGTGGCCGTGCGCGACGTCCCGGGCGCGACGAGCTACGCCGTCGGCAGGGGCACGAGCACGAGCTCCGCGCCGACGCCCCCGCCCAAGGAATTCCAGAGCTTCCGCTCGCGCCCGGAACTGCGCCCGCCGGACGTGATCGTGTCCGCCAAGGAGCAGACGGCCACCGGCGACCTGTTCCTCGCCCCGTACTCCGGCATCGGCCAGTACGGGCCGATGATCTTGAACGAACGCGGCGAACTCGTGTGGTTCAAGCCGTTGTCGCCCGCGGGTGCGCGCGCCGCGGACTTCCGCGTGCAGCAGTACGAAGGCAGGCCCGTGCTTACCTGGTGGCAGGACCCGCTGATCGCGGGCTCCGTCCACACGGCCGGCGAGGTAATCGCCAACAGCTCCTACCAGGACATCGCCGAGATCCGCGCCGGCAACGGCTACCAGCCGGACCTGCACGAATTCCAGATCACCCCGCAGGGGACCGGGCTGATCACGGTCTACGACGCGATCGACTGCAACCTGTCCTCTGTCGGTGGGCCAAGCGACGGCGCGGTCGCGGACACGCTGGTGCAGGAGATCGACCTGAGGACGGGCCTGGTCATGTACGAGTGGCACAGCCTCGACCACGTGCCGCTGGCGAACTCCTACTCCTCGGCCGCGCCCACGACGCGCGCGGAACCGTTCGACTACTTCCACATCAACTCGATCGACGTCGAGCAGGACGGCGATCTGCTGGTCAGCTCGCGCAACACGTGGGCGGCATACGACGTCGACCCGAAGACCGGCCAGGTGCGCTGGGAGCTGGGCGGCAAGCGCTCGAGCTTCAAGATGGGCCCGGGCACGGCGACGGCGTGGCAGCACGACGCGCGCCAGCAGCCGGACGGCGCGATCACGTTCTTCGACAACGGCGCCTTCCCGCAGGTGCACCCGCAGTCGCGCGCGATCGAAGTGACGCTCGACATGGCGAACATGACGGCGACGCTCGCGCGCAGCTACGAACACCAGAACCCGCTCGTCGCGGGCAGCCAGGGCAACGTGCAGGCGCTGGCGGGCGGCGACTGGATGGTCGGCTGGGGCCAGGCGGGCTACCTGTCGGAGGTCAGCGCCACCGGGCAGGTGCTGTTCAACGCCCATCTGCCGCCCGACTGGGAGTCCTACCGGACCTTCGTGGCGCCCTGGAGCGGGCAGCCGGCGAACCCGCCGGCCGCGGTCGCCGTGGCCGCGACGGGCGCTCACGGCGGGGCGACCGTGTACGCGAGCTGGAACGGAGCGACCGAAGTCGCATCCTGGAACGTGCTCGCGGGGTCCTCGGCGAGCACCCTGAAGCCGGCGGCCAGCGCGCCGAGGGCGAGCTTCGAGACGACGATACCGCTACCGGCGGAGCCCGCCGGCTCCTACGTGGCCGTGCAGGCGCTCGACTCCGCGGGTGCGGTGATCGGAACCTCGCCCACGATCAGGTATTAGCGCCGCGAGCGCCGCGCCGCCCCGCCCGCCTGAACGGCGAGTTCGGCGGCAATTCCCGCGGCTCGCCGGATTCGCGTTCGCTGCGGCGTTTGCGGCGGGCCGCGGCGCTGACCGCGTCGTTCCTGGCGGTCGAGAAGTAGTCGGCGAAGCCGCGCGCGTGCGCGGAGATGAGGCGGCGGGGCAGGGGCGCGCGCAGCTCCTCGTCGACTGCGCGCTCGTATTCGGCGCGCAGGCCTTCCTCCAGGGCGCTTTCGCCGGCGCTGTTGTGCAGCTCCAGCCGCCCGCTGTGCGTGCTGTAGTCGTACAGCTCGGTTTCCTGTCCCAGCGACTGCGGGGTGATCCCGTCATAGGCCCAGTTGGAGTAGGTCACGAACTTGGCCTGCGGCGTGCGCATCGCGACTATGTGCAGCGGCGCGTCCGCCGCGTACGGCTCGATCGCGAACTCGGTGACCGTCTCGTCGGTGGCATGCAGCACGAACGAGCGTCCGGGTGCCGCAGGGTCGGCGAGGATGCCCGCGAGGTCCAGGCGGCCCGCGATGTGCGAGTAGTGCGGGTCGCCGCGCCAGTCGTTCGAGCCGGTGGCGATCGTGAGCAGCAGCGGCGCGACGTCGACGCTCGAGCTGAGCTGCGTGCGGAGGGTTTCGGGGGCGGCGGTGAGCTGCCCGCGGGGGTCCTTCACGATCAGAGGCACGCGGATGCACTCTTCGTACGCGCTCGCGCCCTTGCCGCGCAGCCCGTGCGAGGCGCCGTACTCGCCGTGGTCGGAGGTGAACACGATCACGGTGTTCGCCGCCACCTCCGGACGACTTTCCAGCGTGCGCATGACCTTGCCGATGTGGCGGTCCACCTCGAGCTGGATCTTCATGTAGAGGTCCAGGAATTCGAGCCATTTCCCGGCCGCTTCGGGGCCGCCGAAGGGCACCGGGCCGAACGACGCCGCCGCGGTGTCCTGGAAGGAGCGCTGCAGGCGCGGCTTGCGGTGCTCGATCAGCAGCTCCGGCGTCTCGAAGTTCGGCGGCAGCCGCTGCACGGTGCGTTCGGCGCCCGCCTCCGCGGGAACGCGATCGCTCCACTTGTACCACCAGGCGATGTCGTGCGGGTTGACGAACGAGACGGTCGTGCACCACGGCTCGGAGCCTCCCTCCTGGGCGAACCAGTCGGAGAACCTGGCCGCGATGTGCGGGTCCACGCGCCAGCCCTGGCCGGGGGCGCCGTCCGGCGAGGGGAAGACGCCGCCGTCGAAGCCGTAGCGCTCGAGCGCCCGTTCGCCCGTGAACGCCGTCCAGTGGTTGTCGCCGTGGGTGAGGTGCCACTTGCCGAGCCAGCGCGTGCCGTAGCCGTGCTCGCGCAGCATCGTCCCCCAGGTCGGGAACCCCGGGTCCAGGGTGCTGCCGCCGGTGATCATGCAGCCCGTCTGGTGCGTGTGCAGGCCGGTCAGCAGCGTGGAGCGCGCGGGCGAGCAGTCGTTGGAGGCGGTGTAGTGCCTGGCGAAGGACACGGCGCCCTGGCGCAGGCGCTGGAGGTTGGGCGGCAGGCCGAGGCCGGCGGGGTCGGGCGAGAACCACTGCGGGAAGCGCAGCTGGTCGACGACGATCACGAGGATGTTCGGTTTGTCGGACCTGGCGCTGGGCGCCGTGCGCGCGAGCGCGGGGGTGTGGGCGGTGCCGGGCGGCGAGCTCGAGCCGCCGCCCGTGTCCACGGCGGCCGCCGCGATCGCCGCGCCCGCCCCGGCCAGCAGCCCGCCGGCGACCAGGCCATGCTTGATCGCGGTGCGTCTGTCCACTCTCCTATCCTGCTCCGGGTCGATGCTCTCCATGCGCGCTCTCATCCTAGGGGCCGGCGCAGCCCTGGGGCTGGCGCTCATCGGGGTGAGCGCCGCCGCGGCGCAGACGGGGCCGGCGTGCGCGCCGGCCACCCTGAACAACTCGGCGCTGCAGGACGGCGTCGTGACGGTCTCCCCGCTGGCGGGCAGCCGCGACGCCACCCCGCAGACGCAGATCAGCTTCCTCGGCGTGCCCGCGGGCGATCTGAGCGCGATCAGCGTCGTCGGCTCGCGCACGGGCGCCCACAGCGGGCGCCTGGCCCCCTATTCGCAGGGCGACGGCGCGAGCTTCCTGCCGTCGAGCCCGTTCGTCGCCGGCGAGCGCGTGACGGTGAGCGCGCGCGTGCGCACCGGCGGCTCCGTGCGAGCGCTGCTCGACGAGTTCCAGGTCGCGAGCCAGGATCAGATCAGCTCGACGCCCAGGAGCACCCAGCCGGGCAGCCCCGCGGAGGTGCAGGGCTTTCACTCGCGCACGGATCTGAGCCCGCCGGTGGTGACGGTGACCGCGCAGTCCCCAGCCGTGGCGGGCGGCGACGTGTTCGTGGCGCCGTACGGCGGGACCGGCCAGGCGGGGCCGATGATCCTCGAACCGAGCGGCGGGCTGCTGTGGTTCAAGCCGCTGCCCGCCAACACCGAGGCGACCAACCTGGAGGTCCAGGAATACGAGGGCAAGCCAGTGCTGACGTGGTGGCAGGGCGACATCAGCGTGCACGGGTTCGGGCTGGGCGAAGACATGGTCGCCGACGACACGTACACGGACATCGCGCACGTGCGCGCCGGCAACGGGCTGCAGGCGGACCTGCACGAGTTCCAGCTCACGCCGCAGGGTACCGCGCTGATCACGGCGTACGACCCGATCCTGTGCAACCTCTCATCCGTGGGCGGTCCCGCCTACGGCGGGATCACGGACAGCGTCTTCCAGGAGATCGACGTCAAGACCGGCCTGGTGATGTTCGAATGGACGAGCATCGACCACGTGGCGCTCAGCGAATCCTACGAACCGGCGAATCGCTCGACGACGGCCTACCCGTACGACTTCTTCCACCTCAACTCGATGAGCGTCGACCGCGACGGCAGCCTGCTGATCTCCAGCCGCAACACGTGGACCGTCTACAAGCTCGCCGCTGCGAGCGGCCAGATCCTGTGGCGCCTGGGGGGCAGGCACAGCAATTTCAAGATGGGCCCCGGCACGGGCACCGCCTGGCAGCACGACCCGCGCGAACTGCCCAACGGCTCGATCAGCGAGTTCGACAACGGCGACTCGCCGAAGGCGCACGATCAATCGCGCGGCATCGTCGTGAGCCTGAACCAGCCGGCCGGCACGGCGACGCTGGCCACCCGGCTGACGCACACGCCGGCGCTGCTCGCGGAAAGCCAGGGGAACGTGCAGGCGCTCGCCAACGGCGACTGGTTCGTCGGCTGGGGCCAGGAACCGTACCTCTCGGAGTTCAGCCCCGAAGGCGCGCTGCTGTTCGACGCGCACTTCCCGCCGCACGACGAGTCCTATCGCGCCTTCCGCTTCGAATGGACGGGCACGCCGGCGCACCCGCCAACCTTCGTCTTCCAGCCCGGGGGTACCGGAGCGGGGACCGTCTACGCGAGCTGGAACGGCGCGACGCTCGTGGCTTCCTGGAGGCTGCTCGCGGGGGCCAGCGCTACGAGCCTCGGCACGGTCGCCGTGGTGCCCCGCAGCGGCTTCGAGACCGCCATCCCGGTGCCTGCGGGGACGGTCGGCCCGTACTTGGCGGCGCAGGCGCTCGGCGCCGCCGGGCAGGTGCTCGGGACGTCGGCGGCCGCTTCCGCGGGCGGGCTGTAAGGCGAGAGGCTCTGGAACGGAAGGGGGGGGATTCGAACCCCCGAGACGGGGTTCGCCCGCCTAACGGTTTTCAAGACCGCCGCATTCAACCGCTCTGCCACCCTTCCGCGAGGGTTCAGATGCTACGCGCTCACGCGGCACCGCCCGCAGGCTCTAAACTGGCACGACCTCAGGGAGAGGTGGCCGAGTGGCTGAAGGCACTCGCCTGCTAAGCGAGTATGGGGATCAAACTCCATCGCGGGTTCGAATCCCGCCCTCTCCGCCATTCGACCTATGTACGAACCCCGGCCCCGAAAATCGGGGCCGGCGTCGTCTTGGGGGCGTCCGCCCGCGTCTTGGGGCGTCCGGGGCCGTTTCTGGCCGGTTTGGGGCGTTTCGTTGGCCTCCAAGAGGGCTTGTGCGAGCTGCTGGAGGGCGTCAAAGAACGGGGTTCGCTGTGCGTCGATGGTGTCGGGGTCGCGGACGGTGAGCGCTAGGAAGACGGCTTGGTTGACAAGCCGGCGGACGTTGTTGGGGAGCGCCTCGTAGATGATTTTGGTCGCGTCCAGAAGGAGCAGCGCGTCCTTGAGCGCTGCCATGACGTCCTCGACCTCGCGGTCGGCGGCCTCAGCCCATTGCCGGGCTTGGGCGCGCTCAGCCTCGATGCGCTCCTGCTCGGCCTTCAAGACCTCCTCGGAGACACCGCCTTTGTAGTAGAGCTGGACAAGCGACTGCTGCTCGCCGATGAGTTCATGCAAGCGGCGGTTGTGGCGGTCTGACTCGCGGCGGGCGATCTCGCTCTTGGATCGCACATAGGTTCGTACTGCGTCCCGTACGGTGTCTTGCTCGTTGTTTTTGAACTCCTCGCGCTTGTAGCGGCGCACAATCGCTCGTTCGGTGCGCTCGACCGGGAAGTAGGGCACCGCGCAGCGCTCGCCGCGTTGGACGCGGCTGAGGCAGGAGATGTACTCATACTGTCCGCCGCGTTTGCCGCGGTGGCGGGCGTAGCCGAGGCGCTTGCCGCAGATGCAATAGAGGGTGCCCTGCTCTCTGTGCGATGACGCTGGACACCGCGGTTCTTCAGCTAGGCACACCCAGCTGGAGTTCGGCCTTTTTGATGACCTGCTTAGTCCTGTGCCCGCTGAAAACAACGCCACCGACGCTGCCGGTGCCCGCAACCTTTCGGGCATCCGCCACGACGCCACGTGCATCCGACAGAACCTGGATTGCCGTGCGCTTGGTGAGCCGGTCGGGGATGTGCTCGGCCACGCCGCCGCGCATGCGTCCTCCGATGATCGACGCGAGGGTTTGCGTACGGGTGCCCATCATGACCGCCTCTGCCTCGGCAACACTCTCCAGGATCCCCCACAGGACGAGCATGTGAGCCGCGACTTGCTGTTCGCTGAGATCGATCGAGTGCAACTCGGCTAGATCGCAGACGGTCGCCGTTTCGCAGTAGAGGTCGACGATATGGGTCGCCACCCCAATCAGAGGGCCCGCACCAAATGACAGCAGCCCAAGCCTGCGTCGCCGGCTACGTGCGGTCCTAAAGACATCGCGCGCGGAGCGGTCCTCCTCATGTTCATCGGCTCGCACAGCCGCTACCAGGCCCGCGAGGACGGTCTCGACTGTGATCGGGGTTTCCTCGTCCTTGAAGACAGCCCGCAGTCCGCGATACCTCGCGCCCGCGTGTTGGGCGCGGACGACGGCCGCCTCCGCGGCAGCAGTGCTCAGCTCGGCCGCGCGCGCCGCGAGTTTGTCCCTGATCGCCACGATATGTACCTAAAGCGATCAGTGTTGCTTTCCGCAACTCGGGCACTTCCATCCGCCGCTCGCTCGTGCATGGTCTGGATGCACGTACAGAGTCGCGGAGCAAGCGCTGCATTTGACCTTGATGTTGTTGACCGAACCCGTTGGACTCGTCGTGGCTGTGTATCCCATGCGTATCCCTCCATCTGAGATCCGTTGCGGTCCAATTGAGCGGGGAAGTCTTGCAGGTTGGGATTCGCTTCGCTTGGCCCCGAGTCGTGCGCGGCTGCCCACTACGCTCGACGCTCATTGCTCCCAGGCCGTCTCCCACCGGGTCTCCGTGAAGCGCTCTATTGGGACGAGTCAAAGCATATGTTTCGGCGAGCTTGTAGTATGTCGCCGGCGGCATGTGACATTCCAGGCGAAGTGCTGGCTCGCGCGGGAGCGATCGGAAATCGGGGGGATCAATGGGGCTCTTCAAGAAAGCCGAGCAACCGCCCGAGGAGCGGACCTGCAGGGAATACCTCGCCGTGGCTCCTCCTGGTCCTCGCACAACGGCACTCGCGGCCTCCTGCGTCATGCAGATTGCTGAGACGCCTCTTACCGCTCACGAGCGGTTCGGTGAGCTGCTGACGCTCCACGAGCTTGAGTCGGCGAGCCAGCTCGTACGCCACATCATGTACCAGGACCGCGATCTCAGCGCGTGGATAGCACGCAAGTCGATCGTGCAGCTCAAGTCGATCTTCGGCAGCCCAGGAATGTCCGGCGACTTCGCGGGCGACTTCGACCTCGGCTTCGCCAGTGTCGGCGTGCGGGCTCCGGGAGACCACAAGATATTCATCCGTCAAAACCCGACCGCACCGTGGGAAGACATGCACGTGAACCCCGCTGCCGCTCTCGGCTCGATCGTCATCGGGTTGCTCGGCACTCTCGCCGCGAGACCTGGTGAGCGTAGGTCGTCGGCGAGCTGGGACATCTACGAAGATCTATACACAGGAGCAAGCGGCGATGACGTTGAGGGGCTCGGCTATGACATAACCGCGTGGGTTTCTGTTCTGATCGGGCGCCTGCTCAACACCCAGCGGCTAGCCGACACGCCATTGTTCGGACCCACCTACCGCCACGCACCCGCAATGTCACAGCCCGGCTGGTATCCGAACCCAGGGAAGACTGGCGACATCATAGACGGCGACGCCCAGTTTCAACGCTATTGGGATGGGGCATGGACCGACCGCATCCGGATCAAGGAAGGCCACCGCTGGACCGAGGGTGCTACCTCGCTTCATGCTCCACCAACCGAATGACCCGGGCGCGTCTGACGCGTACACCATGGGTCGTTGTCGCCCCTATCATCTCCTAGCTTCTTCGTGGTAGCTCGGAGATGGGGAAATCACCATGGCTGTCCCGCGGCACGGCTCCAAAGCGCTTTTTCGTCCGTGTTCAGTTGCTCCCACGTCGCGCCCGCATCGTGGATGAACCGCAGCGCTGCTAGCCCGATCGCGTCCCCGTCGTCCCGTGAGCTCTCTGGCTTCAGAAGGCCGAAGTGCCAGGCCAGCCTCATTGCGCCGTAGACCGTCCAGCCGCCAATCGGCACTGTCGCCGCGGCAAGGTCCCCGAGCAACCCATCGGGGTCCTGCTTAGCCAGCTGCAGCAACGGATATTCGGCATTGGGATGGCCGATAGCGTCTACACCACTGCCCTTGGGATCATACTCGAAACGCCCGAACGGTTCGAGCCGCGCTACCAGGTTGCTCGGCAGTCGGGATGCTCCCATGTCTGCGTCTTTGGACGCTCTTCGTCCGAAGAGACTCATCGTTGCGCGCGCCCCCTCCGTATCAGCCGAGTCATATGGCCTCTACTAGCGAGGAGATCACCGCAAACATACGGTCTCGCTCTGTGGCAGCATCGGCTTCTGAAACGGGGCCTCCACATCCCCAGCGCAGCTCGAAGAGCCGCTCTCGACCGTGGCCGATGCCGTCGATGATCATTCCGTCTCGCCCACGGACACCGACCTGGCGCATGACGAGAAGGGATACATCGGCGTAAGAAATGCGCTCGATCATCTCGATTCGCTTCGAAAAGAGCCCCTTCTCTTGGGCCACCATGTGGCCGTCGCGGAAGACAGCGACGAGACCAGTGGAGCGGAGTTCAGAGACGGCTAGGAGCCCATCCGACCCTCCGTGCTCACGGAGCATGGTTTCGAGGATTCGGCCGTGTTTGTCATAGTCGTATGGATTGATGCTTGAGTCTGCAAACAGGCGGTAATTTGGGTCGGAGTAGTCCACGCGAGCGATCCTGTCAGATAGTTGACGGCTGGTCAAGTACACCTCGCGGCCACCGACGCCGTCGCCCGCGATAGGGCCAGGGGCCAGGCACGCCCAACTCGAAGGATCTCCGAGCCATCGCCACTCGTGCAGTTCGGCCTTCGTCATCAGCGCGATCCCGCTGTATTGGGAGCAGCCAGAGGTCAGGCCGGAGTTCCGGGAGCTACTCGAAAGCGAATCGCCGAGCCGCGTAGCTTGCAAGAGCCGCCAAGTGCCCCAGCCGGCAGGCCGTATCACACAACGCCGATTGTGCGACGTTAGCGCGCTGGCAGGCTCCACGGCCCGACAAGGCGCAGAGGTACGTAGAGTCTGTGGCCTGTGACATCGGTCTGACAGCGACAAGCGTTAGCCATCGGTAGGCTCAATATCTGTGGCCCCTCTATCAGCTGACTTCGGAATTGATGGGATCGTCCAGCTTGATCCTCCGCTGCTGCTGCTGCCGCGGGTCATTCAAGGACGTTCCTACAACGTCCATGTGGGTGGGACTCCGATGAAACTAACGCTTCCGTGCACCGGCCTCGAAGAGTTGCACATCAGCAGCAAATCGGAGTTTGATATTCCTTTGTTTCCGAAGCCCCCCTTGGCTCAAGGTCGAACAACCAGCGTGCGGGCGTATTCGAGCATATCCCTGCCGCTTCCTGAGGAAATCTTTGCGGCGACGATAGCGCACTCGACAAAGCCTTCGGTGAACTCGGGTCGGCCGGTGAGTTCTCAAAGCAGATGGGCGGCTGGCTGACAATAGTACGCGACTGGCTGGCAGCATGGTCGGGCAACGTTCGGGAGCACATCGAGCTAGAGGCCACGCCAAACGTTCGTCTGACGCTGTTCAATCGCGACGTGCTGCCAGCCAGAGGCGGAGGCCCCACGCCGGTCGTAATCCAAGGACAGACTGCATCAAGCAGCGTTCAGTTTACGGCTGCCCTCGGGGCGGCATCTGCACATCAGACCTTGCCTCTCGAGCGACAACTGCTTGCTGATGCGGTCGTGCAAGCACACCGAAGGCAATATCGGCAATGTGTTATTTCGGCCTGCTCTGCAGCCGAGGTAGCACTGTCGGCTGCTGCGCAAGATCAATTGATCGCAGCGGGGCGGCCGTCGGGCGAGGTCGACAAGATTCTCAGAGGGGTTAGCGGTGTCGTCGAGCTCTATCGCCTCAACGCAGGAAGAAGAGATGGACTCGCTGTGAGCATAGGCCAGGTAAAGGACCAGCTGGCCAACCCGCGCAACGCCGCGGCGCACGCGGGCCATATGCCAGGCGAGGATGTGGCAGCCGCGGCTGTGAGGGTCGCCCGCGCGCTGCTTGAGGTGCGACCACTTCCTACCCCGCGGTCGCTGGTGAGACGACTTCGTGTCGTCGATCGCAGAGGCTACTAGGACCGTACCGCGCTGTGATGCGCACACTGCCGCTTGTGCGACATGGGCCACAGCGAAACCGAAGGCGTCGCGGGCGGTCTCATCAGGCATTGAAAGGGGGTCGCCATAATTGGCGACCCCCCGCTGGAGGCGCCTATCGTAGGAGAGCCTCGTCTATGTCTACTGGCCGCCAGTGCTTAGGTGTCGGAGAGGCCGTCTGAGCCTCTCTGATCTCCAGACGTACCTGTTCTGCCATCTGGTCCGGGTCAAACCCGTTCCGGAGCCATATCAGATCATCCTCGGTGGCCGGCCGGATATCGATATCGTTACTCACTCTTCATCCTCCTCATCCAATGGGATTGGAACCGTAAGTCCTTTTGTTTTTGCTATACGGCGCTCAAAGTCTTCGGTGAGCTGCCGTTCGAGTTCAGCTATATGGCTTGCCGGAAGAGCGGGTCCGCCGAACGCGAACGATCCGGCGCTCTGGAGAACCCGGGCGGTGGCTTGATCGGGTGAACCGGTTGTCATGGCTCGCCCGCGTTCGCCCTTTCGGTTGGTTTGGCCGAAGTCGAAGTACTGCGGGTAGACGCGAGGCGCTACACCAACGTACTGTTCGAAGGTGACCATTCCATCAACATACCCGCGCTGCTCGGGCTCAAATACCAGCACATCATCGTGCAGCTCACGTGCCAGGCTCTTGGCGTACGGATGGATGTACAACACCCGTTTGATCCCGCTTCCGATTATGTGCCTAGTGCAATTATGGCACGGGAAGGTGGTGCACACAATCGTGGCGTCATCGATCGAGATTCCGCGACGTGCGGCGTAGGTGATCGCGTCCATCTCGGCATGAATCGATCGGCCAAACTCAGTGATTGAGCTGAAGCGGGTAGTATCGACGTCTCGCAAAAAACTGTCGAGCTTACTCTCGGGAATATCGTAGTCGCCCGACTTGAGCTTCGAGAGACGCCGCTTATTCATCCAGCCTGTACGCGACATTTGCGCTAGTAGCTCGCGAGCTACTCGTCGTTGCCAAAGCGTGTTCGAATCAAGCGGTGGTTGGCGAGCAAAGTCGCGGCCATCGGGCTGGTCTGGTGACCAGTAGAGTCCGCCAATTCCGCTCGGAACGTCGTTCGTACCAACTGCAAGCAGCTCACCTTGACGAGTGACTATGGCTGCACCGACCTGCCTGCCCATCTCGGCACTTCGGAGTCCAGCAGTGAAGGCGTGGTACATGGCCTGTTCATCACGATACGGCGGGACAAACGCATCGCCGAAGATGAGGCGAACCATTCGTGGCACGACTTCACTGAGACTCGCCTCGCTACGTCCGTCGATGAAGAAATCGGCGAGAGAAAAGGTGTCTCGCACACCTTGGCCATACGCGACGGCCGAGTCCATGTAGTCGCGTTGCATATCTTCGAGGGCCTCGCTGTCAAACCGCCGAGAGGTAACATTGGCCCATCTCTCCCACCGATTCTCAAGATTGTGGTGGCGCTGTGAATCAGGTACGTGGAGAGCGACCAGGATAAACCGCGGGCCATAGAGCTTGCGGAGCGCCTCGACTTCCTCTTTGCGCTTGAGTGAACGAACAAGCCAAGCTACTCGGCCGTCTGTTGAGCTTGAACGGGCGCGCTTACTGGCAATGAGGAATACGGCGAGATGAGCAGCAATCTCGTTGAGACGCGTCTTCTCGCGGAGCGCATCCCCCATGTTTTGCAACCTGCGGGTGGCGTTCGGTGCCTCTCGCTGGAAGTCGGCCTCTCCAAGAAGGGCAGGAAAATATCGGCTGAGATGAACAAGGCGGAGGTCGTAACCCCAATTGCCCATACTCTCTCGTAGCAGTGCCTCGAACGTTTCGGTTTCTGCTCCGGCACCGTAGACTAGTCCAAAGACCAGCTCCTCGGCTCCGATGGGCTGATTTGTGGTTGGTGGAGCAGTCAAGTCAGCTATCTCTCGCGCCCAGCGAACGCTCCGCCTCCGCGAGTCGGCGTTCGACCTGTGTGGCATCAGTCGTTATCCTGGCTTTCCGCTCGCGTAGCTGGGTTATCTCATCTAGATCCCTGCTCGGCGGTGTTTGGTCGAGTTCGTCAAGCTCCCTCTGCAACCTCGCGAGCTTTGCGTGCTCACGCGCTGGTGCATCTAGGTCGAGGCTGTAAACGCCAGGTGCCGTACTCCGTTTGACCACGGGCGAGCGCGCGATCTGAGTTAGAAAGCTCGCCAGGGGGTCCTTCCCTGCCGGGATGAAGCCCGCCTGACGGACAAGCTCGAACCACGTTCGATAATGCACAGCCTGGCCTGCCTGCGTCGCTGCAGCGAGTGTTCGTACTGCGGTTTCCCGGATCTGGGCTCCCCGGAGCACGATGGCGTTCGCGTCATTGGATAGCTGGGAAGCATTTGGAACCACGCGCAAGCGACGGACATCGCTCGACGGTGTTGAGGGCTCATCGGCCGCGGATCGCGAGAGCCGTAGGAGCAGAGCGAGTTCGTCTTCGAGAGCGCTACGCGTAGCCTGGAGGCCGTCGATCTCCTCAGCGAGGCTGTCTAGACGCTCCCGCACGCGATTGAGCTCGGCTTGCACGCGCTCGCGCTCGGCAATCGCGGCAGCCTGCATCCGCCTCGAAGGTGCCCATGATTCAGCTGTCGCCACGTCCCTGTTGATAACGCTTCTGGTCATCCACAGGCCAGATTGACCCCAGCATGGGACGTTTCTACGGCGCCTACAAACACTGAGGTTCTACATAGCTACGCTACTTATCCACAGAGTGGCCAGGCTGTGGCGTCTGTGGATAGATCATCAAGAGCACTGCAAAAGGCCCACGCGTCCCTGTGGACAGCCTCGCCTGATAGGTCGAGGCCGCATCTTCCGTGTTTTTTCGCTTGAGCTACAGGGATTTGAAGCCGCTGTCCGCGGTCTGCCGGGGCGGATTGTCTCGGCTGCCCGACACTGGGCTTCCGGCCGATCGGCTCCAGGGGAAGCTCAAGAACGCGATCCAGGACGGCGGGATTCAGACGCGCGTTCTGCTCCCGCCGTCGGTCGCGTCGCTCAAAGCGATCGCGGCATCGGAGCCGAATCGTTACCCAGCGGCCTCGGACGGGCCTATGACGCGCGACCCTGACCGGCTCCCGGCCCGCAAGATCCCAGCAGAGCGCCCAGAAGCCGCTGCACGCCGAAACCCTGGCCTCCTGGGAGAGCGGGGTTCGACCTTCTGCAAGGCAGCCGCCGAGACTCAAACCCTCGCGCGGATCGTATCTGCCGCCCGCTGGCGGGCTTGCCGCCCGACCGGCTCCATGAGAAGCTCAAGCAGCCGGTCCAGGTTGGGAACGGGGTTCGCAGGTTGTCCCGAAGCTCCCGTCCCCCTTGGTGTGCTCGCCGTCTCCGTGGCTCATGGCAGATCGAGTACCAGCAGCAGGGCGTCCTCGACGGCGCGCAGCTCGTCGTGCGTCAGGTGTGCGGCTCGGTCGCCGAGCGCGCGAGCGTCGACGGCGCCGACCATCTCGCAGAGGACCTGCGTCGGTTGGTCGTCGATCGTGACCTCGGGATGGAAGCTGGCCGCGAACGCCGAGCGCGAGGTCGGGCAGACGACGACCGTGGAGAGGGCGAGCAGATCGTCGGCCTGGACGATCACCGCGTAGCGGCGGCCCTCCTGGGCGTGCTCGCGCTTGCCTGGGAGCTCGATGCGATGGACATCACCGCGGACCACGCATGGTCTCCATGAGTTCGGCGACGTCCCGCGCTTCGCGCACATAGCCCTTATCTTGCATCAGGCGCCTCGCCTCCGCTGCGAGTCCGCCGCGCCTGCGCTCGCGCTCGGCTGTCTCGGTGATCGCCTGTCGGGCTGCCTCAGCGCGGCTCAAACCTCGTCGCCGTGCGATCTCGTCGAGTGCGCTCAGGCCGTCGCGCCCGAGACGCAGCGAGAGTGGATGAGGAGCCGACGCCACGCGGCTAGCGTAGTCCGATGTGCGCTACATGTGCAGCGCGCAGTCGGCGAGCCCGAGCTCGAGGTCGGCGTAGCGTGCGTCGAGCTCCCCGATCGTGGCGTAGTCCTCGTCGCGCGAAGGAACTCGCCCACGCCCAGTCCGTTGACACCCCGCGACGCTGTGCCCGCATCACCTACACCGCGAGGATCGTGAATTCGCGGCCGAGCAGCGCTCGCATGTCACCGGGATCCGACGTCGCGATCGCGTCGCGACGCCGGCGGACGCCGACGGCGATGCACGCGTCGACCGTGGTGCTCCCGGCTGTGGCTCGACGCAGGCCGCCGGCGGCGCGCGCGAGCCGCTCGTCGACGGTCTCGATCGAGCAGGCCTTCAGAAGACGGGCGACGCGAGCGTCCTTGGCGTCGCCGCGCCAGACCTCCGCGAGCGCGATCGCGGGGACCGTTGGCACGAGACCCCGCGCGTAGGCGGCGGTGAGGATCGCGCGGATGCGCTCATCCCCGCGCTCGTATGCGATCAGCGCACCGGCGTCGAGGGTCAGGCCGGCCACTCGGCGGCGACCTGGGTCTTGATCTTCGCGGGGATCGCTCCGAGCTGCGCCTCGTCCTCGGCGAGCAGCTCGCGGCCGCGAGTCACCTGCAGCTCGTGCAGAACGGCGGCGTTCACGAAGGCCGACAGGCTCCCGCCGGACTGGGCGAGCCGCTGCTCGGCCTCGTTCAGCACGGACTCCTCGAAGGAGATCGATCGCTTCTGACTGGCCACGGACACGATCCTACCACGGTAGGAAAATGCTCGGGACCGGTCGGCGCTGCTCGGACGCCGGATGGGCTCACCCGCCCGCCAGCATCCCCCGCACCGCTTCCTGAAACGCCCCCGTCGTAAAGCACTGCGGCTCGGCGAACTCCTCCATGGCGAGCGTGCTCTCCCAGCTGCCGTCGGCGGCGGCGCGCAGCAGCGGCTTGGTCATGGCGAGCGCGTGCGCGGGCAGGGCGGCGATGCGCGTGCACCATGCGTCGGCGGCGGCGAGCAGCTGCTCGTGGGCGACGACTTCGTGCACGAGCCCGAGCTCGAGCGCGCGCTGCGCGTCGAGCTGCTCGCCGCCGGCGTAGTACGCGAACGCGCCCTGGTAGCCCAGCCGCCGCGTGATCGCCCACGAGGTCCCGACCTCGGGCAGCAGGCCGAGGCGCCCGAACGCGGGCACGATGCGCGCCCGCTCGGAGGCGATGGCGAGATCGCACGTGAGCGCCCACGCGAGGCCGACGCCGGCGGCGGGGCCGTTGATGGCGGCGATGAAGGCGACGTCGCTGCGCGCGATCAGCCGCACGACGGCGCCGAACTCGTAGCGGATCCAGCGCCAGATGTCGGTGGCGCCCTCGGGGGAGGCGAGCGCGGCGGGCGCGCCGGCCATCATGCGCAGGTCCCCGCCGGCGGAGAAGCCGGGATCGGCGCCGGTGAGGACGATCGCGCGGATCGCGCGGTCGGCGAGCAGCTCCTCGAGCGCCGCCCTGAGCTGCCGCACGAGCGGCGCGCTCAGCACGTTGAGCTTCGCGGGGTCGTCGAGCGTGACCACGGCGCGGTCGGCGCCGCGCTGCACGCGAACGAGGACGTCGGACTGCTCGCGTCCGGCGGATACGAGGTCGTCGTAGAACGTCATGGGGCCTCCTTCAGGGTCTGCCACGCGGCGTCGGCGAGGACGCCGGCGACGCTCGCCGGCACGCGCCTGGCGCGTCCGGCGATCCAGTGGCGGGTGTACTCCTGCGCGGGGCCGAGCCACAGCGCATGGATGAGGTCGAACGGCAGGTCGCGCAGGACGCCGTAGTGGACGTGCAGCTGCCACCAGGCGGTCGCCTCGGCGAAGAACGCGCGGTTGCGCTCGCGCAGCAGCGCGTCGTCGGCGGGCCGTCCGCCGAGCAGGAACGCGGCTGCGCTGCGGTTGGCGCTGACCCAGCGCAGGTGGAAGCGCACGCCGGCCTTGACGCCGTCCTCGGCGCTCGCGCGCGAGCGCAGCTCGGCGAGAAAGCCCTCCTGGAAGTCGGCGTTCAGCTCCGCGTACAGGGCGCCGGCGAGCCCGGCCTTGTCGGGGAAGTGGTGGTAGAGCGCGCCGACGCTCACGCCCGCGTGGCGGCGGATGTCCTCGAGCGTCGCGCCGAGCGCGCCGTCCGCGTCGAACTTCGCGAGCGCGGCGTCCAGCAGGCGCTCACGCGCGCCCGCACCGCGTACCGAGGCAGGCCGTCGCTGTGGGGAGCGCGACCCGCTCGCATCGGTGACCGGCGTCTGGGACATACCGAGCGATCATCTTCGCAGACCGAGGAATCCTCTGCCGCCCGAGGCCCGGCGCGGCCCGCCGGCCGAGGAGTAGCATGGCCGCGACGGCGCCCTCGACAGATGGCCCCGGAAACGACTCTCTCGAAAGGCAGCCATGGGAATCGCAGACAGACTCAAGGACCTGAAGACGAAGGCCGTGGACGCGACCGCCGAGCGCAGCGACAAGATCCACGAAGCGGTGGAGAAGGTCGCGACCACCGCGGACGAGCGCACGGGCGGCAAGTACCGCGAGCGCATCCAGAACGCGAGCGCCAAGGCCGGCAGCCTCGTCGACGGCCTGAAGGGTTCTGAGCAGGAGGCCGCAGGCGAGGGTGCGGACACCGCGCCCGTGGACACACAGGCCGCGCCGGCCACGGACGCGGAGAGCGCGCCGGCGGCTGCGGACGCGGGCAGCGCGCCGCCGCAGTAGGGGCCGCCCAGGCGCGCGTGCGTCGCGAGCCGCCCGCGGTCCGACCCGGATCTTCGTTTGAGTTCAAAACCCGCGCGTGTGTCTAGGTGTCGATTTTTCGACGCCGAGCGGGTACGATTGGCGGCATGGGGATGGCTTGCTCTGGGGAGGGGCAGCAGCCGACGCGCCGGCGGACGCTTGCGGTGGCGACACTGCTCGCCGCCGGCGCGCTGGCTGCCGGGATCGGCTCGAGCGCGTCCGCCGCGTCCGCCGCGAGCGCGCCGGCCGCGAGCGAATCGGCCGCGAGCGAATCGGCCGCGCCGGCGCCGTCGGCGTACCGCGTGCAGCGGCTGTGCGGCACGCCCCGTCCGGGCGCCGCGGCGTGCACGGCGATGCGGCTGGTGTCCGCGTCGCTCACGCCCGCCGAACTCCAGGCGAGCGCCGCCGCGCAGGCGACCGAAGCGGCCTCTGGCGCGACCCCGGCGGTGACCTACAAAGAACCGTTCCCCGGATACCTGACCCCGCAGGATCTGCACGCCGCCTACTCGCTGCCCGCCGAAACCGCCCTGTCCTCCACGCAGACGGTCGCGGTGGTCGACGCGTTCGACGATCCGACCGCGGAAGCCGACCTGGGCGTGTACGACGAACAGTTCGGGCTGCCGGCGTGCACGAGCGCGAACGGCTGCTTTCGCAAGGTCAACGAGGAAGGAAAGGCGAGCCCGCTCCCACCGGTGAACGGCGAATGGGCGAGCGAGATATCGATCGACGTGCAGATGGCCCACGCGATCTGCCAGGACTGCCACGTGCTGCTGGTGGAGGCCAAGAGCGAAGAATTCACCGACCTCGGCGCCGCGGTCGACGCCGCGGTGGACGCGGGCGCGACGGAGATCAGCAACTCGTACGCCGGCCCCGAGGAACCCGCGATCGCGAGCTTCTTCACAGAACTGAACGCCGACTTCTACGAGAACCCGGGAGTCGTCGTCACAGCCTCTTCCGGCGACTGCGGCTACCTCAACGAAGCGTGCCCCGGCGAACCCCGCGCCGCCGACTTCCCGGCCGACTCGCCGGACGTGGTGGCGGTGGGCGGGACGAGCCTCACCGATAAGAAGGAAGCATGGAGCAGCACGGTATGGGGCGAAGGCGGCAGCGGGTGCAGCGAGATCTTCGCGGCGCCGGCGTGGCAGAGCGCCGTGTCCGACTTCGCGGACACCGGCTGCGGGACGGAGCGCTCGGTCGCGGACGTGGCGGCGATCGGCAATCCGAACACCGGCGTGGACGTCTACGACAGCACGCCCGAAGGCACCGGCCAGCCGACGGGCTGGGGCGTGTGGGGGGGCACGTCGGTGGCCTCGCCGATCGTCGCCGCCGAGTTCGCCCTCGCGGGCGGCTCGCACGGCGTCGCCTACCCGGCCGCCACGCTCTACGCGCATCTCGGCGAAGGCGGCGATCTCTACGACGTGGTCTCGGGGAGCAACGGATCGTGCGGCGAGATCTCCTGCCAGGCGGCCGTCGGCTACGACGGTCCCACGGGGGTCGGCAGCCCGATCGGCCTGGGCGCGTTCGCCACGGCGGGCAGCCCTGAAAGCATCTCCCCGCCGGCGATATCGGGGATCGCCGAAGAGGGCCAGACCCTGACCGAGACGGCGGGCACGTGGACCAACAGCCCCACGTCGATCGGCGATCAGTGGGAGCGCTGCAAGGCGTCCGGCGCGGGCTGCGCGGCGATCAAAGGCGCCACCGGACAGACGTACGAGCTCACCGCGAGCGACGTCGGCGCGACGATCCGCGTGCAGGAAACCGCCGGCAACGCCGCCGGCGTCGGGCCGCCGGCGGACTCCGCGCCGAGCGCGGTCGTCGTCTCGAACGTCCCCAAGCTCGCCGGCTTCGCGCCGGGCTCGGGGATCACCGGCAGCGCGGTGACGATCGAAGGCAGCGCTCTGGGCGCCGTCAGTCGGGTCGAATTCGGCAAGCTGGCGGCGAGCTTCAAGGTGCTGTCCACCACGCAGGTCGAAGCGATCGTGCCAGACGGCGCGCGCGTCGGGAAGATCTCGCTGACCACGCCGGTGGCGACCGTGACGAGCAAGACGAAGTTCACGCCGACGCTGTCGGTGACAGAAGTGACGCCGAAGAGCGGCGCCGCCGGCACGCTCGTCACGATCAAGGGAGTCGGCTTCAACGCCAGCTCGACGGTGAGCTTCGACGGCGTGGCCGCGACCGTCAAGTCGTTCTCGTCGAAGAAGATCAAGGTGAAGGTGCCGCCCGGGGCGGGCGCCGGCCCGGTCGCCGTGACCAACACCTCCGCGCCCACCGGCACGGTCTTCAGCGCGAGCAGCTTCACGCCCTGAGCGACGGGGCGGCGTGCGGTTCGCCTCTACGGCGCGTCGGCGGCGGCGACCGCGAACACGATGTGGCGGCGAGCGAGGGTCAGGTACGCGTGCAGTTCGATCGGGCCCCCGTCGAGCGGCGCGACGGTGACGTCGGTGAGCGTGATGAAGTCGCGCTCGGAGGCGTTCAGCACATCGGAGACACGGCTGCGGTAGCCGTCGCGAGCGAGCGTGAGCGCGCCCTCGATGCGGTGGCGCTCGGTCTCGATCCTGACCCGCTCGGTGCGGTGATCGATGGCCGGAGGCTCGCCCTCGCCGAAGGTCTCGTCCACGCTCATGCGCTCATTATCGGGGCTCGACAGGTTTCGGGGCTCGGCGGCTGCGCCGGTCGGTGGGCGGAGGGCTCGGCGGCACGGGGCTCAGCGGGTCACCAGGTAGCTGCGCGTGAGGGTGGTTCGCAGGCCGGTGGGGCCGGCGGCGACGATCGTGACGCGCGCCGTCATGCTCCGGTGGCGGCCGAGCTCGGAGCGCAGCCGGCGCAGCGCGCTCGGCCCGACGAGCAGGCGCACGTGGCCGGCGACGGCGGGCGGAAGACCGCGCGCGGCCGCGATCAGGGGCACGGCGCCGCGGCGGCGCAGCGGGGAGAGCGTCCCCGTGACGAGGATCCCGCAGCCTCGCCGGCAGCTCACTTCGAGCGCCAGCGCGCGCCGCGCGAGCACGCCGCCGGTTCGCGGGAGGCTCGCCCGCAGCACCGGCGCTACGTTCAGCGGCGGCGGCCAGGCGCCCGGCGCCAGACAGCCGCTCGCGGCGGGGGAGGCGAGCTCGAAGCGCTCGACGCGGTTGTTGTTCGTGTCGGCCACGTACACGTCGCCTTCGCAGCCCACGGCGATGGCCCTGGGTTGAGAGAATTCGCCGGGGCCCGTGCCGCGGACGCCCCACCTGGCGAGGAAGCGCCCGCTCGCGGTGAACTCCTGCACGCGGTTGTTTTCGCCGTCGAGCACGTACAAGTCGCCCGCCGCGTCCACGGCGATGGCGCTCGGCGAACGAAAGCGCCCGTTGGCCGTGCCCTTGGAGCCCCATTCGGCGATCACGCCGCCCGCGGGCGAGAGCTCGACGACGCGGTTGTTGGCGGTGTCGGCCACGTACACGTTTCCGGACGGGGCGAGCGCGAGGGCGTCGGGCTGGTCGAACGCGCCCTGGCCGCCGCCGGGCGCGCCATCGCCTCCGCCAGCCCCCCACCTCGCCTGCAGCGAGCCTTCCGGGCCGTACACGAGGATGCGGTTGTGGCCGGTGTCGGCGACGTACGTCTGGCCCGTCGCGGCGGACACGGCCACCGAGCCCGCGCCGGACAGTTCGGCGCCGCCGAGATCGCCCGGGCCGCCGAGCTCGCCGAGGAACGTGCCGTCGCCCCACAGGTGCACGACGCGCTCGTTGCCGGGGTCGGCGACGTCCACCGATCCGCGCGGGTCGACGGCGATGCCTGCGGGCGAGGCGAAGCCCGTCGCCGAGGTGAAGCCGGCGCTCGAGGGAACCCCGGCGGCGAGCGTCCACTGTTCGGCGTAGGAGTCGCTGCCGGGCGCGAACGCCTCGATGCGGTCATCGACGGTGTCGGACACGAGCAGCCGGCCGCTCGGGTCGACCGCCAGGCCGCGCGGCGCGGTCAGCTGCCCGGCGCCGCGCGCGGAGGCGCCGAGCGTGCGCAGGTAGTCGCCGATCGGGTCGAACACCTCGATGCGGTCGTTGGCGGTGTCCGCCACGTACGTGTCTCCGGCCGGGTCGCTGGCGAGCGCGCGCGGGAACTCCAGCTGTCCGGGTTTGGAGCCGGCGCCGCCCCACGCCCCGGCGAACGCCAGCTGCGGGGTGAGCTCGACGACGCGGTCGTTGCTGTCGTCGGCCACGTACACGTCGCCGGCGGCGTCGAGGGCGACGCCGTAGGGGAAGCCGAACTGTCCGGGACCCTTGCCCTGTGAGCCCGCTTCGGCTTCGAAGGCGCCTTCGGGGCTGAACTTCTCGATGCGGTGGTTGTCGTCGTCGGAGACGATCACCTCGCTTCCGCTGGCGGCCACCGCGCGGGGGTATGAGAACTGCCCGGAGCCGCTGCCGCGGGCGCCCCACGCCGTCGCTTCCCCGCCTTCCAGGTTGAAGCGCTCGATGCGGTCGTTGCCGGAGTCCGCGACGTACACGTGGTCGCCGGCGACCGCTATCCCGCCGCCGGGCGGTTGGCTCGGGTTCTGCGATGAGCCGAAGTCGAACTCCCCGAGTTCGCTGCCGCCGCGCCCCCAGGCGGCGATGAATTCCCCGTTGGGCCCGAACTTCTCGATCCGGTTGTGGCTGGAGTCGACGACGTACACGTCGCCGGCCGCGTCGACCGCCAGCCCGCCGATCGGGCCGAACTGGCCGTGTCCGGCGCCGTAGGAGCCCCACTGCGTCTCGAGCGCGCCGGCGGCGGTGAGCTTCTGCACGACGTAGCTCAGCTGGTCGGCGACGTACACGTCACCGGTGGTGTCGACGGCGACCGCCTCGGGAAAGCGCAGCAGGCCTTCGGCGCGCTGCCCGACGATCTGCACCGCCGTGTAGGGACAGGGGCCGGCGCCGGATCCTGGGCAGGCTTCGGCTGCGGCGGCGCCGCCGCCGCCGGCCGC